>CAYUVK010000011.1:0-71887 GCA_964448105.1 uncultured Ignavibacteriaceae bacterium
TCGATTATTTATAAAAATCCCCCAAATCTGTTAATAAATTCATAAAAGTTACGATAATATATTTGAATAATTGTCCACTCAAGGAGATTATCTGTTATGATTAAAACCCGAGGGATATTTATGCTGAGGAAGTATTTAATTTTCATTTAAGAAAATATATTTAGGGAATTAGTAATCCGGAGATCACGTATGGTATCCAAAAAATTAAAATTGAACTTATGCTTATTTTTCGTTTACATTTCAATCAATTACCCGTTGAAAACAATTTCTTTCTCTTTTAACAATAATTATCTATACGAAAAGTAAGTCAAAATGATCCTGTTTATAAAGTTAAAGCATAAATCAAATGAATTGATTAACAGTACATTAAGCAAAGGTGTATTGTTAAAGACTGCAGTTCTATCGTGGGTTCTAATAATTATTACGCTTTTCATATTTATTTTGGGGATAATACCAGCTCAAAGAGCAGCAATGGAAGAGAGAATGAAGTCCGAAGCTAAAGATATTGCCAATTCGATTGGACAGGTTACTGCTTCTTCAATGATAAATAAGGATTATGGTTTTATTGTAGATTATTGTTCAAAGATTATCAAACAAAGTAATTCTATCCTTTATATTATAATTACAAAAAAAGATGGTTTTTCTTTAGTACAAACAGCAAATGGATGGAGCCAAGAGATAATTAGAGGCGATCCTAATCTTCCTAATACTAAAGAATCAACTTCACAATTTACTTATAGCTATCTGGTAAATCAGAAAGTTTTTCATTATTCCTATCCTTTCAAATATTCCGGTAATGATTGGGGCAGAATAAATATCGGATTGTCTGTAAAAAGTTTTAATCAGAATATGGAAAATTTGTATTATAGGATAATCTGGCTGGCCGTAATATCTATTTTCGTTGCTTTTGTTGTTTCAATTTATTTTGCAAATAAACTTACAAGCCCTATTCGTCAACTAGAAAATGTTGCGCAAAAAATATCGGATGGTGAATTGAGTGTTAGAGTTAGTATAGAAAGTGAAGATGAAATAGGAAGACTTGCCTATTCTTTTAATAAAATGGCTGACTCGTTAAAAAGTTCACAGGATAACCTTGAAAGAAAAGTTGAACAAAGAACTGCCGAATTAGAAAAAATAAATAAGGTTTTGCAAGTACAAATTAAAGAAAAAATGCTGGCTGAAAATGCACTAACACAATATAACATTCGATTGGAAGCACTCGACAAGATCTATCGAGGAATTATATCAGCAAAATCTGTAGAAGATATAACGAAGGAAGTTTTAAATCATTTGAAAAAATTATTTGCTTACAGTTCTAAATCTTCTATTGCTTTATTTGATGAACATAATAATACTGCAATAATTTTTAACAGGAAATTTGAATGCGATAATTTTGATCCGATATCAAAAGTTGAAATTCCATTAAAAGAAAATTTTGATCTTGAATTGGAAAAAGAAATTCACTTAATGGATTGTAAAAATATATTGGTAGATAATGTCTTTTATAATGAAATTTATTTTGGTGAAGGAATAAAGGCATGTTTATCTGTTCCGCTTTTGATACATGGACAATTGATTGGTACAATTGCAGTCTCCTCTACAGAAGCCGATTCTTTTAGTGAAGAACATAAAGAAATTTTGTCCGTTGTTGCCAATCAGCTGGCAATAGCGATTTACCATGCACTTCTTCAAGTAAAGATAAAAGAACATGCAAAAAATTTACAGAATTCATTATCTGAAAAAGAAGTGTTGCTTAAGGAAATACATCATAGGATAAAAAACAATTTACAAGTCATATCAAGTCTTCTTTATCTAAATTCTAAAAAGATAAAGGATAAAGAAGCTTTAGATATGTTTAAAGACAGTCAAAATAAAATAAAATCAATTGCCCTTATTCACGAAAGACTATATCAATCCAAAAGCCTGGGGAAAATTAATTTTAACGACTACGTAAAAAGTTTAATGGTTGATCTTTTCCGCTCCTACGGCATAAACCGCGAAATCATCAAGTTAAATATTAACATCAATGATATTAATATTAGTATAGATAGCGCGGTACCTTGTGGATTAATTATAAATGAACTTGTTTCAAATTCGCTTAAGCATGCTTTCCCCGAAATGGGAAAACAGGGTAATGATTATATAATAAATATTGATTTCAATAAAAACGGTAATAATGAATTGCTGCTTTTCGTGGGGGATAACGGAATCGGGATTGGTCCTGATATTAATGAAAAAAAGGAACATTCGCTTGGCATACAATTAGTCGAGACATTGGTAGACCAACTAGAAGGTACGATAGAAATAGATTTAAGCTCGGGAACCGCATATACAATAAAATTTGAAGAAACAATTGTTTAGAGAAGGTAATTAAATGTCAAATGCGTCAATATTAATAGTTGAAGATAACAATATAGTAATGTTGGAATTAAAAGACCGGCTGGAAGAGACAGGATATAATGTTGTTGGTTATGCACCATCCGGGGTGGAAGCCATAAAAAAAGCGGAAGAGTCTCATCCCGACCTGATAATGATGGATATTAGACTTAAAGGTGAAATGGATGGAATTGATGCTGCTGCGAGAATAAAAAATGAATTGGACATCCCTGTTATTTATTTAACTGCTCATACTGATGATGATACTCTCCAAAGAGCAAAAATAACCGAACCTTACGGATACGTTATAAAGCCTTTCGAAGAAAGAGAGCTTTTTTCAACAATTGAAATGGCACTCTATAAACATGGAATGGAGAAAAAATTAAAAGAAAGCAGGCATTGGTTGTCCACCACTTTAAAGAGTATAGGTGATGCCTTAATTGCTACGGATTCTAAAGGAATTATAAAAATAATAAATCGTGTTGCAGAAGATCTTACGGAATGGAATTACGATGAAGCTTACGGAAGAGAAATCAATGATATCTTTAAAATCAAAGATAAAGATAATCCTATTTTAATAACTCTTCGCTATCTGTCTATAGCCGGGTTATCTAATATAACCTTAATAGGAAAAAACGGTAAAGAAACTCCGATTGATTTTAGCTCTGCACCCATCAAAGATGAAAACGGAGAAATATCCGGCATCGTACTAGTATTCAGGGATATTACTGAGAAGATAAATGCTAAAGAATTAATTGAAAAGCAAAGAGTTTTTTTGAGGCAAATAATCGATACTGATCCGAATTACATTTCCGTTAAAGATGTTGAAGGAAAATTTGAACTTACCAATAAAGCAACCGCTGAAGCTCTGGGAACAAACATTGATGAAATTATAGGTAAGCACGATGTTGATTTTTTTGATAGTGAAGAAATTAGTTATCAAAGAGAAATAGAAATGCAGGTGATAAATTCACTTGAAGAAATTTATCTTCCGGAAGATAAATTGATTGATGCTAATGGAAAAGTACATCTTCTTCAAACATTTAAAAGAGCTATTGATAGCCAGGATGGGGATAGAAAGTTGGTACTATCTGTTGCTTCCGATATAACGGGTTTAAAGAAAACAGAGAATGCACTGAGAGAAAGTGAACAGAGAATAAAAACTCTTTTAAAAGCCATTCCGGATATTGTTCTTCGTTATCAAAAAGATGGTACAGTCTTAGACTTTCATGTTCATGATTCCGAAGCACTTTTTCACAATGCTAATATACTTGGAAAAAAAATATTTAACATATTCGAAAAAGAACTCGCAAATAAAATTTCAGTCTTTTCTGAAAACGCAATAAGCAGCGGACAAATACAAATATTTGAACATAACATATTTATAGATAAACAAGTAAATTATAAAGAAATCAGGATTGTAAATTTACCCTCAAATCAACCGGAAAACTCGGGAGATGAATGCATTATAATTATTAGGGATATAACCGAACAAAAATCAGCACAGGCAGAGATGTTAAAATATCTTTCCGAAATTAAGGAAAGTGAAAACATTTTAGAACAAAAAACAATTGAACTTTCCGGTCTTAATCAGAAGCTGAATGAATCCGAACAAGAATTAAAGGCATTGAATGCTAGTAAAGATAAATTCTTTTCTATAATTGCTCATGATTTGAGAAGTCCCTTTACTTCATTGTTAGGACTAACAGATTATTTAGCTTCCGAATATAGCACTATATCAACCGATGAATTGAAAGGGATTTCGAGTAATTTATTGAAATCTGCAAAAGTAACATTTAACCTTTTGGAAAACCTACTGCAGTGGGCAAGAATTAGAACAGGAAGAATTAAGTTTAATCCTGAGTCATTTAATTTAAAAACGGTTACCTATCAAATGATTGATTTATATAAAGGGAATGCCTTAAATAAAAATATTTCCTTAGAAACTGAAATAAATACGGAAATAAATGTCTTCGCAGATTTAAATATGGTTGAAACAATATTTAGAAACCTTATATCTAATTCAATTAAATTCACAAAAGAAGAAGGGAGAATAGTTATATCCGTAAAAGAAAAAGACAAATTCGTGGAAATAAATATTGAAGATAACGGGGTAGGCATTAGCCGGGATACAATAGGAAAATTATTCCAGATAGATCAAAATGTTTCTACTTTGGGAACTCAAAATGAAGAAGGTTGTGGCTTTGGATTAATTCTCTGTAAAGAATTTGTTGAAATAAATAAGGGGGAAATTTTTGTTAAATCGGAAATTGGAAGAGGATCGGTTTTCAGTTTTACATTACCATTAAGCAGAAGTTGAGAGGTTTCAAATATTTAAAAGAATATGGAAAAGATATTAATTGTTGAAGATGAGTCTATAGTTGCTCTTGAATTACAAAGCAGGTTAACTGATTTAGGTTATTTAGTTTGCGGAATTGTTGTTTCAGGCCCTGAAGCAATTAAGCTCACCGCTGAAAAAAGACCGGATATTATATTAATGGATATTAATATAAAAGGACCATTTGACGGTGTTGAAACTGCTGAAAAAATAAAAGGGATGTATGATATTCCCATAATTTTTCTGACTGCATTTACCGATTCAAGCACTTTGGAAAGAGCTAAAATTGCCCAACCATATGGGTATATCGTTAAACCTTTCGAGGAAAGAGAATTACATACCTCAATTGAAATCGCTCTTTACAAGCATAATATGGAAAGAAAACTGCGGGACAGCGAAGGAAGATTATCTACCACACTTAAGAATATCGGCGACGCTGTTATTGCAACGGATAGTGACGGTAAAATTAATTATATAAATCCTGCCGCTGAAGAATTGACATCGTGTAATTATACTGAAGCGATAGGTAAATATGTTTTAGAGGTATTAAATATTTTTGATATAGAAGTCTATAATTCTGCTCATAATGCGATTAAATATTTAATAGCCACGGGTGTAACAGATGATTTCCCTGATAATATAAGAATTTCTTCTTCAGATGGTAACATTAGAATTGTTGAACCCAATGTCTCATTAATTAAGGATGAAAGATCAAATATAGATGGGATTGTTTTAGTCTTACATGATATAACTGAAAAATCAATTACTAAAAATGCCCTTGTGGAATCTGAAAAAAAATATAGGGAAGTCGTTGAAAATGCTTCGGAAGTTATTTTCGGTTTAGATATTAACTGGAGATATAAATATGCAAATGATACCGCTTTAAGAATTTCAGAATATTCAATTGAGGAATTGAAAGTTATGAATTTTTATGATCTTGTTTTACCTCATTATAAGAAGTTCTGCAAATCTAAATTGATGAAACAGTATTTAACAAAAGAAAAAACTACATTTATAGAATATCCGTTCAAATCAAAATCAGGCAAAATTATTTGGTTTGCACAAAGCAATACTACACTTATAGAAAATGATAAAGTTATTGGTTTTGATATCATTGCTAGAGATATTACTGAAAAAAAGATAGCCGAAATTCAATTGAATGAGCGGAATGAATTTATTGAAATGGTTCTTGAAAATATTCACACTGGTTTAGTAGTAAGTAAGATTGAAACAAAAGAGATTATACTAGTTAATAATAAATTTGAAAGAATATTTGGTTATTCCAAAGATCAAATAAAATATTTTTATCAAATTCTCGATAATGGAATTTTAAATAACGTTGATTATTTAGAAGAATTAAAACTAAAAATTTACGACGGTATTAAATTACATGATTATTCAAAATTGAAATATGATAATATAAGGATTATTTCTGCAAATGGAGTTGAAAAATACATTACACTTTCAATAATTCCCATTTATGACCAGGATATTTTTATATCTTCAATTGAAGATATTACTTATAAGAAAAAAGCTGAAGAACAAATTCTTAAGCTTTCCCGTGCTGTTGAACAAAGTCCAATTTCCGTTGTTATTACTTCAATTGATGGGAATATTGAATATGTCAATCCGAAATTTGAGGATGTTACCGGGTATTCTCTTGGGGAAGTTGTAGGGAAAAATCCCAGGATATTATCTTCCGGGTTAAAACGACCTTCGGATTATAAAGAACTCTGGGATACTATATTAAGCGGAAATGATTGGACAGGAGAGTTTCAAAACAAAAAGAAGTCGGGAGAATTTTTCTGGGTATCGGCTTTAATCTCACCGGTAAAAGATACTGAAGGGAAAACAATTTACTTTTTAGCTTTGCAAGAAGATATTACCGAGCGTAAAAAAACCGAATTCGAATTAATTCGTTCTAAAGAAAAAGCAGAAGAAATGAACATGCTGAAATCTGTTTTCCTTACCAATATGAGTCATGAATTAAGAACACCTATGGTAGGCATTCTTGGATTTTCACAGATACTTAGGGATGAATTAACTGAACCAAATAAAATCGAAATAGTGGATCTGCTTATTAAATCAGGGAAAAGATTACTTAGTACATTAGAATCGATTTTGGACTTTTCCCAGCTAGAATCCAAACAAATCAATATGAATTTGGTTAATATTAACATTTTGGAAAAAGTCGAAGAACTTATTAAGAATTTTCATGATCGTTTAGCTGATAAGAAATTAAAATTAAATCTTCATTTTAATGATAGGAAATTATATGTTTCGGCTGATGACAGATTGGTCAACCAGGTGCTGAATAATATTATTGATAATGCAATTAAGTTCACATTAAAAGGTGAAATATCGATTGAGACAGATAAAATTATTGAAAATAATTCAACATGGGGAATTGTAAAAATTTCAGATACCGGTATTGGAATATCAAAAGAGAAACAAAAAATTATTTTCGAAGATTTCAGGCAGGCAAGCGAGGGGAGAACAAGAAGCTTTGAAGGTAATGGATTAGGGCTGACTGTTGCAAACAAGATGGTTGAGATGCTGAACGGATATATAACTGTAGAAAGTGAACTTGGGAAAGGAGCAACCTTTACTGTCTATTTGCCGGCAGTTTCAGAAAACAAAGATGAAAATGAGGAACAAATGGCTAAAGATAAAAACAACCTTCCGGAAATACTTTTAGTTGAAGATAATGAAATGAATAAGGCAGTTGTTATGATTTATCTTAAAAAAGTTTGTAAAGTTGATTATGCTAAAGATGGTTCAACGGCTATCCAAATGGCTTTACAAAAGAAATATTCGGCAATACTAATGGATATAAATTTGGGAAATGGAATGAGCGGCTTAGATGTTATGAAAAGAATAAAAGAGAATAATGGGTATAAGGATATTCCTTTTGTTGCTATTACAGGATATGCAATGTACGGCGATAAAGAAAAATTGATAGAGGAAGGATGTACTCATTATTTATCGAAACCATTTTTGAAAGAAACTTTGGTAAATTTGGTTATGGAATTAATTGATAAAGGGAAATATTCGAGAAATTAAAAAGTATGCTTATCAAACATTTTTGATTTTGGAATTAATTTGTCTTTTCTCTAATCTAAATTGATTCAGTTCCTATTCATTTCTATGTACAGTATCGGGTGAAAAAGCCGGTAAGCAAACGGCGATATATTCTGCTCCATCATTTCCGGGAGTACTGTATTGAATCCATTCATCTTTATTTGCAATTATTGCTTCTCCTGCTTGGACATCTATTGTTTCCTTATCGGTTTTAACTCTTAACATTCCTTTAAGAACAATTGTATACTCATCAAATTCCGGTTTTTGCCCTGGTTCCACCCAGCCTGATGGACTTTTCATCCGTGCAATACTAACTGAAGTTGTATTTGAATTTACTCTTCCAACAAACTCTTCAATCTTTTTAGGTTTATTACCTGAAGCAGTCACAATTGATGGAGAATTAATTTTTTTAGCCAATTTTAATCCCTCATTATGAATAAATTATTTTAATCTAGATAATTTTTCAGCAGTATGAAAAGCTTGTATAATGATAAAGAACGATATAAAAGCCCATATCGATATTAAGTAAAATTTAAAGCTTTGAAGGACAATACTTAGTAAGAGAGAAAACAAACCGGTTTCTCCCACTAATAAAATTTTCGAACCGATATAATTTTTTAATTCGATTTCTTTATTTTGTATATCAGAATTACTTTCAACTTTATGTCTTCCATTATTTATATACTTAATTGAATAACCGTATAATGTAAGAAGAATTAAGCATACAAATATTATAGATTCATCCATTGTTTTACTTAAAAAATTTTTGTATACAACAGAGATAATATATAAATTTTAATGAATTTTTTTTCTCTAATTTCTAAAATATACTTTTCTGAAGACTGAATAATTATCAGGAGCTGATTATTTTTTTATCATATTTTCTAACTTTTCAATATAAATAGAAAAAGCTTTTCTTCCTTTTTGAGTAAGTAGATATCTGGATAAAGGTTTTCTATTGATAAAACTTTTCTTTACGTCTATATATCCTGCCTCTTCCAATTTCTTTAAATGAGTACTTAAATTACCGTCGGTTGCATTAACTTGTTCTCGAAGTAAAGTAAAGTCAGCTTCATCAATTGAAATAAGTACAGACATAACTGCCAACCGGATCCTTGAATGTATTATATCGTCCAGTTGCTTGTAATCGAATTGGTTCATAACATTTTACTGGAAAATTCAGCACTATACTTTCTATACAAAACCAATCCCGGAGCGATTTGAAATGCTATCATCATACCTGCCATAATTAAAATGGAATGCATACCGGGGAATAAAAACATAATGACGGCTCCTATCCACCAGCCTGCAGAAAGAGCTGTCATCCATTTGGAATCATAAACTATTCCGCTAATAAAATACGCGACTCCAACAACAGTGCTGATTGAAGGAGAGATAAATATTCCATGAATAGCTCCGGACATGCCACCTGCAAAACCTAAAATTGTTGCAGCAATCCCCATTGCCATCCAAATAGAATTCATTATCTTGCCTGCAAATGTTCGTGATTTATAAATCTTAGCCTTTTTTGAATAATAGAGAACTGTATAAAGAGAGCCAAAACCAATAACAATTACCCAAGCCCAGTTTATTAAGAAATAGTTTTCTGTTATAATAAGAAAGTAAGTAGCCAAAAGTCCTATTGAGCCAATTATGCCCCAGAAAATAAAACTTTTGCCGTCAATAATTAAAATTCTTTTACTATCTTCAATTATTTTTTTAATAAAAGAAAGTTCTTCTTGAGCCGATATTGAGTCCATATTCCCTCCTGAAAATAAAGTACTTTGAAAAACAAAGTTAATATATAAATTTAAAGTTCATCTGTCAAGTAAAATATTTTATTTTAATAAAATTAATTTTTGTGTTGAATTATGATAGCCATTCCTTAAAATTGCAAAGTATACACCTGTGGCAACTTTCCGGCTATTTTCGTTTGTTCCATCCCAGTATAAAATTCCGTGATGAGAGAGACGGTTATAACTTCTGATTAATTGTCCTGTTACAGAAATAATATCAATATTTGAAATAGAATTACCCGGAGTATTATATTCGATTTTACAGGATGGATTAAATGGATTTGGGTAAGCTTTCAAATAAAAATTACCTGGTAAATTCTTATTTTCACTTACACTAAGTACATAAGCCATCTTTAATACAAAATGGCAAATAGATTTTTTAGGGATAGTATATGAAAAGGTATTCCCTGTAATATTAGTTATGGAATCAATTTGAGATATATTAATACTCGTACTATCCAATTTCCAAACTTTACCGCTTAATATTTGTTTTGGGGAAGTAACAGAAAAATTCCCCACTATATCTTTATCAAAGTTTTTATTTATTACTATAAGATGAATTTCATCCCCATTATTTGTAGAGCCGTAAATTGAGCAGTTAACACTATCACTTGTCTGTGAGGGAAGATAATTATCCCCTACGGTTGAATTATTACTATCATAGTTTCTGTACATTTTATAAGCGGCGGATACATAATTTGATGAAGAATTTATTTCCCAAAAAGTGCCGAAATAAACTCCATATTTTCCGAATATGCCCAGGACATCGTCCATAGCAATTGCACCTGAAATATCATTTTCACCACCGTATGAAAATTCGGTAAATGCAAGTTTAGTTCCGGGATAATATTTATTAATAGAATTCATCAAATTAGGAATAAGCGGAAGATGCGCTTTTCCATATGTCCCTATCCAGCTATTTTCAATATACTTCTTATCCCATAAAGTTCTTGGTGCTTGAACTCTGGCGAGTTGATCAGCAATGGTATTGGCATCTGAATCCGTAATTCTGTTGTCTCCGATTGCTTCGGGGTACCAATGTACATCAAGAACATCGAGAAGTCTTTTGCCTGTGCTGTCTTCAGCTTCTTTCATCTTATCAAGATAATAATCAATAAACCATGAGTAACTTTTTCCAGATCTAACTGTATTCCAATCAGGTGCACCTTGAAATGTCTGATAAGCACTGAAGCCATAGAGTGCAGGTCCAAATATTTCTGCAGAGGAATCAATATCCTTTACAGCTTTTGAGAGAGCAATAGACTTTTGAATAATTTCCCGGCAGGTAGTTTGTAGAGGATGAATTCGAGGATGAGTTGAGGGCCATAATGCGGGCTCGTTATCCAAAGCATATCCTTTTATGCCGTTTGCAGTATTTGCCATTCCATATTTATTCACAAGAAAATTTACATATTCGTCTTCATAAACAACCGTATCAGAAGTATTTGGAATTAAAGAATATGAAGAATCCTTTTCAAATTTTACAGTAGCCCAGCGGGGAGAAGGAGCAGTTTCAGCTTCAGAAACGGGACCGTTTTTATCTTTTGCTACGTAACCAGCCATTTGAAGTGTAACCAAGGAATATGTACCGAGTTGAAGGGACTGATTATGAAAATTTGTAGTAACAATTCCGGGAACATTTTCACTATCACTAGGAATACCAGCTATCCAGGTAAGGTAATTGTCACTTTGCTGGTTGTAATCGCTTCCTGCGTTTGATGCATTGTTTTCCCAGTTATAACCTGTTAATCTATTTCCCCCCAGTCTTCTTGAAGCCCAATTTTCTCCCCCGTTTAAAAGCTGGTTGGTTCCGTATATATAAGTACTAATAGGTTTAAGTGAATCATTAACCGTAATATTAAAATTTACTTCCTGCGGATAGATGTTATAAATAAATGCTGCAAAAGATATAAAAAGTATCGAAATATATTTATTCATAATTACCTTTATTTTGAAATTAAACCTGCCGGACTTTTTTGCTTAGAATACTTTTTTTTGATTTCGTAAAATATTTTTGATTTCAAAATACAAAATTATGCCGAAAAACTATCTGAATAAATTTAGTATTTGTGATTATTGAATTGAAGAATTAATATTTTCGAAATTATTTTAGTTATTAAATCTATAAAGCATTATTATTTTGATAAAGCAATAGATAAAGTTAAATATGTTCCGAATACACTTTTAATATTGAATTAAACATTTTTTACTGGCATTGTTTATGCCGATTTAAACAAATAAAACAAAGAATAAATTGAATGACATTAAGTATTCTTGATATATCAATAGTAGTAGCTTATTTGGTATTAATTGTTCTTTTAGGTTTATATATAAGTAAGAAAGCTTCTAAAAATATAAACAGCTACTTTCTGGGCGGTAATAAAATTCCATGGTGGATTTTGGGGATATCAAATGCATCGGGTATGTTTGATATTACAGGAACAATCTGGCTGGTTATGCTTTTTTTTATTTATGGTTTGAAAAGTCTTTTTATCCCCTGGGCCTGGCCTATATTCAACCAGATCTTTTTAATGGTGTTTCTTTCAGCCTGGTTGCGAAGATCAAATGTAATGACCGGTGCTGAATGGCTTAAAACCAGGTTTGGAGAAGGACGCGGAGCAATTCTTTCTCAAATAGTTATTGTAATTTTTGCTATTGTAAGTGTTATCGGATTTTTGGCATATGCTTTTAAAGGTTCCGGATTATTCTTTAAAACATTTCTACCGTGGGATTTTTCGGCAAATACGTATGCATTAATAATAATGTTTATTGCTGCAATTTACGTAATTAAAGGGGGTATGTATAGCGTTGTTTTAACAGAGATTATACAGTTCATAATAATGACTATCGCATCGATTGCAATCGGAATTATTGCTTTTTATAAAGTAAGTCCGGAAACTTTAAATGCAGTATTACCTGCGGGCTGGGATCAACTATTTTTTCATTGGAAATTGAATCTTGATTGGTCTCATATTTTACCCGATCTTAATGCAAAAATTGCAAGTGATGATTACTCTATCTTCGGTTTCTTTTTTATGATGGTTTTGTTTAAAGGTTTCCTTGTAAGCTTAGCCGGACCTGCTCCGAATTATGATATGCAAAGAATATTATCCACAAAAAATCCTGTTGAAGCTTCAAAAATGAGTGGGATGGTAAACATTGCTTTATTTTTTCCAAGATATATGATGATTGCAGGATTAACAGTTTTGGCAATAGGTTTCTATATCCCGCAAATTAAAGCAATGGGAGGAAATTTTAATTTTGAATCTTTACTTCCTATTGCAATAAGGGACTTTGTTCCTAATGGATTAAGAGGACTTTTAGTTGCTGGTTTGGTTGCTGCTTTTATGTCAACTTATGCTGCAACTGTTAATGCAGCTCCTGCTTACCTGGTTAATGATATTTATAAAAGATTTATAAAACCCAATGCAGATGAAAAAGTTTATGTAAGAATGAGCTATATAGTCTCACTTGCCGTTGTTATTGTTGGATGCCTATTTGGCTATATGACAAAATCGGTTGATCAAGTTACTTTATGGATAGTTAATTCCCTCTGGGGCGGCTATACAACTGCAAACTTTCTAAAGTGGTATTGGTGGAGATTTAACGGGTATGGTTATTTCTGGGGTATGGTTGCAGGACTTGCTTCTTTATTTATTGTTCCGTTATTGTTCCCAAGTTTAAATTCATTACAGGGTTTTCCGCTTGTGCTTCTTCTTTCATTGATTGGAAGTATAGCCGGAACATTGTTAACTCCACCTAATGATTACAATACGCTTAAAAATTTCTATATGAATGTAAGGCCATGGGGTTTTTGGAAACCTGTTTTTGAAAAAGTTATAAAAGAGCATCCGGAGTTTGAAAAAAACAAAAACTTTGGTAAGGATATGTTTAATGTTGTCGTTGGGATAATCTGGCAGCTTTCTTTGATGGCAGTACCTGTTTATATGGTAATACATAAAACCGGCTATATGATAGTGGGGATATTCATTTTATTAATTACAACTATAATACTAAAATTCACCTGGTGGAATAAGCTTGAACAAAACTACGGCGAAAAGGATAAACAAATAGATGTTGAAGAGAAAGTTGTATATTCGAAATAAAAGAGGGAAAAAATGAACCGTGCTCAATTTGATAAAAGATTAAAAACATTATTAGACGAACACGAGAAACTAATTACAAGGAAGAATGAAAAGATAAAAGAAAACAACGGAATTTTTTATCGATACAAATATCCTGTTCTAACCGGTGCTCATGCACCTGTATTTTGGCGGTATGATCTCAATTATAATTCAAATCCGAATTTAATTGAAAGATTAGGAATAAACGGAGCATTTAACTCTGGTGCAATTGAGCTTAATGGAAAAGTTTTATTAGTTGCGAGGGTTGAAGGCTGCGATAGAAAATCTTTCCTAGCTGTGGCAGAATCTCCAAATGGTGTAGATAATTTTAAATTTTGGGATTTCCCGGTTACAATACCTGAAACCAATGATCCGGATACTAATGTTTACGATGTCAGAATTACGCAGCATGAAGATGGTTGGATTTACGGCATATTCTGTACCGAAAGAAAAGATCCCGATGCACCTGAAAGTGATACTTCAGCAGCTATAGCGCAGGCAGGTATTGCAAGGACAAAAGATCTTGTAAAATGGGAAAGACTTCCGGATTTAAAAACCAAATCTCCCCAGCAGCGGAATGTTGTTTTACACCCGGAATTTGTTAACGGAAAATATGCTTTTTATACTAGGCCGCAGGACGGATTTATAAGTACAGGAACCGGTGGGGGGATAGGATGGGGTTTAGCTGATAATATAAAAAATGCAGTTATTAATAACGAGACTATAATTGATGACAGAATTTACCATACTATTAAAGAAGTTAAAAACGGTTTAGGTCCTGCTCCAATAAAAACCGAAAAAGGTTGGCTGCAACTGGCCCACGGAGTTAGAAATACTGCTGCAGGTTTGCGATATGTTCTATATATGTTTTTAACTGATTTAGAGGAACCTAATAAAGTTATTTCCAAACCCGGTGGCTATTTCCTTGCACCGGAAGGGGAGGAAAGAGTCGGTGATGTTTCTAATGTAGTCTTCAGTAATGGATGGGTTAAAAGAAATAACGATGAAGTTTTCATTTATTACGGTTCTTCTGATACAAGAATGCATGTTGCCGTTTCAAAAGTTGATTTACTGCTTGATTATGTTTTAAATACTCCTCCTGATGCTTTAAGAAGTGCAGAGTGCGTTAAGCAAAGAAACAAATTAATTTCAAAGAATCTGGAAATAATGAAAAATTTATAATCATAGAATTTTCATCTGTGCCTCCTTGGAAGTGCTGTGTATTTTGTACAGCATTTCTTTTTTAAAGTAGGGAATACAAATTTTACATACTCTACAAGTAATTTTTTATAGATAGACTTTCTGTGTTTTTCTTCCAATGTTTTAAGAAATCATCAAAATTTTCTTTTGCTTTCACAAAGCCTTTATTTTTCATTAAAGAAAAATTCTTGCCTGCCAAAATTTTTACACAATTCATCAGAGCTCTCCCGGTATGATAGGAGCATTTCCAGATGTGTCCTTTTGATCCTGTTTTAAAATGCGGTTCTTTATCTAGACCCCCTTCAAACCAGCCGCCATTATCTTCATCAAGCAAATAATTTTTTATATAATTCCACTGCTTATTAAAATAATCAAGATATATTTCTTCATCCGGAAAAAGATTTGACATAATTAAAAGTATATTCAATCCTTCGGTCTGCGCCCACCAGTTTTTTGTCGGTTGTATTATAGTGCAGTTACTTTCCCCTGCAAAATAATATCCGGCATCATAAAATCCGCCGTTTTCGTTATCCCACCCGTTTACAATTGCATGATCAACCATTTTCTTTGCAATTTTAAGAGTATCGATATCATTCTCCAACCCGAGCGTATGTGAAGCTTCAAGCATTAAGAAAGCTGTTTCATAATCATGTCCGAACGAAACATGATCCAGTCGATAGTTCTTTTCTCTAATTTCTTTAAGAGCATCTTTATGGGAAATTGGAGTCCAGTCATATTCAAAGAATAAATTCATATAACCTTTTGAAGTGGTGATAACATCCCTTATTAAGATTAATAAACCATAAAGTTTTCTTCGGAGTTCTTCATTAGGCCAAACATTATATAATTCAGTATATGCTTCGAGCAGATGGATAGAAGAGTTTTGATCTTTATAACCGACTTCAACAGCATCATCGGCTATAGTTTTATATTTACTGTTTTTATCAAAAGGTTTTCCTTCTTTAGTTAGAAATTGAAAGTAACCGTTTAGCTTGCGGTCAAAAGAATTAGATTCAATCCATTTAAAAGCTTTTTTAGCAAAATCTAAAATTTCTGCATCTTTTATCAGCCCATACAAAGCTGCTAATCCATATATGGCAAATGCATTTCCATATGTTCTTTTTTCATTATTGAAGCCGAGATAATCCGTGAACTCTCCTTTATAATCTCTCATCTGGAAAAATCCACCGTATTTTTTATCCCACATATAATTCTTTAAAAAATCATATCCATGTACCGCTGCATCATTGTAAATTTTATTATTAAAAAACATTGCAGCTTTTGATGCCGTCCACATATGTCTTGCTTGTGTAACAATCATCTTATGTTGAACGGGCTCAATTTTCCAGTCATACGAAATATTTGTAAAATAACCTCCGTTTTTTTTATCAACAGCAAGGGGATACCATTTTTCTAATAAGTTTTGACTAAGGGATTCCAGAAGCTCATTTAGTAAACTAGAATTATTCTGGATAATGGCAGGTCGGACTTTTTGGTTCGTCATGGATTACCTCTTGATTAGTCATAAAACACTAATGAGTTTCTACAAATTTTGTACTAATTATTTTATTGAGTATTGTTAAAATTTTTGGCAATAGTTTTATGATTATGATATTGTTTTATAAAAATGATAATGTTTTTAAATAAAAATTCCTGTTTTGTTTAATACAGTCGAATGGATAAATAATTCACAAAGTTGCAAATTAACTTTACAAATTGATTATACGTGCATAAGTTTGAATATAATTATTTAAAATAATAATTATCAGAAATCTCAGAAATAATGGTATATTCTTTGTCGTTTGTTAAATATCATGTCTCGAAAACCATTTTGAATGAAAAATATGAAAAAATTAACCTATGCAATTTCTTTACTTTTCAGCCTTCTATTAATTCATTGCGGAACAACAAGTCAGTTTGAATCTTTTGTTACTGCAAAAAAAGATAAATTAATGGAGGGAGATAAAGAGTTGAAATTTGTTTCCTTCAATATTCCTAATCTGCTTTATATAGAAGACTATTTCCCGTTTGAAGCCGCAAATCCCTGGAGACTCCCGACAGAGTATGAAATAAGGGATGCTCTAAAGACTATAAAAGTACTTGGCGGTAAAGTGACCAGAATGTATGTTTTATCGGTACGAAGGCCCGGGGAATCAAAAAATATTATCCGTTACGTTGAAGGTCCGGGAAAATTTAACGAGAAAGCTTTTAGAGCACTGGATAAAGTTCTACAAGTTGCTAATGAAGAAGGGGTGAGATTAATTATTCCGTTTGTTGACAATTGGTTATGGTGGGGCGGGAAGGCAGAGTATGCCGCCTCCAGAGGGAAAAAACCGGATGATTTTTGGACTGACCCGCAGTTAATCTCTGATTTTGAAAAAACAATTAGTTTTGTATTAAATAGAAAAAATACTTACACGGGTATTCTGTATAAAGATGATAAATCAATACTTGGCTGGGAAACCGGTAATGAACTCAATGCTCCCCAATCTTGGCATAAAAAAATTGCAGACTATATTAAAAGTATTGACAAGAATCATCTAGTTATTGTTGGTCTCTATAGGCTTAACGAAGAAGCAGTTCAGGATACGAGTTTTGATGTTTTAACAACTCATTTCTATGGACCGGTATCACGAGCAGAGACAGGGATCCCGCAGATAAAAAAATTAACTGAAGGAAAGAAACCATATTTTGTCGGTGAATTCGGTTATCCTATATTTAAAGATGTTAAAGCTATTATTGACACAACTATAAATAATGATCTTTCTGGAATTATGATCTGGAGCTTAAGATTCCATAGCAGGGATGGAGGATTTTATCAGCACGGTGAAAATTATGGAGTTAGTGCGTATCGTTTCCCGGGTTTTTCATCCGGCCAAAGATACGATGAAAAGGAAATAATGAACTTTATGAGACAGAGTGCTTATAAAATTAATAATGAAAATGAGCCGCCTCTTCCCATTCCAGATCCCCCAACTTTATTGGATATAAATGATGTGTATGACATTTCATGGCAAGGTTCGACAGGAGCTTCATCATATTCTGTTGAAAGAAAAGCAAACGGTGCTGATAATTGGGTAACAATAGCAGATAACGTGAGTGACGGAAATGTTGTTTTTCGTCCTTTATTTAGTGATACAACTGCAGAACTGGGCAAAAGTTATTTTTACAGAATAATAGCTAAGAATGTTTCAGGTTCATCTGCACCATCAAATGAAGTGGGACCTGTTAGCGTCACGTATATAAAATTTATTGATGAGATGAATGATTCTTCTAAATTCATTGAGAAATCGGACAATCTGACTTTTCTTTCATACCAGGATTCATATAAAGCTAAGGAAGACAACAGCAGGTTAAAAGGTATAAAAGGTTCATATATTGTTTATGAAATGCCTAAAGCAATTGATTCCATAAGAATAGAGGCATTCCTGATGCCCCCGACAAATATGATATCAGCAGATCAATGCGGTCTTGATATTTTTGCATCCGATTCATTAAGTAGTTCAAGCTTCAAAATTTTGAATGCAAAACTTGAAACATTCCCGCCGCTTAATAATTTTTATAAATTTTTTATACCGGCAATTTATACATGTGCGGAATTTCCATTACACAGCAGGTATTTAAAAATCAAATTTAACGGTGAGGCACAACTCAGCAGAGTAGAAATTGTTTATTCAAAAATAGAAAAACCTGATCCGAATATTGTTATTGTTCCATAAAATAAGAAATATAGAGAGTATCATATTAAAAAATAAAAAATTTTATTTATTTATTATTGCATAATTGTCCAATTGTTCTTTTACAATTAAGTAATTAAGCATTAAAACAATTTATCATTTTGAACTTTAGTATGTTTTCTATTTCAATTTAAATATAGGGAGTTACAATGAAGTTTATCATTATATTGTTCACTTTAGTTTCAATAATTAAACCTCAAAGCATAGAAAACAAGCTTATAGAGATGCCTGCAATTTTTTCAGATAATATGGTTTTGCAGCAAAATACAAATGTCTCTTTTTGGGGTAAAGCCGATCCGGGAGAAAATGTTTCAGTTTCATCAAGTTGGGAAGAAACAGCAAATACAAAAGTAAATGAAGATAGTATCTGGCAGACAAAACTAAAAACCGGGAAAGCAGGTGGACCTTATGAAGTAACAATTCAAATTGGTGACTCAACGATTAAGTATCAAAATGTTATGCTTGGTGAAGTATGGTTATGCTCTGGTCAGTCAAATATGGAAATGCCACTTGAAGGATGGCCACCGCAAGCTATGGTTCAAAATTATGCTGAAGAAATTAAAGAAGCAAATTATCCTGAGATCAGACTTTTTACAGTATCAAGGGCTGTTTCAAATAAACCTGAATTTAATTGTGCGGGAACTTGGAGTGAATGTAATCCCAAAATAGTGGCTAATTTCAGTGCTTCTGCTTATTTCTTTGGAAGAGAATTATACAAAAAATTAAATGTGCCAATTGGTCTGGTTGTATCAAGCTGGGGAGGGACAAAAATTCAATCCTGGATTAGCAGAAAATATTTAAACCAGTTAGATGAATACAAACCAATTATCGGTAAAATAGATTCCGCCGGTCCTATAATTGAGAAGTTGAATTCCTGGATACAGACGCATCCAACCATTGATGTAGGTGAAAAAAACCCTAATGAGCGATGGGAAAATCTTGATTTTTATGACAGCATTTGTTCCCGGACTAATTTTGATGACGGTGCATGGAAAACCATGGGACTTCCAACCTTGTGGGAAGCAACAGAAGTTGGGGATTTTGATGGAGTTGTTTGGTTTAGAAAAAAAATTGAGATCCCCCAAAACTGGATTAATAAAAATTTAACTTTAAACTTAGGACCAATCGACGATATGGATAGATCATATGTAAACGGAGTTTTGGTTGGAAGTACCGAAGAGCAAGGATACTATAACACACCTAGAATTTATAGTATCCCTGCAGAGTTAGTTACTGACTCGGTTTTAACAATTGCTGTTAGAGTTCTTGATAACGGCGGCGGCGGCGGTTTATGGGGTAACAGAACCGAAATGGAAATTCATCTTCAAACCGATACTACAAAGAAGATTTCTTTAAGCGGAAGCTGGAAATATCTCCCGGTCGCCGAGTATGCAAATAATAAATTTTATATCTATAAAGTTCGGGGGGAAGAATTTTATTCCCGTCCGAAATCTACAATAACTATTGGACCTAATACTCCTACTATGCTTTATAATGGAATGATTTCTCCAATTATTCCTTATGCAATCAAGGGTGCAATATGGTATCAAGGTGAATCTAATTCTGATTATCCTTTTGATTATAATAATTACAAAGTTCTTTTCCCATTAATGATTAAAAATTGGAGAGCAGATTGGGAAGAAGGAAATTTTCCTTTTTATTATGTTCAAATAGCTCCTTTTGCTTATGGAATCAAATCAAAATCGTATGTAATTAGAGAAGCACAATTACTTACTCTTTCTGTACCAAATACAGGGATGGCAGTTACACTTGATATTGGAAATGTTGATAATATTCATCCGGCTGATAAGCAGGATGTTGGTAAACGTCTTGCATTGTGGGCATTAGCAAAAAATTATGGTGAAGATGTTGTTTATTCAGGTCCTCTTTATAGAGCTATGAAAATTGAAGGTAATAAAATTATTCTTTCTTTTGATCATGCAGATGGAGGATTAGTTCTAAAAGAAATCAACGGAAAAAATAATTTTGAGGTTGCCGGAACAGACAGCAATTTTGTCAATGCCGAAGTCCGGGTTGATGGGGACAATCTTGTAATATCTAATAGTAAATTGAAAAATCCAATAGCTGTAAGATATGCATGGAGTAATACTGCAGAAGCTACTTTATTTAATAAAGCAGGACTTCCTGCATCTACCTTTAAAACTTATGACTGGAATAAATGAAAAAACAAATAATATATTTTTCGATACATTAATAAAAAATAAGATTTAAAAAATTAAAGCTATTCAGGATGAATGAAGTTAACTCAGAAGTCTGAATTGTCATTTAGACCGAAGGGAGAAATCTCCTTCCGAATGGATTTCAAAGTCGTAGGTTTTCATTAAATGAGAACACCTTACTTATTGGTCATTCTTGGAAATAGTACAAGTATTATATTAAAAATATTTTAATTATTATAAATCGATTTCCATAAAACATTACTGAAATCACATCAAACTCTAAAGTTGAGATAAAGTATTGAACAAATTTATTCCAAAACCTTACAAGCTTTTCAATAAAATACAGAACTATGAATGGGGCACAAAAAATGAAAATGCATTTATCCCCAAATTTCTTAATATCAAGATTCAAAAAGATATTCCTTATGCCGAATTATGGATCGGTGCTCATCCCAAAGCACCATCGGAAGTTGAATATTACGGAGAAAGAATATCTTTAAATAAATTAATAAAAGAATTTCCAAAGGAATGTTTAGGCAATTATGTATCGAATAAATTTTCAAATCGATTCCCTTTTTTGTTAAAAATATTATCTGCCGAAAGAGCTCTTTCAATTCAAACACATCCTAATAAACAGCAAGCTGAAAAATTGCATAAAAAAGATCCTGAAAATTACCCGGATGATAATCATAAACCGGAAATAGCAATTGCCATTGATTCATTGGTTGCAATCGCGGGTTTCAGACCTATAAATGAAATAATTAAAAACTTAAGAGCACTTGTTGAACTTAAAGAGTTTGTTGGCGATGAGATAATTAAAAAAATATTGAATTCAAAAAACGAAAAGGAGATTGAAGAATATATTAATAAACTATATAGTTCAATTATGAAAAAAGCTGGTGAAAAAGAGAGTCTTTCAAAATGCATAAACAAAATACGAGATAGATTACAAAGCAAAGAATCTTTAACTGCTGAAGAAGAACAATTTTTGAAACAATATAAATTATTTGGCGCTGATGTAGGGTTGCTTTCATTTTTCTTTTTTAATATTGTTCAACTTAAACCAGGGCAGGCAATTTTTACCGGTGCAGGCATTCCCCACGCATATATGAAAGGTAACATAATCGAATGTATGGCAAACTCTGATAATGTTGTAAGGGCAGGTCTTACTAATAAATTTAAAGATGTAAAAACACTGCTTGAAATAGTTAAGTATGAATTTAATAATTTTCAAATAATAAATGCCGAACAGAAAAAGGATGAAATAACATATAAAACCAAAGCAGAAGAATTTGAAGTATCTGCTTATAAAAAGCAAATTGGATTTAATAGAAAAATAATGAATGATGATAAGTCAATTGTATATCTTATGATTCAAGGTACGATGGATGTTAGATGGAAAAATGAAGGAAAAAATTACAAAGAAGAATTTTCTAAGGGAGAAGCTTTCTTTATACCGGCATGTTTAAATGAATATGAAATATTTATAACCGATGCAGCTAATTATGTGATTGTTGAAATTCCAAATTTTTAAAGATAATGATTTTAACGAAAAAGATTCTGCTATTTTTATTCTGTATGAAAATAAAAGTTGAAGAATTTATCGAGTAAATTAAGAAACATAATTAAACTTAAATTTGATTATCTAGTTAAGGAATAAGTTATATGTCTTTAAGTTTGAAATCCCTAGCTAAAATGATAGACCATTCTTTATTACACCCTACATTAACAGACGAGGAAATAGTGAACGGTTGTAAAATTGCTGTTAAATATGATGTTGCCACAGTATGCATCAAACCATACGCAATTAAAATGTGTAAAAAACCCCTTGAAGGTTCTGATGTTGGTATTTGTTCGGTTATATCATTCCCGCACGGCAACGGCACAACAGCAATAAAAATCAAAGAGACAGAAGAAGCATTAAATTCCGGTGCAGCTGAAATTGATATGGTTGCTAATATAGGAAAAGTATTGAGCGGTGAATGGGCATTTGTAAGTGAAGAAATAAAGCAAATAAATGAAACGGTATTATCTCATAATTCAATACTAAAAGTAATATTTGAAAATGATTACCTTAATGATTACTATATAATAAAATTATGTGAAATATGCTCAAATAATTCCGTTGCTTTTGTAAAAACTTCTACCGGATATGGATTTGTAAAACAGCCAAATGGAATGTATTCATATAAAGGTGCAACAGATAGTCAATTAAAATTAATGCGTGAACATTGTTCAACCAAAGTCAAATTGAAAGCTGCCGGTGGTGTCCGTACACTGGATGATTTATTACGTGTTAGAGATTTAGGTGTTGAACGAATCGGAGCTACTGCAACAGTTGCCATACTTGAAGAAGCAAAATCCCGTGGTATTAATTAATAATTATCTGAAATATTCCATTTAAAAGAATTGCCCAGCAAATGAACGAATTTAAACCTTTTAAACCGCCAATTAGTTTTGATGAAGCTGATAACAGAGCCGGTTCAATTTTAAACAAACTTTCGATAAAAGAGAGAATAGAATTAATAGGCGGACACAACTTCTTTTTTATAAAAGGTAATGAGCAATTTAAAATTCCACAATTATACCTTTCCGATGCAACCGGGGGCGTTCATATTAGAAAAGATTTATCGGAACAGCTTGAAAAATCGACTGCTTTCCCCTGTCCAATATGCTTAGCCGCAACCTGGAATACTCAATTGGCTTATGATTATGCTCAATCCATAGGAGAAGAATGCAGAGCAGGAGGGATGGCAGTTCTGCTCGGTCCCGGAATGAATATTTACCGCGTTTCTCAATGTGGAAGGAATTTTGAATATTTTGGTGAGGATCCGTTTTTAGCTTCAAGGATGATTGAAAATTATGTGGTTGGTGTGCAAAGTACGGGGACTATTGCAACTTTAAAACATTTTGTTTCAAATAATACTGATTTTCATCGCCGCACTTCAAATTCTGTTGTTGATGAAAGAACTCTTCATGAAATTTATTTACCTGCTTTCAAAGCGGGGATAGATGCTGGGGCAATGGCAGTAATGACATCCTACAATCAGTTAAACGCTGAGTGGTGCGGACAAAGTGAATATGTTATCAAACAATTACTTAGAAAAGATCTTGGGTTTAAATGGATGGTGATGACTGATTGGTGGTCTGTTTTTGATCCAGTAAAAGTAATTAAATCGGGACAAGACCTGGAAATGCCGGGACAAGGGATGCAAAAATTAGATTATCTAGGTGATGTTTATGTTAGAGGCAATGCATTAAGACTTTTAAGTAAAGGAAAGGTTTCTGAAAACGATATTAACCGGATGGCAAAAAGTATTTTGAGAACTGAAATAGCTATGGGATTTCCTGAGAGATCTATAAAAGAAAAAAAATATCTGGAAAAATTTTCGGAACATAAAAAAATTGCTTTGCAGACTGCACGCGAAGGCATTGTCCTTTTAAGAAATGAAAAGAATATTTTACCGTTAAAAAAAGGAAGCAAGAAAAAAATCTTATTAACCGGAGATTACGTTAATAAAATTGCAAAAGGCGGCGGCTCTGCTGAAGTTGAAGGCTACGATATTATTACTATGCTCGATGCTTTCAAAAAAGAATTCACGGATAATTTAATTTATATTGAAAGACCGGCAGATGATCAAATAAAGAAAGCTGATGTTATCCTTCTTAGCATTGGAACTGATGATAGTGAAGGATGGGATAGACCTTTTAATTTACCTGAATTGAATCAAAGAGTTATTCATTTTGCCGAACTAAATACTAATGTTATAGTTATTGTGAATTCCGGAAGCGGGATTAAAATGACTGATTGGAATGAAAAAGTCGCAGCTATAATTTATTCATGGTATCCCGGGCAAAATGGAAATACTGCACTTTCTGAAATCATATCCGGTAAAGTAAATCCTTCAGGTAAATTACCTATTACTATCGAAAAACAATTTAAAGATTCACCCGGTTACCCCTGCATTCCCAAAGGAGAAAAATTTTATAACGGGTGGGATGATGATTTAGATTTAAAACATCCAATAATTAATATTAATTATAATGAGGGAGTATTTGTAGGTTACCGGTGGTATGAATCAAAAAAAATAGAACCTTTATATCATTTTGGATACGGACTTTCTTACACAAAATTTAAATACGGTAATTTGAAAGTTTCAAATAAATCTTTAAAAAAAGAAAGCACACTTAAAGTAGAATTTGTCATTACGAATACAGGTAAAATTGAAGGTATGGAAGTTGCACAGCTTTATATTCAAGATTTAGAAGCTTCGATACCAAGACCAGTTAAGGAACTTAAAAGATTTAAAAAGATTTTGTTAAAACCTGGGGAGAGTAAAAAAGTAAGTCTCGTTTTAAATGAAAAAGATTTTGCATTTTGGGATGTCAATAGACATGAATGGTATGCCGAACCAGGTGATTTTAATATTTTGATTGGTGCATCCTCAAACAATATTCATTTAACTGAAAAGATAAAATTATTGGAATAAAAAAAGTCTGTAAAAATATTTTTACAGTATTAAAAATGGTTAATAAAAGGATTTAAAAGGATGGGAAAAAAAATAATTACCCGTAAAGAAGCAATTAAGAAAATCGGGCAGGCAGCGTTAGCCGGTGCAGTATTACCTAATATTCCTTTGTTCAATTCTGAAGATAAAATTTATTTCCCGAATATTATAACAAGAAAACCCGGAAGTAAACCTAACTTCCTGTTTATTATGGCAGAAGGAACACCGGTAAATGCTTTGAGTAGTTACGGCAGCTACAGAATGCAAACTCCCAATATAGATAAATTAGCTTCCGAAGGAATGAAACTTGAAAACAGTTTCTGCACCAATGCATTGTGTTCTCCTAGCCGGGCTACAATGTTAACAGGCACTTACAGTCATATTAATGGAATGCCGGGAAATCCTGGAAATACAACATCAGGGGTTACAAGCAATCTATTCGATGGTTCTCAAATGACTTTTCCTAAAATCTTAAAAGAACATGGTTACTCGACTGGTATTGTTGGGAAATGGCACCTTGGAAGTACACCAACGGGATTTGATTATTGGAAAATAAGATTTGGCGGAGCAGGACCCTATTATAATCCTGAATTTTATGAAAAACCCGAAAATGGAGGGAACGAAGAAAAAAATACTGATTACACAAAATATGGAGTTAAAAAACAGTATAAAGGATATGCAACAGATATTACAGCAGATCTTGCAATTAAAGGGATGAAAAAATTTAAAGAACCATTCTGTATGATATTTTCTCCTGTTAATGATCATAGCAATTTTGAACCGCCGGATAAGTATAAACATATTTATGATAATCAAAGAATATTGGAACCGGGAACGTTTTGGGATGATTACTCTAACCGTTCTGCTGCTGCTAAAGAAGCTCATATAAGAATAGAGTATATGGCTGATTTTCAACTTTATGGTGATATCCCTAAACAACGTCCGAAAAATCTTACAGACAAACAAAGAAAACAGTGGAATTACCAGCAGTTTATTAAATCATTTATGGGATCCATGCGATCATTAGATGATAACATTGGCAGATTGGTGAATTTTCTTGATGAATCCGGTTTGCTGGATAATACTATTATAATATATACTTCCGACCACGGGTTCTTTCTGGGTGAACACGGATGGTTTGATAAAAGATTTATGTATGAGGAATCTATAAGGGTACCATGGCTTATCCGTTACCCGGGAGAAATAAAACCGGGAAGCGTAAATGATGCTTTAGCTATTAATATTGATAACGCACCGACACTTTTAGATCTGGCAGGAATTCCGGTTCCTAAAGAGATGCAAGGTGTAAGCCTTAAGCCAATGTTAGAAGGGAAAACTCCATCAGATTGGCAGACATCGATGTATTATCATTATTATGAATGGGGACCGCCGCATTGGATAGTGCCTAGTTATGGAATTAGAACTGAACGTTATTCATTAATTAATTATTATACTATAAATGAGTGGGAATTATTTGATCGTAAATATGATCCTGATGAAATGAACAGCCTGTTTGAAATGGAAGGTTATAAAGCAGAACCTAATTATCAAGATATTGTCTCAAAATTAGTAGAAGAACTGAAACATTTAAGAGAAAAATATAAAGATACTACAGGTGCTCAAGTAAAATTTTGGCCTACCGATACTTATAATTGACAAATTTATACATGCTAATGCAGAAGAGGATTGGATAAAGAGAACATATAAAGAAAAATTAAAAAAATTCCTTATTTAAATTTGGAGGAAAATAATGAGTGATGGAATTTCCAGAAGAGAATTTATTTTCAAAAGCTCAACAGCTTTAACAGCTTTACCATTGATTAATTTATTTGGAAACTCATTGTTCCAGCCAGATGATAAATTTCCGAATATCATTTTAATTTATACCGACGACCAGGGATATGCAGATGTTGGTGTATTTGGAGCAAAAGGATTTGAAACTCCAAACATTGATAAAGTTGCGGATAATGGAATTCAGTTTAAAGATTACTACAGTGCTGCCCCAACATGTACTCCTTCACGAGCTGCTTTATTAACAGGCTGCTATCCTTTACGAGTAGGTCTTCCTTTTGTTATCGGTCCCAAAGGACCTGATTGGACTAAGGGAAAAGAAAACATCGGGTTAGATCCAAAAGAAACAACAATAGCGGATTTATTGAAACAAAAAAACTATGCAACATGTTGTATCGGTAAATGGCATCTAGGCGATAAAAAAGAATTTCTTCCTCCGCATCAAGGTTTCGATTATTATTTCGGATTACCATATAGTAATGATATGTATAAAAAGACAGATCCGAGATATCCCGATCTTCCATTAATAGAAAATGAAAAAGTAATTGAGCTTAATCCTGATCAAAGCCAGCTTACAAAAAGATATACAGAAAAAACTTTATGGTTTATTGATAAGAATAAAAAGCATCCCTTCTTCATATATCTTGCACACAATATGCCGCATGTTCCGATCTTTGCCTCCGAGAAATTTAAAGGAAAATCTAAACGGGGATTATACGGCGACGTTATTGAAGA
Source organism: uncultured Ignavibacteriaceae bacterium (assembly GCA_964448105.1). GTDB lineage: Bacteria > Bacteroidota > Ignavibacteria > Ignavibacteriales > Ignavibacteriaceae > CAVQBP01. The sequence goes on from CAYUVK010000011.1 coordinate 27,867, forward strand.
AATTGATTGGTCAGTAGGCGAAATTGTAAAAAAACTAAAAGAAGAAAACATTTACGAAAACACGATTATAGTTTTTACTTCTGATAATGGTCCATGGCTTATTTATGGAAATCATGCAGGTTCTGCAGGGAAACTCCGTGAAGGAAAGTTTACAACTTTTGAAGGCGGGCAGAGAGAACCATGCATTATTAGCTGGCCGAAAAAAATTCCCAAAGGAATTATTTCGGATAAAGTATTTTCATCTATTGATTTTCTTCCTACATTTGCAGCAATTACAGAGATAAAGTTACCCGGCAAAAAAATAGATGGTAAAAATGTTCTGCCCCTCTGGTTAAACGAACCCGGTGCTAAAGATCCGCATGAAGCTTTATACTTTTATGCCGAATCTGATTTGCAGGCAGTTAGATGGAAGAATTGGAAGCTCCATTTCCCTCATGAATATAATTCTGTTAAAGTTCCGGGTAAAGATGGAAAGCAGGGTATCGCTATTGAAAAAACAATAGGACTTTCACTTTTTGATCTTTCAAATGATCCGGAAGAAAAAATCAACATTGCCGATGAATACCCTGATATAGTTAAAAGAATGTCCGAGATGGCAGAAGCATTTGATAAAGAGTTGAAGAAAGATGCCAGGCCTTGCGGCAGAGTTGATGAAAAATAATCGCTAACATGTTGAACATAACCTCTTGGAACATTGGAGGAATGGAAGCATGGAAATTTTTTTTTTGAGAGTTTTAAATGAAATATAAAATTGCATTTGTCCTTTTATTTTTATCATTTCCTTTATTTGTATCGAAAACCGAAGCTAAAAAGTTAACCAAAAAATTTCCTGCAAATGCCATATATACGTGCAGCAAATGGGATGTTATGGATATTTCATTTGAAGAAAAAATTGAAAATGATAAACCTTTTGATTTGGTTTTTGGTGTAAATGCAATCTCACCAAACGGAAATGAGAAAGTAATTCCTGGTTTTTATAACGGTGATGATAAATATATACTTAGAATAAATCCTGATGCAGTTGGAGAATGGAGCTTTTTGACTTATTCAGATATGAAAGAACTTTCGGGTTTACCATTCAAAATTAATGTGACAGAATCAACCGATAGTATGCAGCATGGTCCAATAATACTTTCTAAAACCCATACTGGAAAATTCGAATATGCTGATGGAAAACCATATTTCCTGCAGGCTTACGAATTGGACTGGCTTTTTGCACTTGATGCTGATAATCCCGATGATATTCCTAAAACCAGAATGCTTTTGGATACTATATCTGCATATAATTTTAACCAGGTTATAATGAATGTATATGCCTACGATGTAAATTGGAAAAAGGATCCTTCACTTAAAAAAGAGTACGACTATGGTTCTCCGGATATATATCCTTTTGGAGGAACAAATTTAAATCCTGATTTTTCAACTTTGAATACTGAGTTTTTTCATAAACTTGATAGAGTAATTGAATATTTGCAGAGTAAAAATATTATTGCACATTTGATGATTTATGTATGGAATAAAAATGTAAATTGGCCTCCAATGTATTCGGCAGCTGATAACAGGTATTTTGAATATGTAATTAAACGTTACGAGGGATATCCAAACATAGTTTGGGATATATCAAAGGAAGCGCTTTCATACGGACGATGCGACATGAACTATGTTACAGACAGGATTCAACGTGTTAGGAAACTTGATGCCTATAAAAGACTATTGACCGTTCATGATTATCAATATTGCGAAAAATATCCTGATAAGGTTGATTTTATATCTATTCAATACTGGGGTACAGATTTATATGAAAAAATGTTATCAGTTGCAGATTATAACAAAAATGAACCTGTTTTTAATATAGAACATGGTGGCTATGAAAAAGGATTATATGAAGTATTTAATGGAGATTACACAGATCCGGCTTATTGTTTATGGAGGAATTATCTTTGTGCTTTTGCAGGTGTCTATTCTACATACTACTGGCAGAATACTGCCTGGTATGTAATTATTCCCGATCCAATGGAACTGCCAAAAGATAAAAGGCCTCATTATGATTACTATAAATATTTTGTCCGGTTTTTTTCATGTACTCATTTTGAAAATCTTCAACCCCGCAAAAATACTTCATCATCAGGATGGTGTTTGGAAGATAAATTGAATAAAACATTTTTATTTCTAATCCCAAAGGATAATTCAGGTTTAGGTATTACATTAAATGAATATTCCGGAAAGGATGCTAAAATGAAATTATTTAATCCTTTAAATGGAAAATATACGGAGTTACCCGTTGTTAAACTAAGTCCTTGGTATCATATTGATCTGCCGGAAAGTAATTCTTTTCAAGTACTTATACTTGAAGTTAATTAATAAAAAAATATGAATTAAGCATTAGTTCTAAAAATTATTTTAATATTTAGGAATTCAGACTTTAATAAAACCTTTATGAAAAACTTAATTTTTTTTATTTCAATTACTTTCATTACTATTATTTCTCAAAAATCTTTTGCTGGCGGTTATTTAGACAGTCTTGTAAACAATGCTGTTAAGGTTTCTTTAAATCATTTGGAGAAAAGCGTTAAAGAAGTGGGTGACACAACTCTTTTTCCTACTTACGGGACAAAAGATTTAAAGTGGCAGCTTAAAACTTCGGATGATTGGACAAGTGGATTTTACCCAGGCTGTCTCTGGTATGGGTATGAATTTAGTAAAGATACCCGTTTTGAAAAGTGGGCCAGAGAATGGACTGCACCAATTGAACATGAAAAATATAATCCTAACACTCATGATCTGGGATTTAGATTTATGTGTTCATTTGGCAATGGTTTAAGATTAGGAAAAGGACCAGCTTATAAAAATTATAAAGATATTATTCTCACTGCTGCTAAAACTTTAGCGAAAAGATATAATCCTAAAGTAGGGTGTCTCAGTTCAAACTGGGATAAATTAAAAATTGAAAATTCATTTCCCGTTGTTATTGATATAATGATGAATCTTGAACTTTTATTCTGGGCTTCAGAAAATGGAGGTCCGCAATATTTAACGGAATATGCAATTAATCATGCCACAACGACCGCCCGTGATTTTATCCGGGGGGACGGAGGTACTTATCATATTGTAAGATATAATAAAAACACAGGTGAAATAATTAATAAGGGTACTTTGCAGGGTGCCGGGGATGAAACCACATGGTCACGCGGTCAGGCATGGGGGATATATGGTTATGTTGTAACATACCGTTATACAGAAGATAAAAAGTTTTTAAAGACTGCCGAAAAGTTAGCGGATTATTTCATTAAACATCTGCCGGAAGATCATGTCTCTCCGTGGGATTTTCAATCAGATATAAATTATCGTGATGTTTCGGCAACCAGTATTACTACTAGTGCTTTATTTGAAATGATAAATTATATTAAAGAAGATTCTTTAAGAAATTATTACCTGTCCCAAGCGGAGGCGATGTTAACTTCCTTATGTAAACCGCCTTATTTTACCGATGGCAAAAATACCTCCTGCATTCTTGATCATTCTGTTCAGTACCTTCCGATAAATAGTAATGTAGATGTTCCAGCTATATTTGCCGACTATTATTTCCTTGAAGCAATTGAACGTTATGAATCTTTGTATCTTCAGGATAAAAAGTAATTATTATATTTAATGTATATATAAATTGTTAGTAATTTTTTAAGAATAACATGCAGTTATCAAATGCTTTCCACTTAATGGCCAAACCTACCGGACCTATTTGCAATCTCGATTGTGAATATTGCTTCTATCTTGAAAAAGAAAAATTATTTATGCCAAAAAAGAATTGGGCAATGCCGGATGAAGTATTGGAAAAATATATTAAAGATTATATTGAGGCTCAAGATATACCTGTTATTACTTTTGCATGGCAGGGAGGAGAACCCACACTGTTGGGTGTGGAATTTTTTCAGAAAGCAGTTAAATTACAAAAGAAATATTCTGACGGTAAAAAATTAGAAAACACTTTACAGACTAACGGAATTTTGCTGAATGATCAGTGGGGTGAATTTCTATCGGAAAATAATTTTTTAATCGGATTATCAATTGATGGACCCCGTGAAGTGCATGATAAATACAGGGTGCATAAAGGCGGGCAATCGAGCTTTGATAAAGTTATAAAAGGTCTGAACTATTTAAAAAAATGCAAAGTTGAATTTAATACCCTAACTTGTGTTCAAAAGGATAATTCTTATAAACCGATAGAAGTCTATAACTTTCTTAAAGAAATTGGAAGCAGATTTATGCAGTTTATTCCTATTGTTGAAAGGAAAGCATCAAATTTAAAAGAAAATGAACTAGAGCTGGTTTTACCAACATATGATAAAGAATCATTGGTAACTGATTGGTCTGTAGTACCTTTTCAATATGGAAAGTTTATGATGGAAATTTTTGATCATTGGGTAAGGAATGATGTTGCTAATTATTTTGTCCAATTGTTTGATGTTTGTCTTGGTATATGGTACGGGCAGGAAGCAAGTCTTTGCATATTTAAAGAAACATGTGGTCAAGCTCTTGCATTGGAGCATAACGGGGATGTCTACTCCTGTGATCATTTTGTTTATCCGGAAAATAAGCTTCAAAATATAATGGAAGAATCTTTAAAAAAAATAGTTGATTCCGAAAAGCAGGTTCAATTTGGGTTAGATAAGAAAAGCAAACTTCCTAAATATTGTATTAATTGTGATGTAAGATTTGCATGCAACGGAGAATGTCCGAAAAACAGGTTCATAAAAACTCCCGACGGGGAAGATGGATTAAATTATTTATGTGCTGGATACAAATATTTTTTCCATGGTATTACCCCTTATATGCGATTTATGGCAAACGAATTGGTAAATAAACGTTCACCTGCTAATGTTATTGAATGGGCGAAAGAAAAAGATAAAGGCTTTCCAGGAATTAAAATCGGGAAAAATGATTTATGTATATGCGGAAGCGGGATAAAGTTCAAAAACTGCTGTGGAAAAAATAATTAAAAATTATTGTTTGTGTTGTAAAAGAAGAAAGCTTATTCCGTTTTTTAATCATAGGTTATTAAATTATATACATAAAAATTAAAATATAATTAGAAATAAAAATTTATTATTTGGGTAAAAATAAAATATGAATTTTATTACTCTTTTTTGGAGCTCTTTTATATGTCTGAATTTAAATTCATGCACAAATAATTCTAATGGAATAGAAATGAAAAGTGAAATGCCTGCTCAAAAGATTATTGATACAACTTTTGTTTCTAAATTTGTTAACGATAGTATAAAAGTTGATGTGAGCCTGCCGTCAAGTTACGATAGTGACCCGGATAAAAAATTTAAAGTGGTATATATGACTGATGGATATTGGAGAAGGGAAGAACATGCAACAATTCATAAAATGAGTGATAACGAGGAAATTGATCAAGTAATTGTTGTTGGTATCGGTTATCCTGATGATTATGATTTTAACAATATCAGGGTGCGCGATTTAATAATAAATGCAGATAAGCTTTTTTCCTGTATAAAGGAAGAAGTTATACCTTACATTGAGGGAAGGTACAGGGCTGATTCAAATGATCGAACTTTATGGGGCTCGTCTTATGGCGGTTATTTCCTTATTTGGAGCTTTACCGGACATTTTAAGCAAGGTGAACTTTTTAAAAACTATATTTGTGCAAGTGCAGCTTTAAATCCTCCGTATAAACATGACGATCTGATCAAAAAAGAAAATGAGATGTGGGATAACCATAAAGATCTTCCGGTTAACCTTTATTTAACTGTGGGGGGAAATGAAACAAAAGAATTTATTGATTCTTATAATAAAATTGTTGATGAGATTAGATCTCATAATTACGGCAATTTCCATTTTGAGAATGAAATAATTCCCGGTACTGATCATTATTCAGTTTGGAAACCTACTTTGTTAAATGGATTAAAGAAATTTTTAAATCCAAAATAAAATAACATAACATAAATTGAAATTTCCTCATTATTATTAAAAACTTTAACAAAAAATAATCACCATGAAGAGAAATTTACTACTACTTATTATCTTTTTTATTACCACGACAATAACTTCAATAAGGAGTGAAACATATAATGTAAAAGATTTCGGTGCAGTAGGAGACGGGAAAACTATAAATACTACAGCAATACAAAACACTATTAATAAATGCAGAGATGAAGGTGGAGGAGTAGTTCTAATGCCAACCGGAACTTTTATTTCAGGAACAATCCAGCTATTTAGTAATATTAACCTTCATCTGGAAAGCGGTGCAATTTTAAAGGGAAGTGATAATGTTTCAGATTATTATTTAAATAATATTAGAGTCGGTTTAATTTATACTGAAAATTCTCATAATGTGTTTATTACCGGAAATGGGGATATCGATGGTAATGGAGATGTGTTTATGGATCAAAATCATTCAAAAGTATTTGATTCAGTTAGCACACAGTATACCCGTCAGAAAAATCATTTCCGTGAAGTGAAACAGGGATTAGGCGATGGTCCTCTTGTACCTCTTGACCGTCCTTTCCAGATGATTATTTTTTCTAATTGTAAAAATATTACCGTAAGTGGTGTACTTATCTCGAACTCTCCTTTCTGGACGCTTCATTTTGCTGACTGTGATGGAGTAATTGTTTCCGGTATCAAATTGTGGAATAATTTGATGATTCCGAATAATGATGGAATTGATGTTACCTCATGCAGCAATGTTCTTATTTCCGATTGCGATATACGTACAGGTGACGATGCATTTGCAATAACCGGATATTCCCATCACTATGATTTACCAGGATACAAAAATTTAATTCATGATTCTGAAAATATTACTGTAACAAATTGTTACTTAGTTTCCCGCTCAAGTGCAATTCGAATCGGAGGATGGGATCAAAACAATATGCGAAACTATACTTTTAGTAATATTGTTATAGCAAATTCAAACAGAGGAATTAATCTATGTGTCAGGGATAGAGGTTCAATTGAAGATATGACTTTTTCTAATATAATAATTAAAACTCATCTCCATACAGGTGATTGGTGGGGGAATGGTGAACCAATTCATATCTCAGATATTAAAGGACAAGATACTGCCGGACTTGGTGAAATTAATAATATCAAGTTTAATCATATTATTGCGGAAGGTGAATCAGGAGTGCTAATTTACGGCACACCGGAAAGTACAATTAAAAATATTTCTTTTGAAGATATTACATTCAAATTAAATGAGAGTCCATTAAATCCAACATGTGGAGGCAATTTCGATTTACGGCCTGCGATTGATCCGAAATTGTCAATGTTTAGCCATAATATCTCGGCATTTTATGCCGAGTATGTTAAAAATATTAAACTGGATAATTTTGAAATAAAATGGGGTAGCGTAAGAGAATCATATTTTACAAACGGAATTGAATTTTCACATTTTAAAAATGTAACGATTAATAATTATACCGGAGATCCGGCTCCTTCAAATAACAACGCTGCCGCAATCTCATTAGAAAACGGAAGTAAGTATCTTATATTAAATTCCTTTACTTCTAATTCAAATTCTAATTTTTTACTAAAGAAAAATGTAAATGAATAGTAGTTTTCTTTCAATGTTATCTTTATTACCCTCATTTTTTTATTATCTAGTAAACATTGATTTTATTTTTTAATCCCGCTCCTATTAATAATGCAGTATTCAGAGCAAAAATATTCACTTTAAACATCTTTTTTAAATATCTAATTTGTATTTTCAGTATTGTATTTAATTTCAACATAATTCCTATTCCAAATGAATATAAATTTTAAACAAAAATGGGGTTTTATATTTCTGCTCTTTGTAACAATCACTTATCTCGCAATCTTCTTTCTTGATTATAGCTACCCCGGGAAAGAAGTAAAAGAAATTTATTTTGCCGATAGGATAACAGCAGCCCATAAAATCCTGATAGATGAATATAATAAGTTGAATGCAGGGAAAGTAAAAGTTATTCCCATTGATTTCCCTAATACGGATTTCAGTACTAATGAAAGAAAGGAAGTTGTAGCACGTTCATTAAGAGGTCATGGGGATGGCATTGATCTATTTGCTGTAGACGTTATATGGGTCCAGCGGTTTGCTAAATGGTGTGAACCTTTAGACAAATATTTTTCCGATACTGCAAGAAGTAAAATATTAAATCAAGCATTAGAATCATGTTATTCTGATGGTGAACTTGTAGCTGTTCCATTAGATATGGTTCAGGGTATAATGTATTACAGGAAAGATTTATTGAAGAAATTGGAAAATGGTGACAAAATTATCAATAAGATTAATAAATATATAACATGGAAAGATTTTATTAATTTAGCTTCCGAAGACGGTATTAAAAAACCTTACTTTATTTTTCCGGGAGCAGATTTTGAAGGATTAGTTTGCTGTTATATTGAACAGCTCCTCAGCCTAAAGCCAAATTATTTTGAAGAAGAGGGCTTTAATTTTGAAACACCTGAAGCAAAGAAAACACTTCAGCTTTTTGTTGATTTAGTTAATAAATATAAAATAGCACCACCGGAAGTTACTGATCTGACAGACGTTGCAAGCTTCGAATATTTTATAAGAAATAATGCTTTGTTTCTTAGGGGATGGCCGACCTATGATAAGGACTTTAGCCAAAATCCTATAAATTTAGAAAAACAAAGTCAGCTATCAAAAGCACCGCTCCCGTATTTTAAAAACGGGAGGCCTACTTCGGTATTCGGAGGATGGGATTTAATGGTTTCTAAATTCTCCGATAAAAAGAAAGAAGCAATTGATTTTGTTAAGTTTTTATTGAGTGATAAATCCCAGGAAATATTTTATAAAGAAAGTGCTTATTATCCTATTACAAAAAAATTCTATGAAGATTCTTCATTTATTAAAGAGTATCCCGAGATAATTAAATATAAAAATCTGATGGAAACAGGAGTGCACCGCCCGGCTCATATTGAGTATACAAAATTTTCTAAAATTATGTCTTACTATTTTAACAAAGCAATTAGAAAACAAATTTCTGTAAAAGAAGCTTTAACAAAATGTACCAAGGCTATTAAACTAGATAAATTAATGCTCCAGTAACTTTATAAATAAAATTTTTATAAGAATATGGTAAAGAAAAAATTTTCAAATAAGATTTCAAAATACCGTTTTGAAATAAAACACATAACTATCTTCTTTACTGTTTTGATCCTGCTTCAAATTGTTATGGTGTTTGTACAGAAATCGTCTTTAAATGATTTCTTAAAAGAAACGCAGGATTGGTATAAGCAGTATTCTGCAGAACGCCTGGCACTTATTACATCAACGTCCATGGAATTATTGTTTGAAAATTTGTTTTTAAATAGATCACTATCGCAGATGGAAGACCCAAAAGTTATTTATTCTTTTAACGTGATATTTAAACAGCAATTAATTCAAAAAGCAGTAAATGATATTTGCCTAATCCTGGTGAGGGACAGAAAAATTTATGTTATAGATAGCGGCCAAAAACTTGAATCATTTTTAAATGGAAACTTACAGCCTTATGATCTAAATCCAAACCCACATCACCAGGCTGTAAATTTGTTTTTATCCGTTAAAACTAAAATGAGAGATTCGGAAGTAATATACAGTACACTTCAAAACCGAAAGACTTATAATATCCTTGTTCCTTTTGTACCTGATGGCGAATATCTTGGAGTAATGTATATGAAGATTACTCCAGATTTTACTTTTCTAACGGAAGAGATAGGAGCAAATTTTGATAAGTTTTCATTGATATATACTTCACTAATCTTTATCGGATTAATTGCAATCTTTCTTGTATCATCTCAAGCGGTAAAAGAAAGAAACGAAGCCCAGGAAAAATTATTTGAAGAGCATAAAGAATTAATAAAAAAAGAGATCCGGTACGAAAAAGAATCGGTTTTTACTAAACGCATCTATCATACTCACCATAAAGCAGAAAAAATTATGGGATTTATTAAAGAAGATGTTAGACAAATAAACTCGGAGAACCTTGAAGAAATAAAGAAGCGGGTTATAACTTACTCAAATTTTATTTCCCGGATAATTTATGATATGAAATGGTATGACCAGGAAATAAATACAATAGTTAATCCTATGTTTAAAACTAATATTAATAGGGTCATCGAATTTATTTTAAAGCATATTTTTTTGAGAATCTCAAGTAAAAATGATATGTTTGAGTTTGAACTTGACCTGGATAACTGTCTGCCGATTGTTCATGTTAATGAATTTGTGGTTTGGGAAATTTTAGAGCCTTTGATCCAGAACAGCATAGATCATGGTAATAAAAAATCTGTAAAAATAAAAATTTGTACCAAGTATTCAAAAGAAGAAAATATCTCGCTAATATTAATATCGGACAACGGGGTGGGTATTAATGAGGAGTTATTGAAGACCGGGGAAAGCGGGATTAAAAAATTATTTGTGGAAAATGAATCTACAAAGATCAATAGAGATATCAATTCTGGATATGGCTGTTACATTGCATACCAAATGGCTGTTGGACGCTGCGGCTGGGAATTGAACGCAGAAAATTTGGATGAAGGCGGCTGCAAATTTACAATAAAAATTAAAAATTTTAGTCACAGACAGGCAGATGCATAAATTATCTTAAACATCTCCGACTAAATAATAGAAAGAACTTAATGAGTACAGACAATAATATTAACATTCTTTTAATTGAAGATGAAGATTTCGATGTAAGAAGGATCAAGAATACTATTAATTATTATGAAACAAGAATAAAAGTCCTGGATACCGTTTCAAATGGAAGAGCAGCCCTTGAACTTATTTCTGGGAACCCGGATAAATATGATGTTGTCATTTTGGATTATCAAATCTCTGGAGGATTAAAGGGGGAAGAACTTATTACAAAGATCAAAGAACAAAATCCGATTATACAAATTATTGTTATTACTAAAATGACAATTAATATTACGGATTATAATTTTGCAAATAATTTAATCAAATCAGGTGCTTTTTGGTACGGGACAAAATACCCCGGTAACATTGAAGAATATATATATCAGCCTACCGATTTTATTCTAAGTATTTTTAATGCATATGAAAAGAAAAAGCTGGAAATTCATAACCTAAGATCCGATAAAAAGCTTAAGCAGAATATTGCAAATTTACTTGAAATGAAAAAAATTATAGGTGAATCAAAGGCGATACTGCAGCTTAAAGAGAACATTGAACGTTATGCAAAAAGTGATGTAAATATTTTGGTAACTGGTCCGTCCGGTACCGGTAAAGAGCTTGTAGCCTGGAATATTCATTTAAAAAGTAAAAGGAAATATGAGAATTTTGTACCTATTAATTGTGGAAGCATCCCGGCGGATTTAATAGAAAGTGAATTGTTCGGGTATGAAAAAGGTGCGTTTACGGGAGCTAATACTAATAAAGCCGGGTTATTTGAAGTTGCTAATAACGGTACTTTATTTTTGGATGAAGTAGGGGAACTGCCTTTACCTGCACAGGTCAAATTGCTCCGGGTTATTCAAGACGGAGAAATTGAAAAAATCGGGAGAACTGAAAATATTTCCGTGAATGTACGGATAATTGCTGCAACAAATAAAAACCTTGCCAATGAAGTAAACAACAATAGGTTCAGGGAAGATTTATATTACCGGCTTAATGTTGTTCCAATGGATATTGTACCTCTCCGGCAAAGAGGTGATGATATTATTCTATTATTTAATCATTTCCTCTGGTATTTTAGCCAGGATCTCGGGATTGAAATTCCGCAGGTAGATGAAAAAGCAAAAGAGATTTTACTGAATTATAAATGGCCCGGCAATGTAAGAGAATTGAGAAATGTTGTTCAGAGATTAATTCTAAATAGCAGCGGTACGATCAAAGCAAAAGATATTAGCGACCCGATGATTTTGAGGAATCACATTATAATTAAAGAAGAAACAAATTTTGAGGATCTTTATCAGGGACAAGTTTTACCTTTAAAAGAAATGGAAAGGATCTTTAGAAAAAAATATTTCCGGTATGTTAGGAGTATTTCCAGTTCGGATTCGGGTGCTGCAGATAAATTAGGATTAGCACCGTCAAACTATTACCGGATGTGTAAAGAACTTGGTATAAAATAATTTTTATTCATCATGGTTTTAATTTCACAGCCCGAGTAAAGGGGGGCCGCTGATTTTCGATTCGAACTTAATATAAAGAGCAATAAAAATGAAACAGTTTTTTCAATATTTTTTCCTAATTATATTTTTATCATCAGGTTTTAATAGTATGATTTATCCAAATAATTTTATACCGGCTGATAATCCAAATATACAATATTTTGGCAGATGGGATATGTCCGACTCGTTAAATCCAAAACATTCCTGGCCTGGTATTTATATTGTCACCAAATTCAGCGGCACAAGCATTGGTGTTAAAATGAACGATAATATTAATTATTATAATGTTTATATCGATGGTAAATTTTACGGAGTGTTTCACGGAACTAAAGAAGGGGAGCAGAATTATATTATTGCCGACAGCTTAACTAATACTAATCATTTGCTTCGTTTCAGCCAGCGTAATATTTCTTTTGGCGTTTACACTTTTTCGGGATTCCTATTGGACGATGGGGCAAATCTTTTACCGCTTCCACCTGAACCTTCCAGAAAAATCGAATTTATCGGGGATTCATATACCGCTGCAGAAGGTAACGAAGCAACACAATTAGAAATGGAATGGGAAGCAAAATTTCCTGTAACAAATATTGATAAAGGTTTTGCTCCAATTATTGCAAGACATTATAATGCACAATATCATACAACATGCCGCTCTGGCATAGGAATGGTGTGTGATTGGCAGGGTAAATTTGATATTTCCATGCCCAATTATTTTGACCGTACATTAATGGAAAAGGCGGAGCCCAAATGGGATTTTAAAAAATGGATTCCCGATTTAGTAGTTATTTGTCTCGGGATAAATGATTATTCAGGACTTAGAGATAAAGATAGTGAGGTATCTGAAAAAAATTCAGAGATCTTTAGAAAAGGATACCGTGATTTTTTAACAACAATCAGAAACGACTATCCGGGTGTTCCTATTTTAGCTGTTGCTGCAAATGCGGAATGGATTCGTGATAATGTCAAGCATGTTGTTAACGAAGAAAATGCTGAAGCTCATAATAATATTTATTATACTCAATTTAATTATTTCCCTGGCGGTTATGTTGCCAATGGACACCCTAATGTAGAAACGCACAAAAAAATAGCAGATGAAATAATTGATACGATTAATAAATATAAAATTTTTTCAGGTAATTGATTATTTCCGTTTGGAATGTGTTATTTGATTTTGGAAATCCGAATTTTAAAATATTTTTTTTAGCAATCAGTATCAAAAATTCAATAGGAGTTTTCCATGATAAAAAGATACTCATTAATGATAATATTTATTTCGACATTTACATTTGCCCAGTCACCTATTCCGCCGGGTGCCAAACTGGAAAAAATAGCAACGGGATTTTTACAGCCCGAAGGACCAGTTTGGAAGGACAGTGTATTATTATTTAGTGACATTCAAGCAAATACTATTTATCAATGGTCCTCGGCCGATTCAATTAAGACTTATTTACACCCATCCGACAGTTCAAATGGATTAACTTTGGATCATCAAGGTCGGTTAGTTCTAACCCAGATGGAATTGAGACGGGTTGCCCGTCAGGAACCAGACGGTTCAATTATACTTCTTGCATCAACATTTAGGGGTAAAAAATTTAACTCACCTAATGACCTTGTTGTGAAATCAGACGGTTCAATATTTTTTACTGATCCCGATTTTAACATTCCTTCTCCTTATCATAGTGAATTAAATTTCCAGGGAATTTATAGAATAAGCCCAACCGGTTCGATAAAATTATTAGACAGCACTTTTGATAAACCTAACGGCATTTGTTTTTCACAAGATGAAAAAAAATTGTATGTGAATGAATCCCATCAATGCAAAATTTATGTCTGGGATGTTGTTAATGATTCAACAATAACTAATAAAAAGTTATTTTATCAAATACCGGAATCAGGTTATGCAGACGGAATGAAGGTAGATCCGGCCGGCAATGTTTATTGTACCGGACCAACAGGAGTGTGGATCATTTCTTCGGAAGGGAAATATCTTGATAAAATTGCTATGACTGAAACACCATCAAACTGCAATTGGGGTGATGCCGACGGGAAGACCTTATATATAACTGCCGGACATAGTCTATATAGAATTCGTTTAGCGGAAACTACAGGCAAAAAAGAACAGGGCTATTTGCAAAAAGAATCTTTTAAACTGTATGCAAATTATCCTAATCCTTTTAATCCCACTACCACAATAACATTTAATTTGCCTGTAAGTCAAAATGTAGATCTTCGGATTTTTGATGTTCTCGGTAATGAAGCAGAAACTCTTCTAAATAGTTATTTTTCTGCCGGCAGACATGAAGTTACTTTTAATGCAGAAGGTTTTCCAAGCGGTGTTTATTTTTATCAGTTGAAAGCCGGTAACTTGGTTCAATCAAAAAAGATGATATTATTGAGATAGACGATAAGTAAGTAAATTTTCTAAATGATAATAAAATTTCTTTTAAAATGTTATTGGATTTTTCTAATAAGAATGTTTTAATTACAGGCGGTTCCAGGGGAATTGGGAAAGCGTGCGCGAAATTATTTTCGGAATTAAATGCCAATGTGATTATAACTTACAAATCTAATATTCAAAAAGCTGAACAGACTTTAGCGGAATTAAATAATAAAGATAATAATCATAGTTTTTATCAATTGGATATATCCTCTCCCAAAAATATTAAAGATTTCTTTAACGAATTAATCAAAAAATATAATAAGCTGGATGTTCTTGTGAATAATGCTGCAGTTTATATTGAACATAAAATAAATGAAGTTACATATGAAGAATGGCAGCGAATTTGGAACGAGACAATTTCAACTAATTTAACAGGGGTTTCAAATCTTTGTTATTTTGTCTCCAGGCAAATGATTAAAAATGGAGGGGGAAAAATTGTGAATATTTCCTCAAGAGGTGCTTTTAGAGGCGAGCCTAATCACCCTGCCTATGGAGCAAGCAAAGCAGGGTTAAATTCATTAAGTCAATCTATGGCACTTGCACTTGCACCTTACAATATTATCGTCGGAGCAGTTGCTCCGGGTTATGTCGAGACTGATATGGCATCGGATATTTTAAATAGTAAAGAGGGAAATCAAATTAAAAAGCAAAGTCCCTTAAACCGTGTTGCATCGCCTGATGAAATTGCACGACTTGTAGCGGTTTTTTCTGCAGATGGTTTTGAATATATGACCGGCGGAATAGTAGATATTAATGGGGCTTCCTACTTACGAACATAGATTATTGTAATTTTTTCTCTCATTTTTTTAAAAATTCATATTTATTGAATTTTTTTAATGGTATAATATTTGTTTTTAAAAAATCACTTAATAAAAATGTTTAATGTGATTTGGTAAAAACTATTTTAAACAATGTCAATTCAATCAGGGGAATTCAAAAACCTTAGTTGATAAAATCCAAGAAAATGATTCATAAATCAATGATAATATTTCGATTAAAATTGTCTTCCGACCCATTTTTATAACAAAAAACACAATAGTCTAATTTAAATATACACCAATATGTTATAGCTCCCGATAATTATAAACTTCGTTTTTGGTGTAATAAAAAAGCAATTAAACCGGAAATATCTGATGGGGGAAAACTATATTCTTGGCATGCTGAAAACTTGAAGGAACTTTCAAATGATGTAATAGGTGAGGATTATGAAGATGTCGCAACCATTGTTAAGATTGCACCTTCAAAATTTGAAATAGAAGGTTATAAAGGGAAATTGGACAATTGGAAAGATTTTGGCTTATGGGTTTATAATTTATTTAAAGGTAAAGATGTTTTATCTCAAAATGCAGCTAAGGAAATTAATTCTATTATTTCCCCAAAAGATAATGAAAAGCAAAAAGTATTTAAGCTTTATAAATATTTACAGTCTACCACAAGGTACGTTAGTGTTAGTTTCGCAGCCGTTTGATGCAATGTATGTGCATGATAGGAGTTATGGAGATTGTAAAGCACTATCGAATTATATGGTATCGCTGCTTAAATTAGCCGGAATTACTGCATACCCTGTTTTGATAAATAACGGTGATCATCGCTTACCAATAATTACTGAATTTCCAAGCAACCAGTTTAATCATGTTATCGTTTGTGTGCCGTTAGAAAAAGATACAATGTGGCTCGAATGTACAAATCAAAATATACTGGCAGGAAATATTGGTGGGAGTAGTGAAAATAGGGGAGCTCTAATGTTAACTCCAAATGGAGGTGTGCTAGTAAGAACCCCTAAAAGCAGTTCTGAACAAAATTTAATGCAAAAGAAAATTGAAGTAACTTTTTCATCTAATACCGCTGTAATAAACGGATTAATTAAATGGGATGATGATCAACAAAATTCTGTTCGCTCAGTTGCAAAAGAGGATGTTCCGAAGGATCGTGAAAAATGGATTTTAAAATCATTTGAAGTTCCCGATGTGAATATTAAAAATTATTCCTTTTATATTGCCGAAGATTCAACTAACAATGTAAACTTAAAGCTGAATCTTTATTTACCAAAATATGCAACAATTTCGGGGAGCAGAATATTTTTTAATCCTAACTTAATGCAAAGAAATACTTATGTACCCGATGAAGTTTCCGAAAGACTTTCACCAATAAGATTTTCTTATCCTTACCGCGATATTGATACAATTATTTATAAAATTCCTCAGGGGTTCAAAGTAGAAGCAACACCGGTTGAAATGAATTTGTCTTCATCTTTTGGAAGTTTTTCTTCCAGGACAGTTGCAGATGGAGATGGAAATCTTTTGTACGTTAGATCGCTGGAGATAAAAGTATATGAGATCCCTGCTGAAAATTATAATGAATATAGAAAATTCTTCAGTGATGTAGTGAATGCTGATAGATCCCAGGTTGTCCTTGTAAAAAGTAATTAAATAATTTAGAGTTCCTCAGGGTTTTTTAAACTATAATAGAATTGCATTTATTAATTTTACCTTAAAATAGATGCATATTTATTCACATCTAAAGCATTAAAACAAAAATATGTTATTAAATTTTTCCGGAAGTTATGTTTTAAATATTAAACTTTAATATCTTTTAAAGTTTCTTTTATAATAGAAATCAAAACTGTTTCATCATAAATACAGAGAGGCTTATGGAACAATTAAAAAAAATTTTATTACCGGAAAAAGATATTCCTGAAAAATGGTATAATATCCAGGCTGATATGCCCAATAAAATGTTACCTCCGCTTCACCCGGGAACAAAGCAGCCAGTTGGCCCTGAAGATTTAGCACCAATTTTTCCAATGGAATTAATTAAGCAGGAAGTTTCATCCGAAAGATGGATTGAAATACCTGATGAAGTTAGGGATATTTATAAATTATGGCGACCTTCACCTCTGATTAGAGCAAGTTACCTTGAAAAGTTTTTAGATACTCCTGCAAAAATTTATTATAAAAATGAAGGTGTAAGCCCCCCTGGATCTCATAAACCGAATACTGCAGTAGCACAAGCTTATTATAATAAAATGGAAGGTGTTAAAAAATTAACTACTGAAACCGGGGCCGGGCAGTGGGGAAGTGCTTTGAGTTTTGCATGCCAGCTTTTCGGAATTGAGCTTGAGGTTTTTATGGTTAAGGTAAGTTATGATCAAAAGCCTTATAGAAAATCGATGATGAATGTTTGGGGAGCTAATGTATTTTCCAGCCCGACAAATATAACAGAATCAGGAAGAAAAATTCTTGCTGAAAATCCTAATTCTCCCGGCAGCCTTGGAATTGCAATTTCGGAAGCAATTGAAAGAGCAGCTTCTAGAGATGATACAAAATACTCACTCGGAAGTGTACTTAATCATGTATTACTGCATCAAACAGTAATCGGACAGGAAGCAATAAAGCAAATGGAGATTGCCGGTGATTTCCCGGATATTGTAATAGGTTGTTTTGGCGGCGGCTCTAACTTTTCCGGTATAGCTTTCCCGTTTCTTGGTTTGAATTTCCGCGAAGGCAAAAAAGTCAGATGTCTCACTGTTGAACCTGCATCATGCCCTAAACTTACCAAAGGAGAATTCAGGTATGATTTTGGTGATACTGTAGGTTTAACTCCGTTAATCCCGATGTATACTTTGGGTCATACATTTGTTCCTGAACCGATTCATGCCGGTGGTTTACGGTATCATGGAGCAGGTGCATTAGTTAGTCAATTACTGAGAGATAAATTAATTGAAGCCCAGGCGTTACGTCAACTCGAATGTTTTGATGCCGGGGTTAAGTTTGCGAGAACCGAAGGTATTATTCCAGCGCCTGAATCAACCCATGCTATTGCGGCTGTAATAAAAGAAGCTTTAAAAGCAAAGGAAGAAGGAGCATCTAAAACAATCTTATTTAATCTCAGCGGTCACGGGTATTTTGATATGGCTGCCTATGATGATTACTTCAAAGGTAAATTAGTAGATCATGAACTTACTGATGAAGAACTTCATGCAGGATTAAAAGTACTAGATACTCCTGTGATTGAATAAATTTATTATCAAATAATAATTGATAATAAAAAATATAAGGGAGCTAATTGAAAAATTAGTTCCCTTTTAAATTTTAAAAGGGAATATTAAACAATATTTAATTCTTTTATTTCATTGTTAAAATTAAACGAAGTTTGTTTAACCGTTACGGCAATGAGTTTTGCACTCCCTTCAATTCCGGTGTAATCCGTATTTATAATCATGTGATAAAATGATGCATCTTCCACATTTCTATTGTAGTAAGTTTGCAGGAAAATCTTTCTTCTTTGATCTTCTTTTTTAATGTACTTTAATGCTTCATCTTTATCAATTTCCAAACATTTGGATATATAATTTATCCTGTTTTGGATAGGGGCTATCAAACGTACATGTAAACCGTTTTTTAATTTTGAAGTTATTATGTTGGCTCCTCTGCCGATTATAATTACATATCCTGCTTCTGCTAAATGCATAATTGTTGTTCTTACTTTTCTAAACAGGCTCCAGATATCGGCTCCTGTTCCCAACATTTGGGAAGCAAATGATTTAACAACTGAATATTTATCTTCAATCAGCATATCTTCAAAATATTTTGGAAGATTATGTTCATTTAGAATTTTATCTATCAATTCTTTATCGAAAAATCTCCATTTCTTTTCGCCGTAAATTCTCTGAAGATATTTTAGGAGTTTCTCATAAATCAATGCTTCCGGTACACCGGTTTCCCGGGATATTGTAATGAAAGGACCACCGCGAAGTTTTCTTTCATTAAATTCTTCTTCGGATATTATATGGGAATGAGATTGGAGATATAACCTTGCTTTTTCACATTCTCCCATTACTTTCATAGGACTACCCTCCTTTAATGTAACAGGGAAAATTAACTTATTATATATATGTTATTATTTCCTTTATTTCAACAGTAAAAATTAAGCAGAGACGGGAAAGAGGTGAAACGGAAATGGATGTATTAGGTATATAGGTATACTGATATATGAGGGAAATCCCTTATACCTCTATACCCTTATTTCCAAATAGTTTTGTTTTAATGAGTGATTCCTTATTTAGCGGCTTAAAATCTTTCTAAGGAGTGTTCCTGATTTATTGTTTTTTATTAATTGCCAAAACTTTGTTCTTCTAAAAAAATCAATTGTATCATTTCTTGATTTATAAAGAGCTATCACTTTATTATTGAAAAACATTGATTCTTTATAAAGAAATTCCGGATACATCTCCAATAAACCTTGAATATATAATTCTTTTAGTTGTTTATCATTTGTAAATAGAATTTTACCGTCAAAGGTAGAAAAAGGAATTAATTTTGTTTCTTCGTTCATAAGATATTTGCATGCACCTTCAGAAACCCCGGGCCAGCTGCTTACGAAAAAATCATCCAGAATAATTATTCCTCCTTTACAAATAGTTCTTTCAGCGAGTTTCAAATCGTTATATACTACTTCGGCAGAATGTCCTCCATCAACTGAAAATATTCTTATTCTGCTTCCTGTTTGTTCTAACAAATATTCAGGAGAAATATTTAGGGAATTTTTTGTAATTATTTTTATCCTATTTAGTTCACAAAAATTATCTCTTAAATTTTTAATTAACTTTTCTTTATCTCCCTTACCCGATTTATCAATATTATCCGATTGCATTTCAAATAGGTCTATTGCTGCGCTCATTTCATTTGAATTTGTAAGCATGTGGAGAAGGATAAACGATCTTCCATGATGAACACCTATTTCACAAACAGAACCATTTACATTATTTTGACATTGAACATGCGACAATTTTAAAATTGCTCTAAGTGCGAGGTTCGATATCCAGCCTTCGATTTTTTTGTATCCATGATGGATATATTTGTTTATATCTTTATTCATTAGGGATTAGTCGATAAAATAAAAATAGATGATAGCATGGAAATTATTTCAAACTATATGATATTTTGTTTTATAATTTATTTAGAATTTTAATAAACTAAATCCCAAACCAAAATTCAATTGAAAAGCTATATTATACAAATCTGCATTTCCGTCATAAATTGGAACGCTCGCAAATGATAAGTTTATTTTCATTTCGCATATTGCATAAAAACTATTTATAATTATAAAATTTTTTGCTATGGCCACGTTTATTGTTGGACCGGAAATGTAATAACCCCAATTAAATATTCCTGAATCTTCCGAAAATTTCTTATTCCTTACAATGCTTTCGGGGTGTGCCAGTACTATTCCTGCTCCTGCTCTGAAAATAAAATCCTTAAATTGCCATCCTCGATTTATTGTAATTAAATTTAATCCGTGTGAAACTGAAAATTCCTGAACTTCTTGAGGATTATTTTTCAAGAAAAGTTTATGGTGAATTGCTTCCAGTTCCCAAGAATTTCTACCTTCCCAGTAACTAATACGCCATACCCAATAGATAGGTATTTCAAAAGGTTTTGAAGCAAAAAATGCGGTTAAATTTATATCCGGCTCCCCGGATTGACTGATAGTTAATGGTAAAGGCAAATTATATGGAAATCCTATAAATCCTTCGATTCTTAACTCTTTATCATTTTTATTTGTATTTAAATTTTGATCCCGGTACTGAAATTCCGTTTTTTTGTTTAATTGATAATCTATTCTTTTTATTTGAGATTGTATATTTTCCTGTGCGATATAATTTGCAGTAAAAAATAAAAAGAAAATTATTCTAATGTAATTACTAATAATTTTCATTGCTGATTAAAAAACATAAATTATTTTATATAACCAACTGATTGGGATAAGATTATTTCTTGATCATCTTTAAGGTTCAGTGCTTTACTCAAAGTATCCCGGTCAACCAAATCCCTGATTACAGTTCCAAGATTAAATGATGCACAAAACAGGTAAACATTTTGAGCAATGAAACCCGTATGTGCCGTAGAATAAAATTTTGCTTTATCTCCAACCCTGGACATCATGGATAAATCCGCAACATAAATAAGATTAACTGGCACATCTTTAACAAAAATCTGTGTGCCTGTATTTTTTCTTATATCTTTCTTTGAAACTGACTTTAAAATATTGTTTGCTGCATCGTAAAGGTAAAGTCCATCAGATTTTGCAACATAAATATTAATATTTTGAATATTCCAGGCTGACGGGGCGGTTCTCATTTTTTCTTTAGGTCTGTTATAACCATATGCCGCCCAAAGCATATTTGATAGTACCTGGTAAGATATTTCTTTCGTGATGTAATTTCGTGAGCTGCTTCTTTTACTTAAAGCTTCCATTAACGGCATACCGCCTGTTTTTTGCGGTTCCGGTAGCTTGATATCTTGAGCAAAAACTGCAAGCTGAGTAAAACATAATACTATTACAACAGGCAAAATTGAATTTTTAGATGAGGTATCCATTTTATTTTCCCTTTTAAGTAAAAAAATAATAACAATTGAAGTAAGTGATAATGCCAATAATTTCTATTTCTATATAGAGAATATTTGTTTTGATTAATAATCCTATTAAAAATAGTATTTAATTTAGTTTTTTAGAATTATTTCATAATTTTAATTTGTTTATTTGATAATTTATTGTTAATCATAATACTATTGTATCAACAATTTGTAGACCCTAATTTCTCTAAGAAAATAAGTTTATACAAAGGAAGTAAATACTACTCTGTCTACAAAGAAAAGGGTGAAATCCATGAAATCTCCAAACATAAAATTAACCGCTTTAATTACAGTAATACTGTTTGCATCTTGTTTTGTAATTGATGCCTATTCACAGCTAAGTCTCTCCCAAATTTTTAGTAATGGTATGGTGTTGCAGCGTGATCATGCTATCCCGGTTTGGGGAAAAGCGACGGCCAATAGTATGGTCTCTATAAAAATTTTAGGTGATAGTGTTGCCTCTACTGCAGACGGCAGCGGAAATTGGATAGTTGAAATTCCTGTAATGAGTGCGGGAGGACCTTATACTATGACTGTGTTATCCGGAGCTCAGACAATTTCTATAACCAATGTTTATGTCGGAGATGTCTGGCTTGCATCAGGACAATCAAATATGGAATTACAGGTAAGCAATGCAGATAGTGCTTCAGCGGTTATTGCTGCTGCTAATGATCAGAAAATACGGCAATTTAAAATTCCTAAAGGATTGGCAGATGAACCTTCAGATGATCTTCCTTCTGGCAGTGCTTGGACACCCGCTACTTCTCAATATGCTGGAAATTTTACTGCTGTTGGGTATTTCTTTGCAAAGAATCTTAGAATGGATATTGATGTTCCAATCGGAATTATAAATTCTTCATATGGCGGCAGCAGGCTTGAAACATGGATGAGTGGCCAAATGCTTGGCTATGATGAACAGGATACTGTATTGGCAAGCGGTGAACCGGAAAGACAACCTACGGTAGCTTATAATAAAATGATTTATCCGATATTACGTTATCCTATTAAAGGGATTATTTGGTACCAGGGAGAATCAAATGCAGATAATATGGAAGATGCTTTATCTTACGGGGATCTTTTCAAAACCATGATTACATCCTGGCGTGGAGTATTTAACCAGGGAGATTTTCCTTTTATTTGGGTTCAGCTTCCAAATTATGGACAGGTGTACGACCAGCCTCAAAATTGGGATGCATGGCCGCAGCTTCGTGCCGGGCAAAGTTCTGCATTATCTCTTCCAAATACCGGTGAAGCTATAACTATTGATGTAGGTGATGTTGATATTCACCCAAAACATAAACAGCCGGTTGGTTACAGAATTTCTTTATTAGCACGTAAAATTGCCTACGGAGAAAATATTGTCTCTTCCGGACCAAGATACTATAGTAACCTTTTAAGAGATGACGGTAAGATAGAAATCAACTTTACTGACATAGACAGCAGTTTAGTTGCTAAGGATTCGGCAAATGGCAGTGTAAAAGGATTTGCGGTCGGTGATGTCAATAATCAATTAGCCTGGGCAAATGCAGTTATTGAAGGAAACAAGGTTATTGTCTGGAGCGATCAAATCCCTGAACCAAGTATTGTTAGATATGCATGGGAATATAATCCGGCAAATGTAAATTTATATAATGAAGAAGGATTGCCTACGGCTCCATTTCTTGCTAATGTTAACCCGGGATTTAAAATAGCAAAGTTTTCAGCAGCCCGTACTGTTATTGAACAGGGGCAAAGCACAACATTAACTTGGCTTGTATTTGGTGCTTCTTCTGTTACCCTTGATGGAGTTGATGTTGATACATCCGGAACAAAGAGCGTTTCACCTTCTTCAGATACATCATATATTCTTATTGCTGTTAATAGGGAAAATGCCGGAGAAAAGGATACTGCAAAAGTTACCATAACAGTTTTAGATCCAAGCCAAATTAATAGGGCAACTAATCACCCTGTTACTGCTTCAACATATGAAGCCTGTTGCGGAACGGATAGATTGCCTAAATTTGCCGTTGACGGTGAAATGAATACGAGGTGGAGCAGCGCATGGCAGACAGGTGATAATGGTAATACCCCGGATCCTAATTTAGATGATAATCCAAACGATGAATGGATAGCTGTTGATCTTGGTGAAGCTATCGATATCGATCGGATTATCCTTTCATGGGAATCAGCATATGCTTCACAGTATGATATCGATTTATCGTATGATGGGCATCTCTGGCGTACGGTTCACGAAGAGCGAACCGGAAACGGCGGGGAAGATAATATAACATTTGCTCCTTCGCAAAGCGGAAGATTTGTCAGGCTTCATTGTATTAATCGCGCAACACAATTTGGTTATTCCCTTTTTGAAATTGGTGTTTATGGTTTAATTGCTGTTAAAAAACCACCCACAATAAAGGTAAATACAAACCAAGGAAATGTTGTATCACCGAATACAGAATTAACATTAACGGCTGCTACAACTGTAGATACTAGCAGTACGGTTCAGCAGGTTGATTTTTATTCCGACGGTGAATTACTTGGAACAATTACTTCGGAACCATTTCAAATTCAGTGGACACCCGGAGAGAATGAAAAGTATTCGATTATAGCAGTTGTTACCGATCATGAAGGACTTGAGGTTCAATCTGATACGCTAACAGTCTACACTGAAAACGCAACTTTTACAAGGTTTGAAGCTGAGAAGGCATCATATACAGGGCAGGGGAATAAAATTACATCTGCAGGTCGAAGCGGGGGAGCTTATATGGAAATGCGTGATGCATGGACTTTAACTTTTAATAATATAAGCATGCCGGAAGAAGGGGATTATCTTTTTGAAATTGCATACCTATTAAATTTTGAGTCTCCAAAAACTCAATATCTTGTAGTAAACGGTGATACTGTTGAAGAGATTGAATTTACTGCTCCTAACACAACCGCATGGCTTAACAGGGGAACGATTATTCATCTTAATAGTGAATTGAATACCGTTGCTTTCTACGGATATTGGAATTGGATGAGCTTCGATTTTATAGCAATTCCCGGTGCGACAATAGTCGGTGTCAGTAATACAGAATCACTTCCTAAAGAATTTACACTTTCACAGAATTATCCGAATCCGTTTAATCCTACTACTATGATAAATTATAATATTCCTAAACGAACACATGTTGTAATAAAAGTATATGATACTTTGGGAAGGGAAATTGCCACACTTGTTAATAAAAAGCAAAATGCAGGAAGTTATCAAATAAATTTTTCCGTCAAAGGAGGATCCTCCTCCGGCGGGAATGCATTATCGCTTGCTAGCGGTGTTTATTTCTATAGTATAAAAGCCGGCGACTTTTTTGCGAACAAAAAGATGATTTTATTGAAATAAGAATAGTTTACTACTAATTGATTAAAAGAATCATTTTTTACTCAGCAATAATTTTGTCACATTAAAGGCATATAAGCCTGAAAATTAAAATTATTTTCAAGCATAATAGAATAAACAGTTAAGTATAATTAACCCAAATTTGTCATTAGAAAATAAAGGATATTTAGCAAAGCGATGAATTTTCATCACTTACAAAATAATATTGTTATCAAAAACTATATGTTTTAATTACAGTAAACCTTAAAGACTTTAGCGAGTCTAACTTATTCTATTCAAATAAGTTATCTAATGTTTTTTCTAATGGCGGTCATTAGAAATTTTTCCTAATGACAAATCTGGGATTAATTTATAATCTTTCTACTTAAACTACAGCCTAGCTCTGAGGTTACTGCCTTAAATTAAATAATTAAAATTATTTGGTTATATTTGTTTTATTTACTGTCTTCTTTGTTAACTGCATACATCTGATAAAATATTTTACACATTTTTTTCACCCATTCACTATTATCAAGTTGAGCTGCTTCTTTAATAGCATAAATTCCTCTTTCATCTCCGATTTTAAATAGGGATAAAGCCGCCATTATTCTAGCCTCAGGGGAATTATCAGTATGGAGAATATTCATTAATGGTATAACAGCTTTATCACTTTTCCGTTCTCCCAAATAATAACTGGCACTTATCTTTAAACCCTCATTTTGAGCTTTTATCCCCTCGAGGTAATTTAAGTCTATTGATTCATCGTTGACCCTTTTTAATACTTGCAGGGAGTCTTGTGGATAAATGGATGTTAGAGAAAATAGTAAAATGAAAAACACACCCGGAAGAAAGTTGTACAATTTCATAATCTTCACCTTTCATTTTATTTAAGAAAATGGATTATAAGGACGCACAAACACTATTAGAAAGGAATTTTCTAATCTTAAACTGATAAATTATTTATAAATATGCAAGAAAAATTAAAATAATCTCCAAAGAAAATTTAGAACATTGTTTACCATATCTATTGTTTAATATATGAAGAAATTAAAATTGTGATTGTAAAATGAAAACTCCAGCCATCCTCCCCTAGCCAAAGGGGAGGCGAGGAGGGTTCAAATACACTCTGTTAAAAAATTGTAAATATTATATTTTGAGATCAAAGAACTTATAATGGCAACGAAAAAATGTTAATTCTCCGAAAAGATTTCAATCCTTCTTTTTACTTTTTAAAAACGTTCCATTTTGAAGTTCTTCAAAAGCTTTTTTAAGTTCTCCTTGAGTGTTCATTACTATTGGACCGTACCACGCAACCGGTTCTTTTAAGGGTCTCCCTGATATAAGAAGAAAACGAATCCCCTCATCTCCGGCTTGCACTGTAACTTCATCTCCACTGTCGAAGAGAATTAATGAACGATTATCTGCTTCTACTGGCGGAGAAGTGTCTAACCATCCAACACTTTCCGTGGGAACTGCAAGCGGTCCTGAAGCATTGCAGAACTTTCCTGAACCTGCGAAGACATAAGCAAATGCATTATTCCGGGTATCAATCGGCAAAGATTTTCTTTTGCCGGGTGGAACGGATACATCGATATATATCGGATCAGCGGCTATACCGTCAACCGGGCCTTTCTTTCCCCAGAAATTTCCGCAGACTATCCTTACATGTGCTCCGTCATCATCAGTAACTTCAGGCATGTCCGGTGATTTAATTTCCTGGTAGCGCGGTGTTGTCATTTTTAATGCAGAAGGAAGATTTGCCCAAAGCTGGAAACCGTGCATCCGTCCTTTCGGATCACCTTTCGGCATTTCCTGGTGAATAATTCCACTCCCAGCTGTCATCCATTGAACATCGCCAGATGATATAACGCCTTTATTGCCCATACTGTCGCCATGCTCAACACTCCCAGCAAGTACATAAGTAATTGTTTCAATTCCACGATGCGGATGCCAGGGAAAGCCGGCAAGATAATCCTCCGGCCGTTCATTTCGGAAATCATCGAGGAGAAGAAACGGATCAACTTCAGAGGGATCACCAAAACCGATTGCACGGCGGAGATTCACACCCGCTCCTTCAATGGTTGGCTGTGCTTTTAATATTTTTTTAACAGGACGGATAGACATAAAAACTCCTTATTAAAAATTAATAAAAAAATCGTCATAGAATAGTCTTTTAAAATTCTTTTACATACTATGTTCCTTGTTAAAATATTTGTGAAAAATTTTATTTTCCCTAATAAAATTTCTATAGAAAAATACTTTAACAACATCATTGAACAAAAACCAGGTTATTGCATAAACAGTAACGATTAAACCCCACTTCCATCCGATTGCAGGAACAAAAATTCCATACACTCCAACAAGTAAGCCTAAAAGTGCTGTTGATAAAGAAGCGAGCAATAATGATTTTGAAGGAAAAGGTTTTTTGAAAAACCAATCATTTGTTCTTGTATTAAAAATTGTTGCATGACCGGCAATGATCAGCTTTGTAAATATTGCAGACTGGATTAAAGGCTGGGATAAATTTGAATAAGTTTCCAGCAGGAAAAAAATTAAGAAGGATGAAATTACTCCCGCAACACCCAGCAATGTAGAGAGACCAAATAATTCCGTGTTATTCCATTTAACGGGATAAGGATCAATTTTAGTATTATCATAAGCTATAGTTATTATTGGTATATCGTTCAACAGTGCAAGCATAATTATCATAATGGCTGTGACTGGATAGAAATTGAAAATTAAGATTGCGAGTGTCATAAATAGAATAACCCTGATTGTTTCGGCAATCCTGTAAACCGCATAACTATTCATCCTTTCAAAAATTACCCGTGCTTGTTTAATTGCATCAATAATTACAGAAATACCGGGTGCCATCAGAACTAAATCTGCCGCTGCCCTTGCTGCATCGGTAGCTCCGGCAACTGCAATTCCTGCGTCTGCTTTTTTTAGAGCCGGGGCGTCATTTACTCCATCGCCTGTCATCCCGACAATGTGCCCTCCTTTTTGAAGCTGTTCAACAATAGAATATTTATCTTCAGGGAATACCTGTGCAAAACCTCCTGATTCTTCAATTAATTTGAGCATTTCCGATTCATGTTTTTTATTTCTGTCTTTTCCAATATTTTCAGTTTGAAAGGCGCTTTCAATTTCTTTACTGACTTTCTGTGCGAACTCTTTTACTTTAGATTCAGGTAAATCAGGATTTAATTTCTGGTGTATTGTTTTTGCGAGGATTTCAGTCATTTTTATAAATTCGGCACTGTTATCGCTTTTTAGTTCATCTGCTTCAAGTATATTTGAATTTAAACCCAACTGATCGGATATTTGTTTTGCAATGGCAACATTATCCCCGGTTACCATTTTTACATTTAAACCTAATTTATTGGCTTCTGCTATCGTTTCTTTTGCATCATCTCGTGGAGGATCATATAAAGGAATAATTCCAACAAATTTAAAATCTTTGTCTGCTTCTTTTTTTATTGCAGTTCCAAGAGTTCTGTATCCCTTTTCCGCAAAATCATTAACCGATTTAGAGACTAAATTATTATCAACACTTTTTGCGGATAATTTTAATATTACCTGAGGAGCACCCTTAGTTATGATAAATTTTTCATTATTCTTATTTGCTACTGCTTGTGTACGTTTATTAACAGGATCAAAAGGTGTAAATTTTTCTACTTTATAATTTTTTAAATCATCGTATAAATTATTTTTCTTTAAATAATCAAAAATGGGTATTTCAATAGGATCATTATTTTCCTCTTTTGATGAAAGTGCTGCAAAGATCATAAGATCTTTAATTTCAAAACCTAAATAAGTAATGGGAGCAGCAACTGTCATTTGGTTTTTTGTTAGTGTTCCGGTTTTATCGGAGCACAATATATCTATCCCGGCAAGCTCTTCAATTGATGCAAGCCTGCTGACAATAGCCTGTTTCTTTGCGAGAACAATAGCTCCAACCGCCATAGTAACTGTTAATACCGCAGGCAAAGCAACGGGGATTGCAGCAACAGTTAGAACAAGGGTAAATCTTAAAATATCAAGCATATTTTCGTGTCTGTATAATGCAGTTAAAATGATAATTACAGCCATGAAAATAGTAGTGAAAATAAGATAATTCCCTACTTTTATTACCATCTTTTGAAAATGACTTTTCTGTTCTTTTTCTGCCTTTGCTACTAGTGACACGGTTTTACCGAAATAGGTATTTAAACCAGTTAATGTAACAACAGAAATCATTTCGCCTTGCTTAGCTACGGAGTTTGCATAGGCGGTATCATTGGAATGTTTTGTTACAGGCATTGATTCACCGGTTAATGCCGATTGATCAATCTGAAGATATTCTCCTTCTATCAATTTTACATCCGCTGGAAGTATTTCTCCTATTTTTATTTTGATAATATCCCCTGGTACAAGCTCTTTTGCATCTATTGAACTGAATACTCCATTACGTAACACTGTAGCTTTCTTTGCCAATTTTTCTTTAAGTACACTTAATGCACTTAGTGCTTTGCTTTCCTGCCAGAGATCAATAAAAGCATTAACGAAAAGAAGTGTCGATATAATTCCGAAGTCTTCCCATTTTTGAACAACTGCAGAAAGGATAGCAGCAATTTCAATCATCCAGGGAATTGGTCCCCAGAATCTTCTTAATACCCTGTGCAAAAATGTTTCTTCTTTTTCCGGAATTTCATTTAAACCGTATTTTTGTGTTCTCTCTTTTACCTCGGAATCGCTTAATCCTTTTTCTTTATTGGTGTTTAATTCTTTTAGAACATCTTCAATACTTTTGGATTGAAAATTATCTTTATCTGTTTTACCAGCTGACATTTTGAATATCCCTCTCTCTAAATTTTTTTATTGATTTCTGCATAAGAATGTTTGAATATAAATGATAAAATGAGATGTTGAATTTCCTAAATTGATTAATTCCATTTTCAAATAATAAATAATGAATTTTTATTAGGGTTTCTTTAGAAGGAGTAATAAGTAAAAAGGTAAGGTGAAAATCCACAATTATTTTTTCATATCTCCCTGTAAAATCGATATCTTTCATATATCCCCGTCCGTAAACTGCAAATAAAATAAAAATAACCACGTATTGGTACAGAAGTTTATTAAGGATTCAAATGAATTCAGTCACAAGTTGTAGGATGATATTAATTTAAAATAATTATAGAATGGTATTACAAGTTGCATGAACTTGCATGGATGCATAAATTGAAGTCAAACAAGTGAAGCACTAGAATTCAATTAAATTTTAATTCACCCAATGATTCATCAAATATTTTTTTTCTAATTAAAAATTGATGGAGGTTATTAATACGCGAAACTTTTTTATTTTGCGAAGAGAAACTCCTTACATACTTGGCAATTAAATTATTTGAGTAAAGATTATAAACTGAAACCTCATTTGAATCGGCTATTATTGCATACTTTTCAAATTGATATTTTTTACCCGGATATAATTCGCCGAACAATTTACTCTTATAGTTATTGATTTTTTTATTAGCAGATACTAATAAGGTATCTTTAATCTGAAACCTGTAATAATCTGAATTTTCGGAAATAATAAAATGGCTTTTATTCTCTGCAATTTCTTTATAATTAGCAGACCCATTAATATTTATTTTAATTGCATTGCTATCGGAATAATTATTTAAAAAGCTTTTCCATTTGTTTTCCGGAGGCAGATCATTTAAACTTATAATAAAATTATCGATTTCAGTTTCGACACCAGAATATTTTCTATAGAGAATTAAATATTTATCAATTCCCAATTCACTTAACAAAAATTTATTATATAGACCTGCTGCAGGATAACTCAAAGATACATCAGCTTGAAAAAAATCCTGTTTGCTTAATAAAGAATTGTAGTCTAAAAAATTATTTTTTTCTAAGAAAGAGCCCATTTCTAAAATTACATCCGGCTCTTTTCCTCCTCTTCCTCCGAACGCAACAGCAAAACCTTCCTGCAATAAAGGCAATGTATAAAGCGGAATAGTCTGAAGTTTATAATTGATAAGCAGGTGAAGAATTTCATGATAATGACAATTATAGGTAGTTATTATATAATCATATGGTAAATAATACAAACCGCGTGCATCATAATTTGTAAGCATCTTAATTTCATTATCATCCTTACATAAGTAATAATTAATTTTATTTTCCTTGAGTTTGTTTATTTGTTTATCACTGCATTTCAAAATTATTAAAATATTTTCGACGAAATTATCCAGTTTATTTTCTGAATAACCATTGAATAAACCCGGATCACTAGCATGAAAGATGAAAAACTTGCTCTTTATTTGTTTCCAGTTCCTTGCATAATAATATGGTTGAGAAATTAAAGACGAATCTTTGAAGTAATATTCTCTTGAAAAATTTTTTGATGGAACGGTAAAGATTATTTTTGAATAATTACTATCCAGATTTTCAATCTTATAAGTAAATTTTAAATTGTTTTCATTTATCTCTTTTCTTATAAAAGTATCAATATCATTGGAAATTAAGAATTTATTATCTAACCCCGTGTAACTTATACCTAAACGTTTTGAAAGTTTGAACTCTTCAGGTAAAACGAACTTATGCAAATTCTTACGATTTTTTATTAAAGAAGAGATAAACTTTTCTGCGGTTGAATTGGAAAGGGAATTGTTAAAGATTCCTTTAGTGATTTTACTGATGTTCTTTTAGTCCCGGACGAAGGGTATAGTGATATTGTGAAACTTCACGATAAATTGTATTCATGTACTTTAAAAAATGAACTAAGATTGGATATTCCCTATATTCCGCATATCGGAATTGGTGGCAGTATAAATCCGCTTGAAAGCAAATCAATCGCGGATGAATTGAATAAATCAAATTTTTCTATTGAGGGAGTTTTGGATAAGCTGGATATTGTATCTTATAATTACCCTGAAGTGAAAACTGAAAAGGTGATAAATCTTTTATAATATTTTTATTCACAAAAATTTATGGGGATAACATGAATCATTTTTTATTTTGGCAAAGATGGATATTCATTCTTTGTTTATTTATTTCAGTTTTTGGTTTAGCCTTAGCTCTTTTTAATCAGACTCCTTTTTTCGATTTCTTATTTAATGATCAAATTAATCCTGCATTTTTTAATTCGTCAGATATCAACGTGCAGATTATCTCATTTCAAAATTGGATATATGGTGTATTGGGAGCAACAATTTTTGGCTGGGGAATCTTTATGGCATTTATTGCAAATTACCAATTTAAAAGAAAAGAGAAATGGGCATGGAAATGTTTTGTAGCTGGAATACTGTGCTGGTTTATTCTGGATACATCAATTTCTATATTTTCCGGTGTTATTTTTAATGCGCTATTTAATTTTATTTTATTAATATTAATTTCTTTTCCACTTATTTTCAGCAGAAAATATTTTTTTAATTAATCTTATTAAGATTTATTATTCATCTGTAATTTTAATATTGCATATTTGAAAAAATGTTATAATATACAACATTATTTTTAATATAATCCGTTTTTTCTGCTTACTATTTCCTGCGAATTAATAAATCTAAAAGAGGTTGGTGCTATGAAAAAATTTGTTCTTTTTATTTCTTCTTTTTCCATTTTGACGATATCATCCGTTTGTCAGAATGCTGTGAATCCCAAAATACACGAAGCGGATAGTCTTGCCAAAAACAAAGAATATCAAAAAGCAGGGCAACTTTATAATGAAGTGATAACGGAAGAACCCAGCAATAACATAGCTATTTACAAGCTTGCTTCTCTTTATTATTCGGAAAAGAAATATGATGATGCAATAAAATTTTATTTGAAACTGGCTCCAAATAAAAATCCGAGAGTGCTATATAATCTTGCCTGCACATATTCATTAAATGATAACAAGACAGAAGCATTAAAATATCTGGAAGAAGCAGTAGATAATAGTTTCAATCAACTATCTCTTTTAAAGACTGATGCAGATTTGGCGAATGTCCGTAGTGAAAAGAGGTTTGAAGAAATTTTAAAATCTGTTAAATCACTTGATAATTTTCCCGAAGCAAAAAAATTTGATTTTTGGGTAGGCGAATGGGATGTATATAATCCGCAAGAACAAAAAGTCGGAGATAGTAAAATTGAAAAAATTTTAAAAGGTGCCGTGATCCTGGAAAACTGGACCGGCATTAATGGTTATACCGGCAAAAGTTTTAACATTTATAATATGGACAAAAGGAAGTGGGTTCAATACTGGGTGGATGAAAATTCAATTCCAATTTACTTTGAAGGTAATTTTGATTCTGCAAAAAATGCAATAGTTTATTATAGTTATGATCATACCAAAGACAAATCACCTTATATAAGAAGGTTAACATTTTATAATCTTAGTTCTAATAAAGTCCGTCAATTCTCCCAGCGCTCTTCGGATGAAGGAAAAGCTTGGTCCACAGAATATGATTTTACATATATAAGGAAAACTGCCGATTCAAAATAATCGGTATACAAAATAATTACTTTTGTTAATTTATATTTTATAGATAATTTAAAAAAATATTGAGGAATTATAATGCCTGCAATTATTGGATTAAGAACAGTCATTTACCATGTAGAAGATATTCAAAAAGCAAAAGACTGGTATTCTAAAGCTTTAGAAATTAATCCATATTTTGATGAAATTTTTTATGTAGGTTTTAATATCGGTGGTTTTGAGCTAGGTTTAGACCCTGATATGTCAGATGTATTGATAGGTAATAATTCAGTTGCTTACTGGGGTGTTAATGATATTAAATATTCATTAAAACATTTAGTTGATGCCGGTGCAAAAATTAATTCTGAAATTCAAGATGTTGGAAATGAAATTTTGGTAGCGACAGTTACAGATCCTTTTGGAAATATTATAGGCATAATTGAAAATCCGCATTTTAAATTTGAGGAAAAGTAAGCAAGATTAAGTGTAGTTTCTTCTCTTTTATCACTTCTGAGAATGTTTAAATCTCACTCATAAAAATTATTAATTAAAAATATAGATTTATAAAGGAATTGTTTAATATCTAAATGAAATCGAATACTTTTTAACTATGGCACGGATTGTGGATATGTTTTTGGCGTTTATAATTCACTAAATATTTAAAATATCTTAAAAGCAAAGAGATGATTAAAGAAAAAGAAATCAAGAATCTTACTGATGTAACAGTTCGATTCGCGGGTGATTCAGGAGACGGTATGCAGTTAACCGGAAGCCAGTTTAGTGATACAACTGCGATCGTGGGAAATGATTTAAGTACATTACCTGATTACCCGGCAGAAATTCGCGCTCCTTCGGGAACAGTCTATGGTGTCAGCGGTTTTCAATTACATTTTGGAAGTAGTGATGTTTTCACTCCCGGTGATAGGCCTGATGTTTTAGTTGCAATGAATCCTGCAGCGTTAAAGAAGAATTTACCCGAACTAAAACCCGGCGCTTCAATTATCGTAAATACTGATGCTTTTGATAAAAAGAATTTACAATTAGCAAAATATGAGAATAATCCTTTAGAGAATGGGGAACTCAAAGGGTTTACAGTTTACCCGGTTCCAATAAATTCTTTAACTGCAAAAGCTTTGGAAGACAATCCATTAGGGCAAAAGGAAAAAGCTCGCTGTAAAAACTTTTTCGCTCTTGGACTAATGTATTGGCTTTATAACCGACCTATTGAACCCACTTTAAAATGGATAAAAAATAAATTTAAAAAGGATCCAAACTTAATTGATGCTAATGAAAAAGCGCTGAGTGCTGGTTATAACTTCGGTGAAATGACCGAAATTTTTACTACTCGATATAATGTTGATTCTGCTAAACTTCCCACAGGTACATATAGAAGTATCTCTGGAAATGAAGCAACGGCTTTAGGATTTCTTGCAGCCTCGGTTAAAAGCGGATTGCCACTATTTCTTGGTTCTTATCCAATTACCCCGGCTTCGGAAATTTTACAATATCTAAGTACTTATAAGAATTTCGGTGTTAAAACTTTTCAAGCTGAAGATGAAATTGCAGGGGTAACATCTGCAATAGGTGCTGCGTATGCCGGCAACCTGGCAATAACAACAACAAGCGGTCCCGGTCTTGCTCTAAAAACAGAAGCTATCGGTTTAGCTGTTATGACCGAACTACCTCTGGTTATTGTTGATGTGCAAAGAGGTGGTCCAAGTACAGGTTTACCAACAAAAACAGAGCAGGCGGATTTACTTCAAGCAGTTTACGGAAGAAATGGTGAAGCCCCTGTAGCAGTTTTAGCTTCATCTACTCCAAGCGATTGTTTTTATATGGCTTTGGAAGCTTCAAGACTTGCAATAAAATATATGATCCCGGTTATACTTTTAACCGATGGCTATCTCGCAAATGGTTCCGAACCCTGGAAAGTTCCTCATGCGAATGAATTACCTGAAATCCCGGTAAAATTTAGAACAGAAAAAGAAGGCTTTGCACCATACATAAGAGATGAAAATCTTGCCCGTCCATGGGTTAAACTGGGCACTCCCGGTTTGGAACATAGAATTGGCGGTTTGGAAAAAGCGAATATTACCGGCAATGTAAGTTATGATCCCGACAACCACGATTTGATGATTAAGCTAAGAGATAAAAAGTTAAGGAATATGGTAAAAGATATTCCGGATCTGCAAGTTGAGGGAGAACAGCAAGGAGAACTTTTGGTGCTGGGATGGGGCGGAACATATGGCGCAATTAAAGAAG
Organism: uncultured Ignavibacteriaceae bacterium; assembly: GCA_964448105.1. Taxonomy (GTDB): domain Bacteria; phylum Bacteroidota; class Ignavibacteria; order Ignavibacteriales; family Ignavibacteriaceae; genus CAVQBP01. The sequence goes on from CAYUVK010000011.1 coordinate 63,905, forward strand.
CTGTTGTCGATGCAAGAAAAGCAGGCTTAATAGTCTCTCAGGCACATTTGAAATATCTAAATCCTTTTCCGAAAAATACTATCGATGTTTTAAAAAGATTTAAGAATATTCTTATTCCTGAAATTAACCTCGGTCAATTAACAAAATTAATTAAGAGTGAATTTTTAATTCCGGTTATACCTTTTAATATTGTAAGAGGATTACCATTTAAGGCATCCGATATTGAAGCAAAAATAAGAGAAATTCTCGGAGGTAAAAGTAATGGAAGAAACTAAAGTTGATCAAAAAATAAAATTAACTGCAAAAGATTTTGCAACCAGCCAGGATGTTAGATGGTGCCCGGGCTGTGGTGATTATTCCATCCTTGCTCAGGTACAGAGATCCTTCCCTGAAATCGTTGGATTGGATAAAGATAAAATTGTATGGATTTCCGGTATCGGCTGTTCTTCTCGTTTTCCTTATTATATGGAAACTTACGGATTTCACGGCATTCACGGCAGAGCTCCGGCAATCGCCACAGGAGTAAAAGTAAGCAGACCCGATCTTTCTGTCTGGGTTGCAACCGGTGACGGAGACCTATTAAGCATTGGTGGAAATCATTTTATTCACGCGTGCAGAAAAAATATTGATCTTAAAATTCTTCTTTTCAATAATAGAATTTATGGTTTAACAAAAGGTCAGTATTCACCAACATCCGAAAAAGGAAAGAAAACAAAAACTACTCCATTTGGTAGTGTTGATTATCCTTTTAATCCGGTGTCTTTAGCACTTGGTGCAGATGCTACTTTTGTTGCACGGGGAATTGATAGAGACCCTAAACATCTTCAGACTTTAATAAAAAGAGCTGCAGATCATAAAGGTACTGCTTTTATTGAGATATTTCAGAATTGTGTTATTTATAACGATGGAGCATTTGATATATTTTCCGACAAGAAAGTTAAAGCTGAGCATCTTTTAGTTCTCGAACATAATCAGCCGATGGTTTTTGGAACTAACAAAGATAAAGGAATTAAACTTGATGGAATGAAACCGGTTATCGTGAATATTAATAATGGTGAATACAGCATTAATGATCTTCTTATACACGATGAACATGACACTTCTCCTTTACGTTCAATGATGCTTGCTCATTTAACCGATAATCCCGAATTTCCAACTCCTATTGGGATATTTAGACAAATATCTAAACCTACTTACGATGAAAGTGTGGAAGAACAAATTAACCAGGTAAAAAAATTAAAGGGCGAAGGGGATCTGGAAAAAATGTTGTTCAGTGGTAATACCTGGGATGTTAATTAATTTCATATAAAGAACCTCTATACTAACCCGGTTTCTTTAATATTTAAGAGATCGGGCCGTTATTAATATGCAAGTATTTGTAATTTACCCTTCATTTTTGTAATATCTTAAAAAACAAACAAATTTCGATTCTTTATATATTAATATTTTGTTCCCTATCATAATAATTTGCAAAAATTTTATTTCTAATATCATATCACAGCAGTTGTTTAAAATGTTTTGTTAATTAAAAAAGTATTAATTGAAATGAATGGAGTAAATAATGAGTAAAATATATGTAACACCCCATATAAATGATTGGGCTGTTAAACAAGAAGGAATGAAAGCTATGATTTCTGTTCATCATACAAAAGAAGAAGCAATTAAGGCAGCGAAAAAAATTGCATTATCCAGGGAAGCTGATATAGTTATTTTACAAAAAGATGGGGTAATAGAAAAATTAATTGAGCATAATTAATATTTTATAAAGAATAAAAGAATATTTGTAGTCGATAAAATCCTAGACCACAAAACACAACAAACAACCTACAACACACATTTTCACATGTGCACCAAAACACAAGAAAGAAAAATTTAAATATAAAATGAAAATAAATATTTAATTTTATACCAGTTGGTTTGTTTTTCAAACTCTAAAATAATTTGAGATGTGAAGCAACAGAAAAGAAAATTTTTATAAAAAGTTGCATTGACAAAAATGCAAACCCTGATTATGTTAATTAAAAATACAATGCTTCCATTATCCGGTGAATTGGGAACAAATATTAGAAACTTGTTAGAACCTCTTTCGTATAATTATCAGTAAAAATTTCTTAATGAACTCAATGAAGCGTAATCATTGTTAAAGAATTAATTAATAGTAATAACAAATAAGAGTGATTAAATGACTAAAGGAATAGTCGATTTAAACGATGTAATCGTAAGATTTGCCGGGGATTCCGGTGACGGAATGCAGCTTACAGGTACACAGTTTACTAACACAACAGCTTTGGCGGGAAACGATGTAAGCACATTGCCCGATTTCCCTGCGGAAATTAGAGCGCCTGCAGGTACTACATACGGTGTAAGCGGTTTTCAGCTTCATTTCAGCAGCGATGATATTCAAACCCCGGGAGATGCGCCCGATGTGTTGGTTGCAATGAATCCTGCTGCTCTAAAAACTAATTTAGGCGAACTGAAAACAGGAGGATCAATAATAATAAATGTTGATTCCTTCGATTCCAAAAATTTAAGATTGGCAGACTATGAATCTAATCCGCTGGAGGATGATTCTTTGGTAGGATTTAACGTAGTGTCGGTTCCCCTTAGCAAATTAACTGCTACAGCTCTGGAAGACAGCGGACTTTCTGCAAAGGAAATTGCAAGATGTAAAAACTTCTTTGCTTTAGGTATGATGTATTGGCTTTACAGCAGGCCGTTTGAACCGACTCTTAATTGGATAAAGATAAAATTCAAATCTTCTCCTGAAATGGCAGCAGCAAATGAAAAGGTATTAAAAGCCGGATATTATTTTGGCGAGAATACGGAATTGTTTACTACCCGTTACCAGGTTGCACCTGCAAAATTGTCTCCCGGCATTTATAGAAATATATCAGGTAATGAAGCTTTAGCGCTTGGATTTGTTACTGCATCCGTAAAAACAGGTTTGCCTTTATTCTTGGGATCATACCCAATTACTCCTGCATCGGATATTTTACATGAATTGAGTAAACATAAAAATTTTGGAGTAAGGACTTTCCAAGCTGAGGACGAAATTGCTGCGGTTACGGCAGCAATCGGTGCATCATTTTCCGGTGCTCTCGCACTTACTACAACGAGCGGTCCGGGTGTTGCATTAAAAACCGAAGCTATTGGATTAGCAGTTATGACAGAGCTTCCATTAGTAATTGTAGATGTCCAAAGAGGCGGTCCAAGTACAGGTCTTCCGACAAAAACCGAACAGTCGGATCTGCTTCAGGCTATGTATGGCAGAAATGGTGAAGCTCCGGTTGCAATTGTTGCTCCTGCTACTCCTGCTGAATGCTTTAATATGGCTATTGAAGCATCAAGAATTGCATTAAAGTATATGGTTCCTGTAATGTATCTTTCCGATGGATATATTGCCAACGGTTCCGAACCGTGGAAAATTCCTGAACCGGATAATATCCCGGAAATGAAACCAAAATTTGTAGCTCCCAAAGATGAAAGCAATAACGGACATGCTGGATTTGATCCTTATACAAGAGATGAAAACCTATCCAGGCCATGGGCTTTACCGGGAACTCCCGGATTGGAACATAGATTAGGCGGGTTGGAAAAAGCAAATATAACAGGTAATGTAAGTTATGATCCTCAAAATCATGAATTTATGGTTCGACTTAGAGCGCAAAAGGTAAAGAATATTGAACACGATATTCCTGAATTAAAAGTAACCGGGGATATAGATGCCGATCTTTTGGTTATAGGCTGGGGTGGTACTTATGGTGCAATAACCGAAGCTGTTAATAAAGCTAGAAAATCGGGAAGCAAAGTTGCGCAGACACATTTCAGGTATTTGAATCCTCTACCCAAAAATACCGAGCAGGTATTGAAACAATATAAAAAGATACTTTGCCCTGAATTAAATCTTGGACAATTTGCAAAAATAATTAAAAGCGAGTTTTCTGTTGATATCATACCTTTTAATAAAATACAGGGGCTCCCTTTTAAATCTTCGGAAATTGAAGATAAAATTGAAGCAATTTTAGGAGGCAAGTAATGGCAGAAATAGATATAAAAAACGGAAACGGCAACGGAAATAAATATACTTCAAAAGATTTTTCATCTTCACAAGATGTAAGATGGTGCCCTGGCTGCGGTGATTATTCCATACTGGCACAAATGCAGAGAGTTTCACCTGATCTGAATATTAAGCTGGAAAACTTTGTCTGGGTATCGGGGATTGGCTGTGCAGCAAGATTTCCTTATTATATGAACACTTACGGGATACATGGTATTCATGGAAGAGCTCCGGCAATTGCAACAGGAATAAAAGTTAATAAACCCGAGTTGTCAGTTTGGGTTGCAACCGGGGATGGTGATTTGTTAAGTATTGGAGGGAACCATTTTATACATGCCTGCAGAAGAAATATTGATATCAAAATCCTTCTCTTCAATAATAGAATTTACGGTTTAACAAAAGGACAATACTCACCAACTTCCGAAAAAGGAAAGAAAACGAAAAGCACTCCTTTTGGAAGTATTGATTTTCCGTTTAACCCGTTAAGTCTTGCAATTGGTGCAGGAGCTACTTTTATAGCAAGATCTTTGGATAGGGATCCAAAACATTTAAAAGAAATATTGAAAAGAGCCGGTGAACATAAAGGGACTTCTTTTATTGAGGTTTACCAGAACTGCAATATCTTTAATGATGGCGCATTTGAAATTTTAACCGATAAAGAAACAAAAGCTGATAATGTTTTATTTCTTGAACACGGAAAGCCTATGTTGTTTGGAAAGAACAATGATAAAGGAATAAGATTAAATGGGTTGACTCCGGAAGTTGTCGATATTTCAAATGGAAAATATTCAATTAATGATCTCTGGATCCATAATGAATTTGAAAAACCAAATTCGGCAGCAAATATCTTATCTCATTTTACTGAAATGGAAGGATTCCCAACCCCGGTTGGTATTTTAAGACAGGAAAGTAAATCAACCTATGAGGAAGATTTTCATGAACAATTAAGTAATATTACGAAGACCAAAGGTGAAGGTGATTTAAGAAAATTATTATTCAGCGGAAACATGTGGGAAGTAGCTGCCTAGTAGATCAATGGTAGTATTTTAATTTATAATTGAAATATATTTATTACGATGACATCATTTTCTTGCAGAGGAAAGATGTCATCTTTAATTTTTAAATCGAAAAAACAATACACAATCCAATTTTACATTTCAAAATTATATTGAGCTAACCTAAATTTTTCCTATTTTTAACATTCAAATATTTTTAATGAATCTTTTTCGAAAGATTTTTAATAGATATAATAGATGATTGACTTTGAAAAATTTAAGGAAGTTTTAGTAAATAATAATTCCTTCCTTATCACAACACATGTTAACCCCGATGCAGATGCCATTGGTTCCGAAGTTGCCCTCTATTTTATTCTTAAAGATTTAGGAAAAAAAACATACATAATAAACTACAGTACAACGCCGTATAATCTACAATTTTTAGATATTGATAATAAGATTGAAAAATATGATGAAGAAAAACATATAGAATTATTTAATAAGGTAGATGTTTTAGTTGCATTAGATTATAATAGATCTGATAGAATTGTTAAGATGCAGCAGAATTTCCTTCAATCAAAAAAAATAAAAATTTGTATCGATCATCATCAAGATCCCGAGAATTTTGTAGATCATTTTTTTATGGATCTCTCTTATACTGCTTCGGGACAAATTATTTACGATCTTATAAAGAAAACCGGTATTGTTAGTCTAAGTCGTAAGACAGCGCTTCCCATTTATGCTGCAATAATGACCGATACCGGTTCGTTCCGGTTTGAAAGGACAACTACGCAAATCCATAAAATTGCTGCTGAACTTTTGGAATATGATGTAGATCCAACTGATGTTTTCGATAAAATTTATGACCAAAGCAAATTTGGAAAAATTAAACTTCTCGGTAAAGCATTGGATTCCCTTCAGCTTTATGGAAAAGCCGGTGAGATAGCTTATATGATTTTAACAAGAGAAATGTTTAATTCAACTGAAGCTGAGGAACATGATACGGATGGATTTGTGAACTTTTCTTTATCTGTGGAAAATGTAAAAATCGGCTTGCTCTTTATTGAACTGAAAGAGGGATTTAAAGTTAGTTTTCGTTCTAAGGGCCAAATCCCGGTTAATAAATTAGCGCAGGAGTTTGGCGGAGGCGGACATACAAATGCAGCAGGATTAAGAATATATGACAAGAAATTAAACGATTATTTATCACTAATACTTGAGAAAACAGAAAAATATCTAAATAAAAATTAAGGGATGAAATGTTTGAATTGAATCTAAAATCAGGTAACAAAAAAATATCATATAAAAATTTATCCGTTTGTATAAGATATTTAATTGATGAAAAAAAATTGGATATAAGTCTTGAAAATATTGAGAGAGTTTTCAATATCCGTTTATCGGAACTTCAAAAGAAAACATTTTTAAGCAAAAATGGAAACGAAATAAGAATATCAAAACGCAATGGTAAACCGGATGAAGTTTTTATCTTTAAAATTAAGCTCGAAAATAATTTTTCAGTCGATCATTTTAGGAATCACCTTGCAGGGTTTTTACCGCAGTTGGAAAAAGAAGAAGTAAAGAATCTTCATATTTTTATCCCGAAGTATCAAGCATTTCAAAAATATTTTGAGAAAGAGGAATATTTTTACCAGACTTTTATTGAAGGAATTATTTTTGGGAATTATTCTTTCAACAAATATAAAACAGATAATCATGAATCTAAAAATCTATCTGTTTTTTTCTATGCGGATAATGAGAAGAAACTCAAATCTGCTTTGAATGATGCCCAGAATTTAATGGGAGGTGTGAATTTTACTAAAGATCTGGAAAATGAGCCTGCAATAACAATCACTCCAAATGAATTGGCAAAAAGGGTTTCTTCTGCTTTAGGCCAGGTAAACGTGAAAGTAACTGTTTTTAATGAAAAGGAAATTAAAAAAAGAAAGATGGGCGGTTTAACTGCTATTGGTATGGGTAGCGAGAATCCACCTCGATTTATCGTGCTGGAATATAATTCTCAAGCTAAAAGCAAAAATAAAAAAAGAAAAAAAATTGCACTTGTAGGAAAAGGAGTTACTTTTGATTCGGGAGGGATTTCAATCAAACCGTCAAATAATATGGGTGAAATGAAAGCCGACATGTCCGGTGCCGCGGTTGTTGCAGGAACAATCTTGGCAGCAGCAAAAGCTAATTTGCCTGTTGATATTATTGGAGTAATCCCTTCAGCCGAGAATATGTTGTCAGGCAAATCAGTAAGACCAGGCGATATTATTATGACTGCCTCGGGTAAAAGTATTGAAATAGTTGATACGGATGCAGAGGGAAGGGTAATCTTATCCGATGCACTAGATTATGCTTCAAAAGAAAAGCCGGATGCAATTATTGACCTTGCAACCTTAACTGGTGCTTGTGTAGTTGCATTAGGGGAGTTTGTCGCTGGTCTATTTACAAAAAATGAAAAACTATCCAAAGAGCTTTATAATGCCGGTTTAGTTACACATGATCGTGTCTGGGCCTTACCAATGTGGGATGATTATAACGAATTGAATAAGAGCGATGTTGCAGATGTTAAAAATCTTGGCGGCAGGTGGGGAGGTGCAATTGCGGCTGCTAAATTTCTGGAAAATTTTGTCGATAAAAAAATTCCATGGGCTCATATTGATATTGCGGGTCCGTCAATGGCAAACAATTATAATAATTATACAAAAAAATATATGACGGGTTTTGGTGTAAGATTGTTATTTGAATATTTAAAGAGAAATTAATCATTTTTATAATACTAATAATTCATGCCTACGAGGGTGACCAAAAAGTGTGTTTGTCATTTCGACCGAAGGGAGAAATCTTGCGTTTTGAAAAGATTTCTCTTCCCGATTTAATCGCATAGGCGTCAACTTAAAGTAAGAGAAATAATTGCTGTTTGTCCAGAAA
>CAYUVK010000012.1:0-69746 GCA_964448105.1 uncultured Ignavibacteriaceae bacterium
AAATTATTGGTAGTAACTCATAAAGGAAAGCGAGACCTTTATTAATTTACCGAAGTTATTAAAGAAATGATAATATTTTTGTTATAAAAAATTAAAACTTTACTGAATTCAATCTACCAAATGAAAATATTGTTGGATTTAATAGTTGCGGTACTTTATTAATCTCAATCTTTATGGCGGAAATTCCGGTATCCAAAAAATTAATTTGATTCTGATTTTTTAATTCATTTTTGAAGCTTCCTCTTGCATTTAAAAATCTTATTCCTTTTTTAAAATATTGAGATGATTCATGGTAGTGGCCATGCAGAACCAGATCTACTGTAAAATTATTGAATAATTCAAAGAGTTTCCTTTTAGTCCTGAGTTTCATTGTTTGCTTTTCAATAATTTCCCAAACACTTCTGAATCGATTTTCCTGCAGTTGTTTAGTTTCATGGAAATGGTGATGTATTAATACCAGCTTTGTTTTGCATTTTTCATACATGTTAAAGATACTTATTAATTCATTAAGCTGATTTCCGCTTATTTCACCGTTTGATGCAAATATATTCTTGGTTTTTGAATATTCTGCAACTGAATTTAAACCAACAATTAAAATGTCACCAATTACTTTAGCATAAGGAAAAATATTAACCGGAGAAATGTAATTGCAATATTTAAATGATTCTTTAAAATAATCATAAAATTCTCTTACTCTTAGTTTGTAATCAATTGCTTCACAATGGTTAGTAAAATTAAAGAGATCTTCAACGGTTACTACCCCGCCAAAAATGTCATGGTTGCCGATAACCAGGGACAGTCTATCTGATGTTAAAAAACCATTTTGTTTTAATACTTTTCTAAGTAATTCAAAATCGTATTCATCCGGACTTTCCACAAGATCACCGGTTATTATAAGATGATCAACATTTTTAGAATTACAGTAATGTAATAGACTTTCAAATTTATATAAATCAAAATTTCTAAAAAATGTTGTGAAATGAATATCGGAAAGATGAGCAATTTTCATATTATATGTATTCTTTCCTTATCCATATCAATAATTCCCTAAGAAAGTTCTTATATGAATTAAATTTAATTAAGTGAAGGTAAATAAAATGTTAGCTGCACCAATAAACTTTATTCTAGTAACAGGGAATAATTGAATAAGTTAATATTTTATTAATTGTTATTACTTATCTTAACCCCATATCCAACCAATGCTAAATTAAATAACAAAATTATTGATTTTCTGCTATATTTGTTCTATATTTAGTATAACAAATAATATAGCAAAGGAAAAATGTTTATTAAAATAGATTTTGAATCGGAAATCCCAATTTATGCACAGATTAAAAACCAGATTATTGAAGGAATTGCTTCTGGTAATTTAGCCGAAGGTGAATCATTGCCTTCCGTGCGGCAATTTGCAGGAAATTCCGGGATAAATATGCACACAGTCAACAAAGCATATTCATTATTGAGAGCGGACGGTTTTGTTACTGTACATAGAAGAAAGGGAGTTGTAGTAAATAAGCTTTCACAAATGCATAATCCTGCTTTTATGAAAGAAATTTCTAAAACTATTAAATCGGTTATAGCCGAAGCATATTGCAAGGGAATAACCGAAGAAGAGTTTATAAGCAATTGTAAAAAAATTTATTTAGCGTTTAATGAAGGGTGACATCAATGTCTGTTGAAGATAATTTTTTCTGGTTTCCATATACTATAATGGTGATAGTTGCATTTATTGGTTTTATCGTACCTTTTCTTTTAAGGGAAAATATTCTATTCGGCTCACGTTTTCCAAATGAAATAGTTAATCATCCAGAGGTAATCAACCTTAAAAGGAATTATAAACATCTTTATTTATCAATCTTCATCCCTTTTCTGATTGTACTTGGTTTATTTCTATACTATTCTCCGGGTAATACATACATTAACGGTGGCATCCTTGTGGAAGTGTTTCTATTGTTTGTGATTTATGCAATTTATAACAAGAAAGCAAAAGAAATAAAGGGGGAATTATTGAGCCATGAGTATGTCAATACACAAAAGGAAATATTAACTATTGACACAAACTTTCGGGAAGGGAAATATCTAATATCAATCTGGTGGTTTCTTCCAGCGCTGCTTATAATTTTTCTTAACATTTTAATATTACTTTTATATTACAATAAAATACCTGATCAAATAACATTACACTTTAATTTGCAGGGAGTCGCAACACAGCTGACAAATAAATCTTATTGGCATGTATTATTAATACCCCTAACTTCAATCTTTATTCTTTGTGGTTTTATTGTGATGTATTTTTCTATAAAAACATCCAAGCAGGAATTAGATTCCAATAAACCGGTAACATCAAAATTAAAAGACAGGTATTTCAGGCTTATCTGGTCTGACTATTCGATTATCCTATGTACTGTTCTAGTAATATGGACTTTTTTTGTTTCACTTCACCTGGATAAGCTGATAGTCATTTCAAGTAAAACCTTTGAAGCTGTCAACATTGTAATGCCGTTTTTAATCCTTTCAACTGCATTGATATTAGTGATAAAAATAGGTCAATCCGGGAGTAGATTAAAGCTTAAAATGAATGAACCTGCTACAGGTATGAACAATGTTGATGACGATTATTTCTGGAAATTAGGAATGATTTATTATAACCCGCATGATCCGTCGATTTTTGTTCCCAAAAGAATGGGAATTGGCTGGACTGTAAATTTAGGCCGTCCGGCAGGGGTTGTTATATTAATTGCACTTATTGTTATTCCGATAATAATAAGTCTGATTTCAAAAAAAATAATTATGAATTAGTTAGGGGATCTTTTTTATCCAATTAGATGTTTTAATTAAAAATAATGGTTGAAAATAATTGCAATTTTAAAATTTATTCGGGAGAAAAACATGAAAAATATTATCATTGTTCTCTTAATGCTTTTTGCTTTTATGTTAAAAGTAAGAGCTGATGAAGTATCTATTGTTGTTAATGGGTGTACGCTTAAAGGAACCCTTGAAGTTCCTAAATCAGACAAACCAATTGATGTGGCTTTAATAATAGCAGGTTCCGGTCCGACCGACAGGGATGGTAATAATCCTTTGGGAGTCAAAAGTAATTCATATAAAATGCTTGCAGATTCACTTTTTAAATCCGGCTTTGCTTCATTGCGTTATGATAAGAGGGGAATTGGCGCAAGCGATAAAGTTAATGAATCGCAATTGACGTTCGATACATATGTGAATGATGCTATTGAATGGATCAACTATTTAAAAAATAATAAACGTTTTTCAAAAATAATTGTAATTGGTCATAGTGAAGGTTCATTAATCGGAATGATTGCAGCAAAAAGAGCTGATGTAAGTAAGTTTATTTCATTGTGCGGTGCCGGTCGTCCTGCGTATTCTTTGATTGAAGAGCAACTAAAAAGCAACAAATTACCCGATGAATTGCTTAATAAATCCATTGCTATAATGGATAGTTTAAAGTTGGGTATTACTGTAAAAAATGTCGATCCATCTTTAAATATGCTTTTCAGACCAAGTGTACAACCGTATATGATTTCCTGGTTTAAATATGATCCGGTCAAGGAAATATCGAAGCTCTCAATACCAATTTTGATTGTTGAAGGCACAACAGATATTCAAGTTGATGTTGAAGATGCAGAATTTCTTTCAAAAGCAAATAAAAATTCTGAATTAGCTGTAATAGAGAAAATGAATCATATTTTAAAAAATGTACCGACAAGGGATAAGAATATTAATATACAGAGTTATTCTAACCCGGAATTACCTCTATCTTCAGAACTCTGCAAAAGAATAACTAATTTTTTAAATGACTAAAGCTATTCATGTAACAGATATAAAAATAAACTTGAATATCGGATTTAAACGAAGGAAGAAATGTTTCAGAAGGTTTATTAAAAAGTCCAGCAGTTCTTGTTAAGAAATGCGAATAAAATTATCTAACTCTTTTAAATATTTCGCATTTAGTGCAAACTGTGTAATTAGTATCTCCTTTATAATTTAATTTATTAAATAGACTTCTTGAATATTTATATTTGTCATTGTACCAGATTTCTTCAAAAGACTCCTTGGTTAGATCTCCCCAGACATTTTCTTTACTTGTAACCCAGCAGCATGGGGTAATTTTTCCATCTGGATTAATAACTGTAGATGTAAAGAGCTGGTTGCATGGTTTATTATTTATTGGAAACTTATTTCCATTTTTATAATAGTCCAAAACAAACTCTTTATTTTGCGGCAGCCATTGTTTTTTTCGTTCATCAAGGGTTCCATCAAAAATTAAATCAGGAATATCATCAGCTAATCCCATCTTATCAAAGGTAATTTCAATGCCAAATTCCTTTGCCAATTTTTTTGCATAATCGATTTCATGTTCATTAAATCTATTGACAATGAATTTCCAGACAATTTTAGAATCTCTTTTATTCAATCTTTTTTTTGCATCAACGGTCATCTTAATATTATTGATTACCCAATCGAATCTCCCTTTAACTCTATATTTTTCATAAGTTTCTTGAGAAGCTCCATCTGCAGAAATTACAAGTTGATGTAATCCTGAATTAATCAATTCTTCAAAAAATTCAGGTTTTTGTTTGAAGCTTAAATTTGTATGTGTAATTGTATAAATATTCCTTGAAACCGATTCCTTTATTATATTGAAAATTTCATGATGCAGCAGCGGTTCGCCCCAATTAAATAAAACTAAAACTCTAAGTGAAGGAATTTTGTCTAGAACTGTTCTGAAAGTATCAAATGACATCTTTCCTTTTTCATAATTTTGATTTTTTGATGCGCAAAGGGGGCAATCCAGATTACAAATATTTATTGGATCAACAACAGCGGCCCTGGGAAGTTTTGGTTTTAAAGTATCCGGGTTAAATCTGTATTTAAGCCATTCGGAAATTTTATTCTGAATGTTAATAGGTATTCTTTGCCAAATTAAAAGATAAAATTGAAATAAAAATTTATTCATTTGATAATTTATTTTTGAAGATTACAAAATTGAAAAACAAAATATGGAAATTTGTTAAATCAAATAACCTTACAATTTCTAATCTTCTATTGTTTTATAAACAAAATTAAAGTTCGAAAACCATTTCCTATAGAAGAAAATAAACACCGCTCCAACGGCAACAGCAAACCACAATGTAACAGTTCTTATAATAAATGTAGATGCTACCGCTATATCTTTTGAGAATCCTTCCTGAACAATAAAAAAAACAAAAGAACCGTCTGTTACTCCAATACCACCGGGAAGCATGGTTAAAGAACCGATAATTGTTCCGAATGCATATACAAATGCTGCCCAGATTATTGATATATTCAAACCTAATGATTTTAATATAACATAAAAACTGATACACTCAAATGACCAGGATATTATACTTGTGAAAAGCATAAAAAATAAAGCTCTTCCTTTAAGCATCGAGTGAAAGCTTTCATAAGCAATATTAATCTTTGATAAATATTTATGCAGGAATTTCAACCTGGATAAAAAGCTTATAAACCTAATTGAAATATTTTTGTTGCTTATAAAAAGAATGAGAGAAAGGAACAAAATAATCAATAAGCTCATTATGAATATTCCATAATTATATATTATTGCTCCTGCCAATGCAATTAATATAATTGAAATCAAATCAGTAATTCTCTCGGAAAAAACTATCGGTGCTGTTTTGCTTATTTGCTCGCCTGTTATTTGTTTAACCAAGTATGATTTGAATAATTCACCCAATGCTCCCGGAGTTGCGAGCATAACTAGGCTGGACATAAAAATTATAAATGATTCGCGGGTGGAGATTTTTATCTTTAACAAATGAAGATAAAAATTCCATTTGTAGAACCTGGTAAAAAAAGTGAAAAACGATAGAGAAAATAATATTGGAAGTAAATAAAAATTAAAGTTTTCGAAAGAATTTAGAACAGATTCATAATTACCGTAAATTGAAAGTATTATATAAAAGGAAATTGAAAAACCTAATAAAATTAAAATATTCTTTTTTACTTTTTCGAGCAAAATTTGAACCGGAATTAATATTTAATATAAACGCTTACTAATTTAATAAATTGTGCACTATACTTTATCTATTAAAAGTAAATAAATAACAAAATAATGCCATAATGCATTAAATCGGAAAGTAAAATTTTTCTTAATTTACAAGGATTAATTTGTGTGAGACGAAACACTTTAATATATAACTAAAATTAAAAGTGATCCTCATCTATGGTGTTAAAATTTTGTTTTAAATCAATTTTTGATTTAGTTATCTTTTTAAAAAATATCCTTAATTTTTTTTAAGAATGCTATTGATGATCACCATGTTATTTTAATAACTTCCAAAACGAGGTATCTATGACCAAAATTTTAATTGCTGAAGATGAAAATATTGTAGCATTAAATATTAAGAAAACCTTAGAATCTTTAGGATACTTTATATCTGCAGTTGTAAAAAGTGGAGAAGATGCAATAAAACAGGTTGAAAAAAGTAAACCCGATTTAATATTAATGGATATAATGTTAAAAGGATTGACTGACGGAATAGAAACTGCAGAAATCATTACTAAAAACTTTAACATTCCTATTGTATTTTTAACTGCTTTATCCGATGAAAAAACCATTGATAGGGCTGCATTCACTAAACCGTATGGCTACCTTTTAAAACCATTTACCAATAAGGAAATGTATACTGCAATCGAAAATGCTTTAATAAATTTTGAAGAGAGTGTAAAAAATAATTAATTAAAATTTTTGATTTCTTTTGAATAATTAATTTCATAACCAAAATTTAAGTTGTGAGTAATCAAACTCCTTTTTAATCTGTTCTTTTTAAAATATCTGTCTTACATTGAAACAATTTTAATTGCATTTTTGTGCAGATTTTGTATAAAATGAACTTTTTTATGTAGGCATATCAATTGTCTTTCCTGAGTAAATAATTAACTGGAGTCTGAAATGCCCAGAAATTTTATAGGCACTGATGGTTATTATGAAATTTATAACCGGACAAGTATAATACATCAAAAGATTAATGACCATAAAACAGCTTACAAATACAAGATCTATAATTGTGTTAAAAATGTCCCTAATTCACAAGACAGATGGAGAATTGAACAGATAATGATTGGTAATGGAGTTGAGGAAGAATTAAATCAATATAGAAGAGTAATTTCTTAGAAAGCCTTGGAATAAAATAAACATCAATTCTGCCCTATCGAAGCAAAATAATTAAATTTTTTAAAAAAGAAGTTTTCAGGGTTTAACTTTTGTCCATTATGCTCAACTTCATAATGAAGATGCGGCCCGGTTGACAAACCTGTATTTCCTGTTAAAGCGATAACATCTCCCCTTTGTATTTTTGTACCTCTTTTTGTTTTTACTTTAGACAAATGGGCATAAATTGTTCGATATCCAAAACCATGATTTACAATAACGGATAATCCGTATCCACCATTGCGTCCGGTAAATTCAACAACACCATCTCCTGTTGCATGTACAGGAGTCCCGGGGTTTGCTACTATATCAATACCTTCATGCATTCGTACCCGGTGAAGAATAGGATGCATTCGCATTCCGAACCTGTCAGATAAATCACCACCGCATGGTTTAATTGCAGGAAGGCTCATGGATAGTTTTTGGTTTAATTTTAATTGGTTTATGATTTCATTGTATTGGGCTTTTTCAAAAGAAATTTTTCTTGATACTTCGTCAACAAAGGATGCGGCTTCAGTTAATTTTATATCTGCATTACCGGATAAAAAATCTATTGAGTTATCAAATGAACCTCCACCTGTTCCAAACATCATTTCATCTTTTGATAGTGGTGAAAGGTTAACTGCTAATCTTAAATAATTATTTCGAGAGGTCATACTGTCTAGTTCGGTATTTAAATTTTTGTATAAAGTTAAAATTTTATCTACTTTATTTTTTAAAGCTGTATGTTCATCTTGATGATTGGATGCAAAGAACCGGTTTGCGCCAACTATCGTTAAACCGAGGTATATTATTATTGCAGGAAACAGGATAAATAATTTAGATTTAAGATTTTTTATTTCAATAAACTTTGTGCGTTCTTCGGAGAAATAGTATAATTTTTTCATTTGAATCCTTTTGATTATTATGGATTTTCAGTTATGGAATTAACCTTGAACTAAAGACTATTTCTTTTATAGATGTCGCTTTTCCTATCCTCTATTATTGATTTAAAAAGCACAATAAGGAAAATTATACAGGCAATTATTACCAAGTATTCCATTTATTACTTTAATCCTTTATTTTTTCTAAGCCTTTCAATATTGATTATTTTATCTTAATTTCCCATTATTGCTGTAATAAGTTTAAAAATTTTAAGAGATTTTAAATGGATATTTAAACTTCACTCATTAAAAATTTCAAAAATAGTACCATGAAAAAGTGTATTTAAAACATACGAATAAAAGGCTTTACAGTGAGATTAAAAGAGCGTTTTTGAAGAGAATGAACCGCTTTCAAGCTAAACAATTTAATAATATTATTTGAAAAAGATCTTTAAATTATCTAGATAACTTATTTATTTGATTAAGGTCATCTTCTTTGTAATTGTAGAATAATGGGTATGAAGCCGATATATATATATACCACTCGATAAAGATGATGCATCAAATTTGACAGAATATTCCCCAGCAGGTTTTTCTTCATTAACTAAAGTTGCAACTTCATTACCAAGTACATTATAAATTTTTAATTCTACATGACTTTCAACCGGGATTGAATATTTTATTTCTGTAACCGGGTTAAAAGGGTTGGGATAGTTTTGCTGTAATTTAAATGATGATAAATCAATAGGAGAACCTTTTTGGTTTGTATCATTCCCCTGCATTACACCTGCAAATGATAGCGATGATAAAATCATATACAATAATAGAAACAAAAAAACAATGCCTGTTTTTAATAAAAAATAATTTCTTTCATCATATAATTGTAAAATTTTTATTTTCATCAAATACTTCAAATATTTTCTAATGCAATTCTAATAAAATTAAATCAATATTTATAAATAAAATAAATAAATGGATTAATTCCATTTTCAAAGGTTTTTTAATTGTATTTAAAAGATTTGTTTGACTTATATTCATAGAAAAAATAGTTAACGAATAATATTAAGATAAAATAACAATTAGATTACAAACATATCCATTATTATTAATTATGCGGGAACTAATTAAATATTGGAAGGATTCATTCTCTCTTTTTAAAAGATTGTCAAGATTTTTCCTTTATTTTTCAAACATATCCAGGCACTTTCCTATTATCATTAAGTTTATATTATTTGAAGAAAGGTTAATGTCTACATCAGTAATATCATTATTTCTTTTAACAGCTTTCGTGTTAAAATAAATATTATTTATCCTAATTATTTTGGCAACTACATAAGTATAGTATTGAATAGCTTTTAACTTTTTTGCCAAGGTTTTATCACATTGCAATTTCAAATAAACATTTAACCCCAAATATGATTTAGCGGCTTTTAAATAAATCCTTCCGTTTTCTTCAAAGATATCATCAACAACAATATAAAAAATTGCATTCTTATTTTTCAGATTTTCCTGGTAATCAATTGTGTAAGGGAAATGATATTCATTAAAAATAGTTGCTTTATATTTATCCAAATATTTTTTTATTAAATCAACAGGAACTGAAACTGTGTCTTTTTTAATTTTTGTCTTATTAATTAATAATTTTTTATTCTGATTTTTATTCAATTCTACCAGAGAAGATTTTTTTATATTCTTTTCATCTTTTGTAGAAGAGGAGGAATCTGAAGGATTATAAATATTATCGGTTATACTTGGTGGTCTGAAAGAAGCAAAAAGAAAAGCTATGATAGTCATTATCGTAATATATAGTATTATCCATTTTGCAGGTCCGGATTTAAAAACATAATCGACAATTTTCATTTATCTTTATTGAGGTTTATTGAAAATTTCTTTAAAAAATATTAGGTAAAAATATACGAAAATTATTTGTGCAACAATGACATTGGTAACTATAATACCGACTGATTAATGAAACCTATTAAGGAATGAAAAGTTTTTGATGAGGTTAATATCTTATTTTTCTTCTAACTCATCAAAGTAATCATAGCAACCGTAAGCAGGTTCGGGTTTCGAGAAACTTTCCGGATCTTTTTCAAATAATAATTTCCAGATTTGATTTACAATTGTTGAAGAATCGAGAATCCCTTTTTTTACTGCTTCTCTATATTCTTTCTCAATTATTTTCTGGATTTTAAGTTTTATTTCTTCCATTTATTTTCCCCGGTACAATTAAATATTTATATAATAAAGTTTTAAGGGATTCTTATCATAAAATGTGCCATTATAAATAATATCTACATATAAATTTATAAATGAAAAATAATTATGTTATCGTTTGAATATTAAATATTACTGAAATAACGTTTAGGAAATTTTATGTATCTTGAACAAATTCGGTAAAATTGGCATTATATATTTGTATTAGTTGAAATTTTATAAATTGCTATTTAATTGATTTAATAAAAGGGAAAAATGAATTCTGAAGAAAAAGATTTTTACAAAAAGATCAGATCTAAAATAAATAGTTGGATCGAAAATAGTACAGGCGGGAATAAACAGTGGAATGAATATATTTTGTTAGCACCGGATTTGTTTCATCTTCTAACAAAACTCTCGATTGATAAAGAAATCCCCGAATCTAAAAAAATAAAATTATTTGCTGCAATTGCTTACTTTATATCACCAATAGATTTATTGCCAGAAGCATTGGTTGGTCCTATAGGTTACCTTGATGATATTGCTCTATCTGCATACGTATTAAATGATATTATAAATAATGTTGATCCGAAAATAGTAACAAGAAATTGGGCAGGCGATAAAGATATTTTAGTGTTGGTTAAGACTATACTGGCTAATGCAAATAATTTTTTAGGAGGCAGGATATGGAATAAAATTAGGAAAAAGGTATAAGTTTGAATTTCAAATCCTTAATAATTGTCCCCATTAAATGTTATTTAAGGTTTGTTTTTAGAAATCATCAGACAACTTCTCCAACATATCAATAATGAATTTTAAAAAGAAAATTAAATTTTTATTTATCGCATTAATATATCTACCTATAATTTTTTATTCTTTAGGTTGTTCTTCAATGGACAACATTTATTATCAAAATGGAATTAAAAACTATGAAGTCGGGGATTTGACTAACGCTCTATTAGAATTCAATAAGGCAATAACTATAGAACCAGACAATCCTAAAATCTATTTATCACTCGGGAATACCGAAAGTAAATTGGGAATGTATAACAGTGCAGTTGATAACTATACAAAAGCAATTGAACTTAATTCAAGTTTTGAAGAAGCTTATCTTAACAGGGGGATTGCCTACATGTTGTTAGGGAATAATAGAAATGCAATAAATGATTTCGATAAAGTTCTTGAAATAAATCCGGGTAATTCTTCTGCATTATTCAATAGGGGTTATTTAAACAGCAGTATGAACAATTTAAAGAAAGCACTTGAAGATTATAATGAAGTAATAGCTTTAGACTCTGTTGATTCTCAACTGTATGTCAACCGCGGTAACATAAAGGGCAGGCTGGAAGATCATGAAGGTGCAATTAAAGATTTTACTAAGGCAATTTCATTAAATATAAAGGATGACCGGGCATACCTTAACCGGGGGAATGATAAAGCTATGCTTGGCAATTATGAAGGAGCTATAAAGGATTTCAACAAAGCCATAGAATTAAACCCTACTTCTCCAGATGCTTATTTCATTAGGGGTGATATTAATAACAAAATAGAAAACTATAAAGGTGCAATTGAAGACTTTACAACAGCAATAAAACTTGATTCATCTTATAAACTTGCATATTACGGCAGGGGTGATACAAAACAAAACATGAAAAATTATAAAGGCGCTGTTGAAGATTATTCTTTAATTATAAACAAAAATCCGGAAGAGGGCAAAGCATATTATAAAAGGGGAATGTGTTGTATTTTATGGAAAAAAAAGAAAGAAGCCTGCAAAGATTTAAATAAAGCGGGAGAATTAGGGTATTTAGCGGCTTATCCGGCTATTCAAAAGTTTTGTAAGGTAAAAACATATAAAAAGAGAAAAAAATAATTTTTTTTCTTTTGATAATTCTCATTGACTTTAAACCGGCACCTCGTTAGTTTCACACCAGCAAATTCCATCAAGGAAACTCCTCTATACTTGCCTTGAATGATTTTTTAATTCAGTTTTACCGAACTGTTTCAATTCTTATAATAACTTTTAATAATTAGGAGGGTGTATGCGTAAAAGTATTTTAGGCATTTCTTTCTGTGTCCTTTTTGTTACTATAATTTTTTCTCAACTTAATTGCACAAAACCGCAAGAAGAGAAAACAATGAATCAGGAACCAAGTGCGGAGAGGGGTAAATACTTGGTTAATACCCTGGGTGGGTGCAATGATTGTCATTCCCCCAAAGTAATGACCGCAATGGGCCCGGTTCCGGATACTACAAGATTATTATCCGGTTCACCAGGACCAATAACTTCAACGGATTTTGATCCGAAAATTGTAGCACAAGGTCAATGGATTGTCAGCCGGGGAGATCTTACAGCCTGGATTGGTCCTTGGGGAATTTCCTACACGGCCAATCTAACCCCTGATAAAGAAACAGGACTAGGTAATTGGACCGTTGATAGATTTATAAAAGCATTGCGAACCGGAAAGCATTTAGGAGAAGGGCGCCCCATTTTACCACCTATGCCATGGCAAGGTATTGGGCAAACAAATGATCGGGACCTGAAAGATATTTTTGCTTATTTGCAGTCTCTAAAACCAATTAATAACAAAGTAACTGATCCCGGAACTCCAGATGATTTTGCTAAACTCATGATGAAAAAGAAATAAAGTCTGAATAGAATTTAAGCCGGAAAGTAACTCTTCCGGCTTTAAATTTAACTCTTAAAATAATCTTTAGTTTCTGCAGCAACAATCCCGCTTAACCCTAACAAAGCGATCAAATTTGGTATAGCCATTAAACCGTTCATAATATCGGCGAATGTCCAAACCAGATCCAGTTTCGCTATTGCACCAAGGAAAACAACAATTACAAATAACAGTCTGTATGGCTTTATAGATTTTGGACCAAGTAAAAATTCGAGTGACTTTTCGCCATAATAACTCCAGCCCAGAATTGTAGAGTAAGCGAATAAAATAATTCCTAAACTTACTATTATACCGCCCCATTCTCCAGGAAGTGCTGTAGTGAAGGCCATTGAAGTTAAAGGCACACCTGTTTGCCCGGTAGGTAAAACATTGCTGACAAGGATTGCAAAACCTGTAAAAGAGCAGACAACTATAGTATCAATAAAGGTTTGTGTCATTGATACTAATGCCTGGGTGACCGGATATTTTGTTTGTGCTGCGGCAGCTGCAATCGGTGCGCTTCCTAATCCTGATTCGTTTGAAAATACTCCGCGCGCAACTCCCATACGTATAGTTAACATAACTGTTGCGCCTGCAAAACCTCCCTCGGCTGCGGTTGGTGTAAATGCTTCTGAAATTACAAGAGCTATAACCTTAGGCACAAATTCAAAATGAATAATAACTACAATTAGTGCTGCTAACATATAGAATACTACCATTACCGGAACTAAAACTTGTGTGACATTTCCAATATTTTTAATTCCACCTAAGATTACTAAACCCGTAAGAACGGCAAGGATTATTCCTGTTATTTCAACAGGAATATTAAATGAATGCTGGACTGCATCTGCAACCGAATTTGATTGAACCATATTCCCGATTCCAAATGCAGCGACAGATGCAAAAATCGCGAAAATCACTCCCAACCATTTTAGATTTAATCCTTTGGTAATGTAATACATTGGTCCGCCGCTCATTGTACCATATTCATCTTTTTCCCTATATTTTACAGCAAGCACAGCTTCTGCGTATTTGGTTGCCATACCAAACAATCCTGTTATCCACATCCAGAATAAAGCACCCGGACCACCAGTCGCTAATGCAGTTGCAACCCCAGCAATATTTCCTGTACCGACAGTTGCGGCTAATGCAGTCATTAAAGCTTGAAAGTGCGAGATATCCCCGGGATTATCACCGTCATCTTTTCTTTTTATTAAAGCAAGCCATAACGAATAATATAATTTTCTAAACTGTAATCCTTTAAGTAAAAATGTAAGATAAATTCCTGTACCAACTAATAAAACAAGAAGAGGAACTCCCCATATAAAAGAACTTATATTATTCAAAACACTCTGTACTTGTTCCTGCATAATTTTTAAGTTCCCTTATTAGTTTCTAAAGTTAGATCGGAATAGAAATATAATTAAGATATGATAATGCAGAATAATAATTGAATATTTGAATGGATGCTTGTTTGAATGAATAATACTTATAATTAGAATCCATTCACTCACATCCATTTAATAAAAATATCAATTGGTCTGGTATAATCCAATTGTATTTCCATCAATATCTTTGATTAGTGCATAATAACCCATAGCAGGGATTGTTGTCCTGCCTCTAAATATTTCTCCTCCTAATTGCGCGGCCTTTTCTGTGTATTTATTTATATCATCAACACGGACATGAAAAATTGTCGCATCACCCTGTAAAACTTTTTCGACTTTCCTAATGCCTATAGTAAAGCTTTTGTGCGTATTAAAAAGAAGATAACCATTACCAAATGGTTTGAATTTCCAATCAAATAACTTATTAAAAAAGTCAGCTGTTTTTTCTATATTGGTAGAAGGAATTTCTATATGTGCTATAAAATCTGATGCCATTTTTTCCTCGATAAAATTAAATATAAATTATTATTACAATTTATTTAGTCAGTTTCCTAAAATCAAATTTACTAAAAATTTTTATAGATTGATTGTGTGTTTATCAACATAATTAAAATTAGATATTTGAAAGATTATAGAATAACGATGAGTAACTATTGAATAACAATTACACCAAGGATATTAATTATCAAACTGCTCTTGTTTCGCCTTTTATCATCTGTAAAATAGTTAAAAGGATTATCTGAATATCCAGCCAAATAGACCAGTTCTCAATATACCATAGATCGAATTCAATCCGTTTCATAATCCTTTTCTTGTTCTCCTCTTCATCTATTACATCACCCCGGAAACCATGTACCTGAGCCCAGCCGGTTAAGCCAGGTTTTACCCAGCTTCTAATCTTTATTTCATCAACTACCTGTTTATAAAACTCATTATAAGGAAGAGGATGAGGTCTCGGTCCCACAACCGACATTTCACCTTTAAAAATATTAATAAACTGTGGAAGCTCATCAATATTTGATTTTCTTAAAAACTTTCCAACCTTCGTTACTCTTGGATCACCTTTATAAGTAGGCTGATATACATTATTGTTTTCCGATTTAATATGCATTGTTCTAAACTTATAACATTTAAATATTTGATCTTTAACTCCAAGCCTATCTTGAATAAATAAAGTTGAACCATTCCCATAGATTTTATTAATAATAAAAATGAGAGGAAACAACCAGGATAAGATCAAAATAAAAACAGGAATAGAAATTAATATATCAAAAATCCTTTTAATGAACTGCCAATGAGCTTCTGCAAGAGGTTCATTTCTAACAGTAATAATTGGAAAATCGCCAATCAAGTTTACCTGAAATTTTCTTGATGTAACACTAAAATAATCCGGTATTATATGAACTCTTAAAGCATGTTTGCTGCATATACCAATAATTTCATCGAGCTGAAAAGATTCGCTGAAAGGTAAAGCAATTACAACAACTTCAATATTTTTTTCTGTAATGATTTTATCTATATCTGCAATTGTTCCTAAAATATTCTCACTCTTTTTATAATTATCTATAAACCCGATTGTGTTGTACCCAAAATCATTATGTTCTCGGAGCATTTTTTGAAAATTTTTACCGGTATCTCCGGCTCCAACAATTAGAACATTTCTTAGGTTCTTCTCTTTTCCTCTTATTTTTTTTAGTAAGTATCTAACGATCTGGACACGAAGGCTTATTAAGATTAAAAGAAAAGCAGTATAAAAGAGAATAAAATTACGTGTGAAAAGAAGTTCTTTAACAAAGAACACAAATAAGACTGTAGTAAGAACCTGCACAGCTACAATTTTTACTATACCGGTAAACCGGTAAATGAAATATTTGGTGGAATAATCTTCATAAAAGTTTATTACATTAGATATAAAGTACCATAGGAAATTTAATCCTGCCAATAGAACAAACATATGAGTTTTATGCAGAAGTATTTGAAATGGTTGAGCAAGAACGGCCGAAATAATAAATGAGCAGTTTAAGATAATTAGATCTAAAAATAATCTTAAATAATAAATTGATTTCCGGTTAGTCAGCATTGTTCCAAACTATTTTGCTCTAAAAAATCATTACATTTAATATTAACGAATTCCTTAATCTTTTCTTCAAAGATTTTCCTATCAAATTTTTTTGCAGAATTACTAATTAAGTTAGGATCAAATTTTTCGATTTTTGATTCAAATTTTTTAACTGCTTCTATTACTGAACCTGAAGTTTGTTCATTATATAATATGCCGTTTTCTTCATCAACAATAGTTTCCGAAGCGCCGCCTTTATTAAAAGCTATGACAGGGGTTCCACACGAAAGTGCTTCAACAATCATAATTCCAAAATCTTCTTCAGCCGCAAACACAAATGCTTTTGCTTTTTGCATATAATTCACAAGTGCTTCGCCTGATTTATACCCAAGAAATTCAATATTTTTTCCTGATTTCGATTTTATTTTTTTCTCTTCGGGCCCGTCACCAATTATTAAAAGCTTTCTGTCCGGCATTTTTGAAAAAGCTTCTGCTATTAAATCAATTCTTTTATATGGAACTAAACGGGAAGCAGTCAAATAATAATTATCTTTATTCACTTCACATTTGAATTTATCGGTATCTACTGGCGGATAAATAACAGAAGAGTCTCTTCTGTAAATTTTTTGAATTCTCTTAGCAATGTAATTTGAATTTGCAATAAAATAATCCGGTCTGTTAGCAGATGCAGAATCCCACATTCTTATATAGTGTAAAATTGATTTTGCAATCATCCCTTTAATCCCGGTAGTTAGGTTTGACTCCTTTAAATATTGGTGGGTTAAATCCCATGCATATCTTATTGGAGTATGACAATAACAAATATGCAGCTGGTTTGAATTGGTTAGAACTCCTTTTGCTACTGCATGAGAACTTGATATTATTAAATTATAATCCGAAAGATCAAATTGTTCTATTGCATACGGGAAAAGGGGAAGAAATTTTCTATGATGCCTTTTGATTAATGAAAACTTTTGTAGAAATGAAGTCTTGGGAATTTTATTTTTTGTAACAATTTTCCGATCACTTTCATTTAACAAATTAAATAGTACAAAAACATCGGCATCATTCCATACATTTGTAAGTGATTCCACGACTCTTTCGGAACCGGCATAGCTCACAAACCAATCATGTACAATTGCAGTTTTCAATTTTTAACTTTTTATTACTTTTAATTCAAAATAGAGTTCGGTTGCAGGTAAAATCCAGCAGAAAAATCTTTCATATATTCTTTGATATTTGTTTACCAGTAATTCTATTCCAAACCATTTAAATGGATTAAAAAAAGGTTTTTGGTCATCATGTGTAAAATATTCCCTGAAAGAAATATATTTCTTGATTATTTTAAAATTGACATCCTGCAGATAAAAAGAATGTTTATAATTCAGGGATTTATCAAAATAATTAAAGCTTCTGCTTGAAAAAAAAGTTGTATGCGTCGGATCGGAATACATATTATCCGATGAATAATGGGGTAATGAAATTTTTATAATAGCATTATTGGAAGATACCCGGTAAATTTCGGACATGATTCCGAGAAAATCCTTTGAATGTTCAAGTACATCATCGAAAATAATTTCATCAAAAGTATTATCATTGAACGGCCAGGGAAAAATATTCATATCATGCACAACATCCACAGAAAGGAGCTGTACAATATCCATTCCCATATAACCGTTTCTTTTATTATCCCCGCAGCCTACTTCTAATTTTTTTACCATAACAATTATTTATTTTTCAGAAATATTAAAACCGTATTCTAGTATTTTAACTGCTTTGTTAAAAACAGTTTCAACAGAAATATTTTTCATGCAAATATTATTTTCGCAATCAGCAAAAGACTTTCCATTATAGCAGGGGGAACAGGGAAGATCATTTCCAATCCATATACAGTCGATCTTATCATTCTTTCCGACTCTTTCGACAGGGTTAACCGGACCAAAAAGTGCAATTGTATTTATATCCGAAAGTTTGGCAATATGCAATAAACCTGTATCGTGAGTGATCAACAGACTACATTTGTTATATAGATAAATAAGATTTACCAATGTAGTTTTTCCAATCAAATTAATAACAGGTAAATCCTTAAAACTGCTGAGGGCATATTCGTCGTCTTTCGAGCCTGCTAATATTATAGAACAATCATCATATCTTTCAATTAAAGCTTTTGCAAGCATTTTATAATATTCTACAGGCCACTTCCTTTGAATTCCTCCGTTGATTATGTTCTGTGCCCCTCCGGGAGTTAAAATAATTCTTTTCTTTTTTGATTTAGCAATAATTTCATCAATGTCCTTATCATATGGGGGATTAATTTTGGGGATTACCGGTTCATGTATTTCCCAATCATCAATATTATGAATAAGTCGTGCATATTCCGCAGCGTGATATCTTCCCTGCACAAGCTGGTTTTTCCTTTCTTTCCCGGTAAAGCTTCTATATTCTTTTTTAATTGTTGTTAAAACAAGCAAGTCATATCTTTTATCACGTTGAGCGTTAATAACAAGATCAAATTTGTTAAGAAATAATTTCATCCAAACTTTCCAGAGAACGGTTGCCTGTTCAAATTTAGTACCTGTTAATAACTTTTTTTCATCTAAAGAGACGACATTATTAATTCTTGAAATGCTGCTGATAAGCGGAAAAATAATATTTCCACAAAGCCAGGTGATTTCAGAAGCGGGATACTTTTTATCTATTTCATTAATCATGGAAAACGACATTACTGCATCACCGATTGCCCCGATTTTAACAATTAAGATTTTAACTTTTCCCTGCTTCATTATTCTGAATAAACATGTAAAAATATTATCTTTAGTTACAAATTTATAATATTTTAAACTGATTATGGTAGTTTTCTTTTTGATGCATATTTTATCATGTATCAGGAATTATCCCGAAATTTTTTCAAAACATCTTTTATCTTAATGATATCCATTATTACTCCAACATTTAATTCCGGTAAAACTATTGAAAAAAATGTAAATTCTGTTATTAACCAAACCTATAAAATTTTTGAACATATTGTTGTCGATAATCAAAGTAAAGATAATACTGTTGACATCATAAATAAAATTTATAAGGAACATAATCTCTTAAATTCTTTACATGTTATTAGTGAACCGGATAACGGGATTTCAGATGCATTTAATAAGGGAATAAAAACCGCAAAGGGAGATATTATAGGTATTTTAAATAGCGACGATTCATATTTTAATAATAATGTTTTTGAAAAAGTTATCAAAGCTTTTAATAATAATGATATAATTTTTGTGCACGGAGATATTTATTTTGAAGATCCTTTTTACGGTTCAAATATAAGAAGACCGCTTCTTTGCCCCATAACTACTACAATGCCTTACAATCACCCTACAATGTTTTTTAGAAAAGAAGTCTATGAAAAATATGGTTTTTATGATGAAGCATTTCAATATTCAATGGATTATGCACTTATAATTAGATATGAAAAGCAAATTACAAATTTTAGAAAAAAGGGAAAATATTTACAGGGCGAGCCTATTGCAATTATGCATTCCTGTGGTGCTTCATGGAAACATGAAGTTAAATCAATTGAAGAATATAAAAAAGCTTTAAAGGAATATGGATTCTGGAATTTTAATGCAAAGAAAGAATATTTTTTAAGGATCTTTCGGAACCGTTTAAAAAAGGTTTTCAGTAATTTACATTTAAACTTTTTAGTTAAATTATGGCGAAATAAAAAATGGGATTAGCATAAAGTTTTATGAAAAATATAATCAAGAACTTTTCAAAAAGATTAAAAGAATATAGTACCAGGGAAATAATCCGTACAAATGAAATAAATGCCGTTCTTCTAGCCAAGTTACATATCCAGAGGATTAAAGAGTCAAAAAAAGTTGATTCTCTCGAAGAAGTGGAATTTAAAGTTTTTTCCGAATGGGGTGAGGATGGGATTATTCAATATTTAATAAACAACGTAGAAATTAAAAATAAAATTTTTGTAGAATTTGGAGTTTCCGATTATAAGGAATCCAACACGAGGTTTCTTTTAATAAATAATTTATGGAAAGGGCTGGTAATCGATTCTGAAAAAGATTTCATTGCTTCAATAAAAAGAGACGATATATACTGGAGATATGATTTAACAGCACGTAACTCTTTTATCACAAGGGAAAATATAAATAGCTTAATATCAAATTCGGGCATCAATGGTGAGATTGGTATTTTAAGTATCGATATTGACGGTAATGATTATTGGGTTTGGGAGAAAATTGATGCCGTTGATCCTGCAATTATTATATGTGAATATAATAGTCTTTTCGGGAATAAATTTCCAATTTCAATTCCTTATAATTCCGACTTTTTTAGAACAACAGCCCATTTTTCCAATCTTTATTTTGGAGTGTCATTGCCGGCATTGGTTAAATTGGCAGAGAGAAAGGGTTATGATTTTGTAGGTTCAAATAGCGCAGGTTCAAACGCTTTCTTTGTTAAAAAAGAACTATCAGAAAAGTTGAAAAAATATTCTGCTGAAGATGGATACCATAAAATAATCAGCCGTCAATCTAGAAATAAAAATGGAGAGCTTACCTTTCTTAACTGGAAAGAAAGTAGAGGTATTTTGAAAGATATGGAAGTTGTAAATACTGAAACAGGGTTAGCAATAAAATTAAAAGATGTTTTCGATTCCGAAGAAACATAATAATAATTATTAAATTTATTTCTTTTTATTTAGTTGTCACAATTTATAAATAAAAACTTTTTGCGTTTTCAATTTACAGGCCCACTCCGTTCGGTTAATGCAAAAAAAAATATTATTTCGTTATTCATATTTAACGGTTTCAACTTTTTATTTAATCTTCTAATAGTACGTCTTACCTTAGATTATTTAGGTAAAACAGAGTATGGAATTTGGCTGACTCTATCTTCAATTTTAACCTGGTTTAATTATCTTGATTTTGGTTTAGGGAATGGTCTAAGAAATAAATTAGCGGAAGCTTTGGCTCATAATGATCTTCATTCTGCAAAAATTTATGTAAGCACTACTTATGCAATATTTTCATCGATAATATTATCGGTAATTGTTATTTTCGCTATAATCTACAAGTTTATAGACTGGCTTGAAATTTTTAAAGCTCCTTCTTATTTAGAAAATTCATTAAACACATTAATTTTATTATCCGTAATCTTTTTTTTAATTCAATTTGTATTAAGACTTTTAACCGTTATTATCAATGCTGATCAAAAAACTGCTTTAAATGGTTTCTTCAGTTTTAGTATTAATTTATTAACTGTAATTTTGATTTATACTCTTTTAAAAATAGCCTCTCCCTCAATCCTGCTTTTGGGTACCGGTTCAACATTTATTCCGGTTATTGTTTTTGTATTAGCTTCCTTTATATTTTTTAACAAAAAGTATAAGTCTATTTCGCCATCATTTAAATCAATTAGATTTTCCAATTTAAAAGATCTTCTAGGTTTAGGGACTCAATTCTTTATAATCCAGGTGGCAGGGTTGATTCTTTTTGCAACAGATAATATGATAATTACTCAGTTATTCGGTCCTGCGGATGTTACTGTTTATAATATTGCCTATAAATATTTTAATTACATCCCGATAGTTTTTTTTGTTATCCTCACTCCGATGTGGTCGGCTTATACAGAAGCCTATGTTAAAGATGATATTGATTGGATAAAAAATGCAATAAACAAAATTCTAAAAGTTTGGTTATTACTTAGTATAATAGTCATTATAATGATTTTCGGAGCAAATTGGATTTATGATTTATGGCTGGATTCAAAAATAAAAGTTCCCTTGCTTTTAACTGTACTAATGGGTCTTTTTGCTATAGTTTACAACTGGAATAATGTATTTGCATATTTTTTAAATGGTGTAGGTAAAATAAGACTTTCGCTATATTATTCTATTTTTGCAGGTGTATTAAATATTCCGTTGTCGATTCTTTTAGCTAAAAATTTGAACATGGGAATATCGGGAGTAATTGCTGCTACATTATTATGTTTAATAGTAAGCTCTATTTTGATTCCAATACAGTACAATAAAGTTATTAATAAAAAAGATTTTGGTATCTGGGGCAAATAAAAAATATTAAAAATGGGACTTCATCAACTTATAATAGATCTAATTTTAAAGTCCGGCTCAAATAGTATCTCAGGAAAATTAAAAGAAAAAACATTACTTAAATTCAGGGATAGACTATCTAAGAACGGGAATGCTCTAATAGAATATAATTTAAACGGAAGAAAAATTTTATTGCCATTCTCTCATGATCTGCCGATAAATCGAAAAATATTTCCTTTGTACAGTGAAAATCTTGGAAGAATTGCTTCTTATTTGACTACTAAATATTATGATTTAAAAGTTATCGATATCGGAGCTAATATTGGGGATTCGGTTTATATTATAAAATCGAGAGTCGACATTCCTATACTTTGCATTGAGGGAGATGATTATTTCTTTTCAATTCTCAAGAAAAATATTTCTCAATGGGAAAATGTACAAACTGAAAAAACTTTTGTTGGAGATAAAACAGAATCACGGGGAAGCTATTCTTATTCTAAGGGAAGCGGAAGAATAGTTGAAACCGGAAATTCAACAGAAAATATTAAGTTTGAAAATTTATTTGCAATTGTTACAAAAAATCCTGTTTTTGAAAATGCTAAATTAATAAAAATCGATACAGATGGTTTTGACTGCAGGATCATACGAAGCTCACTTAATTATTTAAGCAAATCGAAACCTGTCCTTTTCTTTGAATATGATCCGTATTTAATTCAGCAGTTAAATGATGACGGATTAAGTATTTTTGATTCATTGTCTGAAATAGGATATGATACCGCAATATTTTATGATAACAGCGGAGATTATCTTTTAGCTACCGAATTAACAGAGAAAATAATCATTGAAGATCTTCATAATTACTATAGCGGTAGAAATATTGAAAGGTACTGCGATATTTGTGTGTTCCATAAAAATGACGAAGACATCGTCCTGAAAATCAGGGAGAAGGAATTGAAATTCTTTGCGAATGAAAGAAAATTTAATTTGAAATAAAATTTACTTGTTTTTGAAAATTTTTTATTGAATATCAAATCCCGGCTTTACAATCCGTAAGATAATGAAAAAGCAAACTCATTAACCTGATTATTTTGAAATGAACCCTCTTCCTGTTCATGTGACTCTATATTTACTCTAAGTCTTGTTTCGAAATTCAATTCGTGAATTAATTCATATTTAAGATTCACACCTATGTATTTATAATAATTCATTAATCCAAACAAAAATTTAGGCTGGGGCATTTTATATTGTCCGCTGTAATCAGAGCTGCCTTTCCTGATATATTCGCCCCATAAATCGGCTTGTAATCCTCTAATAAATCTATAATTCAGATTTAAATAAATAACATCCGAATTATGCCCCATCCAGTGTCCCATTAAATATGAGGAGGAGGTATAAGTTTGAGCAGGATCGTGATGTCCGTAAACATAAGGATTAATTCTTGTATACTCGGTAGTTACGGTTAAATTGTCAATGGGTAAATCGGCTACTGATAATCCAACTGTACAAGCCATTTGCGGTCTTAATTTTCTATCATCGAGAGCATTTTCAAGAGTTCCTGTGTTAACAAATAAAGTTCCATTTATACCTTTAAGGGTTAATTCGTCAACGAATAAAGTAGCGTAGATATGAGTATTCTTTATAAAGTTTTTTGAACTAACAGATAAGAACATTTGTGAATTTGCATCTCCCGGCTGATCGTGACGGTTACTTAAAAATTCATCTGCCATGTAAAAACACATAAACGGCATTAGATATAAAGGCTCAATCTTGTCGCTATAAACAATTGATTCGCCAAGTGAGAGATCTAAACCCTGAAATGGAGTATATGTAATTGCATGCCATGCAAGATATTTGTTTATATAGATATCTCTTCGATATTCTGCAAGCATTAATGAATCTATTACATTTGAAGAAAGCCAGGCATGAAAATAATAAAAGTTAATTTTTTTAAAGGGAGTCAAACGAAGCCGCACAAATGGAAATGATGGTGCTTTATTTGAAAGAACAATATTCCCGCTTTTAGCATAGCCGTATTCAATAAAATCTTTTGCTACCACAATATCTCCCCATCCCCAATCAAATGAAACCATAGAGTTTACATTACTATAGTCGATATCTTTTCCATGATCATGGGCTACGGATATTATTCCTGTTTGAGGTGTGAATTCTTTCTTTGAATCTATACCCATTCCATGTTCATTATTTGTTTTAAATTCAAAGCTTAATCCGATTTTATTCAATAAATAACTATATCCATACAATCCCATCCAAGAATGGACATCTCTGTTGACACCCGGATAGGAAATTTCATATCCAACAACAGGACTTGCACCAAACTTTAAAATATCATCATCATAAGAGAACATCCTGTATCTATTGGATAGATTATTTCCAAAGTTATTATATGAATTGTTCCAATAATCCTTGTCAAAATATTTAAGCTCAACGTAATATTCTTTTTCATAAAAGTAGAGTTCATCCTTTTCAAGGTCAGTTAACATATCAATTTTACTATTAGCATCTATTAGCTTTTCGGATATGTATTTTCGAGACAGTGGTTTTATCAGATCATTTAAATCTATTATTCCTTTTTGACTCAGTCTTTCAAGGTATGAGTAAATATCTTTATTTAATGGTTCAAACACTGTTTGGGCATTAAGAGGAACAAGTATAAAAACCATAGAAACTATTATTAAATATTTCTTCATGGCTTTTTAAATTTTTATTTTATAATGAACCAATACTTTCATCTCCGATTCCCACTTAATGGATGAAAGAATTTGCAAGTAATATTAAGAAATGAAATAAACTGCAAAATAATTTACATTGACTCGCAATAACTACAGAATGACAAAAAACAAGCCAAAGGTTAATTTACATTTTGTTGAAATTTACAGAAAGAGATCCAAAATAAAATGTTTTTTTTAACTTCCGATGCAATGAAAATCTCATTTTTAGAATATCCATTACATTATAATACAGAAGTAATAAGATAAAAAGGATTAAGGTGAAAAGAGAAAAAACAAGAGGAAATTTTCTAAACAAAAGTTAAATTTTTAAAAGGATTTTAAACACTACAAACCGTAATAAATTGAAAATGAAAATTCATTAACCTGGTTGTCCTTAAATGAACCGTCTGACAGTTCATGTGATTCCATGTTTACCCTAAACCGTAACTCAAAATTTAATTCGTGAATTAACTCATATTTCAAGTTCAAACCGATGTATTTGTAATAGTTCTTTAGTCCGAATAGGAATGGAGGCTGCGGATTTATATATGCTCTGCTATAATCATTGCTTCCCTTCCGGATATATTCTCCCCATGCAGTTGCTTGAAGTCCCCGTAAAAATCTATAATTCAATTCAAGGTAGATAAGATCCGAATTCTGCCCAATCCAGTCACCCATCAAGTAAGACGAATTAGTGTAAGTCTGAGCCGGATCATGATGTCCGTAAACAAAAGGATTAATTCTAGTATACTCAGCTGTGAATGTAAAATTATCTATAGGTATATCAACGGAAGATAATCCGATTGTGTACCCCAGCTGGGTTCTTAAATCTTTACTATTAAGAGAATTTACGACTGTTTGCCCGTCAACAAATAGAGTTCCGTTAAATCCTTTTAGTGTTAATTCATCAATAAAGAGAGTTCCGTAAAGATGCGTATTTTTCAAATGATTTCTTGAGCTGACCGAAAAAAATATTTGAGAATTGGCATCACCGGGTTTATCATGCCTATTGCTTAGAAAATCATCTGCATAATAGTAAAACATAAAAGGCATTAAATAAACCAGTTCAAGTTTATCGCTGTAAACAACAGATTCACCAAGAGAAATATCCAAACCCTTCAAAGGTGTAACAACAACCGAATGCCATGCAAAATATTTGTTTATATAAATGTCTCTTTTATATTGTTCAAGTTTTGCAGAATCAATTACATTTGATGAAAGGAACGCATGGAAATAATAAAACTTAAACCACTTAACAGGATTTAGCTGGAGCTTTACAAATGGAAAAGATGGAGCTTTATTTGATAAAACCAGATTTCCGCTTTTTGCATAACCGTATTCAATAAAATCTTTGGCGACCACCGCATTTCCCCAGCTCCAATCAAAAGATACTGAAGATTTAACTTCGCTGTAATCTATGTCATCGCCAGGAAAATAAACGACAGGAATTATCCCGGTTTCAGGCGTAAAGTTTTTCTTAATATCTATACTAGTGCCATGCTCATTATTTGTTCTAAAATCCATGCTTATCCCGATGAAATCCGAGAAATATCCATAAGCATACATACCCATCCAAGAATGTATATTCCGGTTTTTTTCCGGAAAGCTCATCTCGTACCCGATTATAGGGCTGACATTTAATTTAAATTTTTTATCGCTGTAGGAAAAAAGCCGAAATCGTCCTGCACTATCTTGTCCAAAAAAGCTTAAATATTTTTTGTTCTCATTTCTCTTATCAAATCCCTGGATTTCTAAAAAATAATCTTTTTTATAAAATTCGAGTTCTTCCTTTTCCAAATTATTAAGCATCTGAATTTTGCTTTCAGCCTCAATTAATTTTTTTGCAACATATTTTCTTGATAAAGGTTTTACAAGGTCATCAAATTCAATTATTCCTTTAAGACTAAGCCTGTCTAAAAATGAATAGACATCCTTATAGAGCGGTTCATATACTATTTGAGCTTTTAATGTATATGATACAATGAGTATCCCAAAAAATATTAAAGTTGTTTTCATTATTATTTATAATATTGTATCGAAAAAAAACACTATCTTAAAAAGTACCTAAGAACCGGAAGAGTTAATCTTGAAGATTGTAATACAATCTTATTAATTAGAGGGGGGATTTGATAATAAACTATATAATAATTTAATCATAATATTTAATATTTTATGTAAAAATTAAAGTAATTAAGTTTTTGATTTTTCAGATTTTTTATCTAAAAGTTACGAAATTATTTATTAAAAAAATGACAACTTATCTTTTTTGCAAATTTGATGCCGTTTGCGGTGTAGTTAAAATATGTTTAAATATTTTCCATCTTAATTCGGGATTTTCAGAGACACCACCCACCCTATCGATATATTCAGCTACAATATCTTTACCTAAATTATAATTTATTACATAGCTTCTGTACTTTTCAATAAAGCTTATGGTTTTTTCGGCATTTGCAGGGGTTCTAAGAGAATATTTCACAAGCCAATTTGCAGTCTCTTTCTTTGTCCATTTTCCATCAAGATAATTTCTTGCAGCTTCATTTGTAGCATAATCAAGTTTTTTAGTTAATTTCAGAACTTCATAATATTTATCCGCATCGGAAGGATTTAAACCTGCCAGAGGAAAAAGCACACCCTTCTCAAATATCATTCTGGATCTGCCGGGAAAGGCAACATCAATTCCATAATTTGCTGTTCCTTCGGCTATTAAAGACTGCGGGCTGAATAATACATAAACAGAAAATTCCACCCAGCCTAATTCTTTGTATAAATGATTTTCAATTAATGTATTATAAACATGATGTCCCGGGTAACCTTCGTGGCAGGCAATATCAATTGCGCGATCTATATAAATTGGCAAATCGGTATTAACTTGAATAACACTGAAGCTGTTTCCTTTGTACCAATTATATGCCCCCCATGGTTTATCTGAAACGTATTCAACCTTAAAACTTTCATTTTTAGGCAGACTTATATGCTGCAAAGTTCTTCGTCTTGCTTCTTTAATAGCAGCATTAAATACAGATGATAATTTATCTTTAGGGATTATAAATTGTTTTTTAAATTCTTCCAGCCTTTTTTCAATATCATTTCCTTTGCCAGGCAAAATTTTATCCAGCTGGTCGATTATTTTTTGGAAATGTTCATTATTAAAGTGAGGTGCTTCGGCATCATAAAGTGCTTTTGTTTCTTCATCAAATGAAAGTTTTCCACCGGCAATTAAAAAGAGTTTTGTTTTGACAGCTAGGAGCTGCTTATATAAATATTTATATCGCAGAACCTGCAAGTCGCTTGCCCTTTCATTCCTTAAGTTATCGAGGCTGTCAAGCAGCATACCTGTTTTATTATATAAGTTCTGAATTACTGCAGAATCTCCTTTAACTGAATTGTCTTTCTTCGGGAGCCATTCTTTGGATCCATAATAAGCATCAACAAAATCAGGATCTTGTAAACCAACATTTAAAACTAATTTAACATAATCCTCTGCAATTTTATTCATTTTTAAATCCATTTCCTTAAAAATTACAGGGTCGGTTTTCCCTTTTTGTGAACATGAAGAAATAAGGCTGCATGATAAAACAAGAAAGAAGAGATATTTTTTATACATTATGCAATGAGTTAAATAAATATTTCAGATACTAATTCAGGATACCAGATAATCTTCATTTACAATCAGGTATTTAGGATTTGTTAAATCAATAAACTTAAATTATGAAAAAAATTTAATATTTAATAAAGTGATATGCAATGAAAACTAACCATTGATCAGCTCTTTTTTATCTTCCCTTTCTCCTATCTGTTGACGCCACATAGCAAAATACAATCCCTTCAAATAAACCAATTCTTCGTGTTTGCCTGATTCTATAATATGTCCTCTTTCTAAAACATAAATCATATCGGCGTGCATAATCGTTGAGAGGCGGTGAGCAATAAGGATTGTTATTAAATCTTTTCTTTGTGAGATATTCCTAATCGTTTCGCTTATTTCTTCTTCTGTGAGTGAATCTAAAGCAGAAGTTGCCTCATCAAAAACTAAAATATTTGGTCGTCGTAAAAGTGCTCTCGCAATAGATAACCTTTGCTTTTCTCCGCCGGAGACTTTTACTCCGCCTTCTCCGATTACAGTATCTAAACCTTTGTCTGCTCTCGCAAGTAAATTTCCTGCTGCTGCTTTATTTAACACATCGAGACATTCTTCATCTGTTGCCGTGGGATTAACAAAAAGTAAATTTTCCCTAATTGTTCCTGAAAATAATTGAGTGTCCTGAGTTACAAAACCTATTTTTTCACGCAGCTTATCAAAATCAATCTGGTCTCTTGAAACTCCATTATATAAAATTTGTCCTTGTTGAGGTATGTATAATCCGACCAATAATTTAACTAAAGTAGTTTTTCCTGCCCCCGAAGGCCCGACAAAAGCGATAGTTTCTCCAATTTCAGTTTTAAATGAAATACCATTAAGAGCCCTATTTTTGCTTGATTGATGTTTAAAACCAACATCTATAAATTCAAGTGTTTTAATGTTTCCAAGCTCGACCGGTTTTTCCGGTTTTGAATCAATCGGGATTCTTAATATATCTTCAAAATTATTTAAAGAAACTTCTGCTTCCCTATATACATTAATAATATCCCCTAGACTCTGAAGCGGACCGAAAATAAAAAATGAATAGATAAAAAGTGAAAAGAACTCGCCCACGGTAATTGCCTGAATAAAAATTAAATATAACATCATAAAAAGAATACTTGTTCTGATAAAATTTACTGATGTTCCCTGGATAAAACTCAGAGTTCTTATATATTTAACTTTCTTTAATTCCAGCTCAAGAATTTTATCTGTAGTAGAATTCAGTCTTTCAATTTCCTGGTTGCCAAGACCAAGACTTTTTACAAGTTCTATATTTCGTAATGATTCAGTAGTTGTTCCTGCTAATGCAGTAGTTTCAGCAACAATCACTTGTTGTATCTTTTTTATCTTTTTACTTAAAACCGAACTAATCGTACCTAATATAGGAACTGCTGCAAAAAATACCGGCGCAATAACCCAGTAGACACTAATTGAATAAATTGTAACAAAAATAATTCCCACTAAAGATGTAAAAAGAACATTAATAACAGATGTTACAAGTTTTTCAACATCGATCCGAACTTTTTGTAAAACGCTTAAGGTCTGTCCGCTCCTTTGATCTTCAAAAACAGAATAAGGAAGTTCGAGAGAATGTTTAATGCCGTCGGAATAGATTTTTGCACCAAGCCGCTGTGTAATAACGTTTACGTAATAATCCTGGAAATTTTTTGCAATCCGGGAAACAAATGCTACTCCTACTGCAGCCGCTAATAATAGACTAACTCCCTTAAAAAATTCCGAAGTAGTATACTGGGAAAATTTGGTTGCATACTTATCAATTACAATTCTGAAAATGTATGGATCAAGAAAAGAAAAAACCTGGTTTATTGCAGCAAGAACTAATGAAAGAATTAAGAGTTTCCAGTATTTTCTTAAATATGAATAAAGTAATTTCATTTTTTATGAGAAAGAATAAAATTCTAATTAAGAAAGATTATTTTGGGAATAAAAGCTATTTTCTCAATTTCGGGAACTAAAAACTGTTATCTTTTCATTAATGAAGAAATTTAAAAGAAAATGATAACAAAATTTAATATTTATAAATCTAACTTTTATTTTTCTATGGCACAATATATGAAAAATTATATATTCAATTTTTATTATATTAATAATTCATCTCATTAAACAAGTTTCAGGATTTAATAATAACTTCTGGAATGTGAAGAGTTGGACTGCCTTTAAAGCAGGTAAAATATTTTGTGAAAATTCCATTAATCCAACGTTCCATTATTCAAAATTCGTACAATTAAAACTATTTAGATATTCACTAAAAAAATTTTCGGCTATTCTAAGTCCATTATAGAAAAATTTATTAAAACAGTTAAAATATTTGTCAAGTTCTAAAGATTTAAAAGAAGAATTATCATGCTATCATTGCGGTGATGAATGTAAAGACAAAAGTATCGCAATTGATGAAAAATTTTTCTGCTGCACAGGCTGCAAAACCGTTTACGAGATTTTAAATCAAAGTAATCTTTATAATTATTATTCAATTGACCAGGCTCCAGGAAAATCATTTAAAGAATATCGTACTAAAGAATATGATTATCTTGATGACGAAAAAATTTTTAAACAGCTTGTCGACTATAATGATAGTAAAATTACTATAGTAACATTTACTATTCCTCAAATGCACTGTTCTTCCTGCATCTGGCTGCTTGAAAATCTTTATAAGTTGAACGAAGGGATAAATCATTCTGAAGTAAATTTTCTAAAAAAAGAATTAACAATCAGGTATAATCATAAGAAGATTAGTCTGAAGGAACTTGTTCAGCTTTTAGCTTCTATCGGATATGAACCTCAAATCCATCTTGATAGTATAGAGAAAAAAAGAGATAATACTCTAAACAAAAAGTTATATTATAAAATCGGGATAGCCGGGTTTTGTTTTGGAAATATAATGCTATTCAGCTTTCCTGAATATTTATCAATTAATTTAACTGATATTTTCTTTAAAAGATTTTTTGGTTATTTAAATTTGATTTTAGCCCTGCCTGTATTTTTCTACTCGAGTTCAGAATATTTCGTTTCAGCATATAAAGGATTAAGAAAGAAAATAATTAATATTGATTTCCCGGTTTCACTCGGAATTTTAGTAATTTTTTTAAGGAGTGCAATCGAGATATTAACACATTCGGGCGCCGGTTATTTTGATTCGATGACCGGGCTTGTTTTCTTTTTGCTTATTGGAAAGTTGTTCCAGGAAAAAACTTATCAATCGTTAAACTTTGAAAGAAATTATAAATCTTATTTTCCTCTCTCAATTACGGTTAAAAAAAATAAAGAGGAATTTTCAAAGCCTGTCTCTAATTTAGCTGTAGGTGATAGAGTCATTATCCGAAATAACGAAATAATCCCTGCAGATTCTTTGTTATTCAGCGGTAGCGGGAATATCGATTACAGCTTTGTTACTGGGGAATCAAGACCTGTTCATAAAGTAATGGGAGAGTTAATTTACGCAGGTGGGAGACAACTTGGAGGATCAATAGAACTTGAAGTAATTAAGGAAGTATCGCGAAGCTATTTAACTCAATTGTGGAATAATGCTACCTTTCAGAGGAAAGAGGAAAGCGACTTTACTGCTTTGTCCAATATTATTAGTAAATATTTTACAATAGTGGTTCTTTTAATTGCTTCAATCGCTTCTTCAATTTGGATTTCTATTAATTTAAGTACGGCCTTAAATGTCTTTACAGCTGTTTTGATTGTTGCCTGTCCTTGTGCATTGGCTTTATCAACTCCTTTTACTTTGGGGAATGCGCTTAGGATTTTCGGAAAAAATAAGTTTTATTTAAAGAATACATCAACAATTGAGGAATTGGCAAAGGTAAATGAAATTGTTTTTGATAAAACTGGTACTTTAACAAAGATAAATAGTTCGGATATAAGTTATGTTGGAAAAGAACTCGATGGTTTTCAGCAGGAAATGATAAAGTCTTTAGTCGGAAATTCTACTCATCCGTTAAGCAGGAAAATATATTCTTTCTTAAAAGGAAAAGAAAAATTCAATATTGATGAGTTTAATGAGAAGAGTGGTGTGGGAATCGAGGGAATAGTCTTAAGAAACAGAATCAAGGTTGGGTCAAAAGATTTCGTATCAAATCAAAATAATTTTAATACTTACTTTGAACCTAAAAATGATTACGGAACAAGGGCTTATTTATCTTTCAATGATGAAATTATTGGTTATTTTAATTTTTCCAATGAATACAGAAAAGGGATTAAAGAAGTTTTGAATAATTTAACTTTAAAATATTCAATTAATTTAATATCGGGCGATAACGATAGTGAAAAAGAAAATCTTCTTGAATATTTTGGAACTGAAGCAAAGTTATATTTTCGGCAATCTCCTCAAGACAAACTTGATTTTATAAAAAATCTTCAGAATTCAAATAAAAAAATATTAATGGTTGGTGATGGTTTAAACGATGCCGGAGCATTATCTCAAAGTGATGTTGGTGTAGCGGTTACTGAAGATACGAGCAACTTTTCTCCTGCTTGCGATGCTATTTTAGATGCTGGCAATATTCACAAGCTTTATGATTTTATAAAATTTTCTAAAGCAAGTATTAAAATTATTTTAGTAAGTTTTGGTATTTCTTTTTTTTATAATTTGATTGGCTTAAGTTTCGCTGTTATGGGAGTGCTTTCTCCGATCGTTGCTGCAATACTAATGCCTTTAAGTTCGATTTCTGTCGTTGTATTTGCAACACTGTCAACAAATTTACTTGCAAAAAAGAGAGGTTTGCTATCTCTGTAATTGTAATATTAATTGGAATAAGCCTTCTTGTTGCTTTAGGTTTTCTGTTTGCATTTTTATGGGCCGTTAAAAGCGGTCAGTATAAGGATACCTATACACCCGCGGTAAGGATGTTGTTTGATCAGCCTATTGAAAAAAAAGAGAATGAAGATATTAAAAAAAATGATGATTGAATCCAGTATTTAAAGGAGTCCTTCAATGGAGTTAGAAAAGTTCAGTTACGATAATAAGATTGTAAAAAGCTTCGCGGTGGCTACTATTTTTTGGGGATTAGTAGGAATGCTTGTTGGTCTTCTTATCGCTTCCCAATTATTTTTTCCTGCTTTAAATTTTAATGTTCCTTTTACAACATTCGGACGCATTCGACCTCTCCATACAAATGCTGCAATTTTTGCTTTTGTAGGGAATGCAATCTTTATGGGGGTTTATTATTCCCTACAAAGATTATGTAAGGCAAGAATGTTCAATGACTTTTTAAGCAAATTCCATTTTTGGGGATGGCAATTAATTATTGTTGCTGCTGCTATTTCTCTCCCGCTCGGTTTAACAACTAGTAAAGAATATGCCGAACTTGAATGGCCTATTGATATTGCCATAGTTATTGTCTGGGTTGCATTCGGAATTAATATGTTCGGAACAATAATTAAAAGAAGAGAAAAACATATGTATGTTGCAATATGGTTTTATATTGCAACATGGGTAACAGTGGCAGTTCTTCATATTGTTAATTCAATTGAACTTCCTGTTAGTTTTATGAAAAGCTACCCTGTCTATGCAGGCGTTCAGGATGCATTGGTTCAATGGTGGTATGGTCATAATGCTGTAGCTTTCTTTTTAACAACTCCATATCTTGGTTTGATGTATTATTATTTACCAAAGGCTGCCAACCGTCCTATTTATTCATACCGGCTTTCGATAATTCATTTCTGGGCATTAATTTTTATATACATATGGGCAGGTCCGCATCATCTTCTTTATACGGCATTACCGGATTGGGCTCAATCATTAGGAACAGTTTTTTCAATTATGCTTATTGCTCCTTCCTGGGGTGGAATGATAAACGGTTTGTTAACACTAAGAGGTGCATGGGATAAAGTTAGGCAAGATCCTATACTAAAATTTATGGTTGTTGCAGTAACTGCTTATGGTATGGCTACATTTGAAGGTCCCATGCTTGCATTAAAAAATGTAAATGCAATTGCACATTTTACAGATTGGATTATTGCACATGTTCATATGGGAACACTTGCATGGAATGGTTTCTTGACATTTGGAATTCTTTATTGGTTAATTCCCAGGTTATTTAAAACTAATTTATATTCTAAAAAGCTTGCTAATGTGCATTTCTGGATAGGTACTCTTGGAATTGTTTTTTATGTCTCTGCAATGTACTGGTCGGGAATTACACAATCTTTAATGTGGAAACAATTTAATCCCCTCGGTCAGCTTCAATATCCGAATTTCCTTGAAACCGTTCTGCAGATAATTCCAATGTATATGATAAGAGCAACAGGGGGTGCTTTATATTTAACCGGTGTTGTAATGATGACTTACAATTTGTATAAGACAGCTAAGCAGGGAAGTTTTGTTGCCAATGAAGATGCTGAGGCTCCGGCATTGATAAAAATGAAAGAAAGGGAAGGTTACTCCCACCGGTGGCTTGAAAAGAGACCCTGGCAGTTTACTCTTGTTGCTACAGTAGTAATTTTAATTGGCGGTTTAGTTGAATTCATTCCAACATTTTTAGTAAAATCTAATGTGCCCACAATTGCAAGCGTAAAACCATATACTCCTCTTGAATTACAGGGCAGGGATATTTATATAAGAGAAGGATGTGTAGGTTGTCATTCACAATTAATTCGTCCATTCAGATCCGAAACAGAAAGATACGGTGAATATTCCAAGGCAGGTGAGTATGTTTATGATCATCCTTTCTTATGGGGTTCCAAGAGAACCGGTCCAGACTTACATAGGGAAGGAGGGAAATATCCAAATTTATGGCACTACCTGCATATGCAAAATCCTGCTTCTATGTCGCCAGGTTCCATAATGCCTAACTTTCCCTGGCTTTTAACTAATGAGCTGGATACAACAACAACTGCTAAAAAAATAGAAGTGATGAGAAGATTGGGAGT
Source organism: uncultured Ignavibacteriaceae bacterium (assembly GCA_964448105.1). GTDB lineage: Bacteria > Bacteroidota > Ignavibacteria > Ignavibacteriales > Ignavibacteriaceae > CAVQBP01. The sequence continues at coordinate 35,695 of CAYUVK010000012.1, forward strand.
ACCATATCCCGACGGATATGAAGCTATCGCAAATCAAGATTTAAGAAAACAAGCCGAAGAAATTACAGATGATTTGCAAAAAAACGGAGCACCGGCGGAGAGCAATAAAGAAATAATTGCGCTAATTGCTTATTTGCAAAGATTAGGAACAGATATTAGAGTGAATACCACAACAGCAAATAAATAATATGTTTAAGGAAGTTTTACAATCTATTGAAGGAATAGGCATTTACCCGATTATTTCGATGGTTGTATTCGTTATTTTTTTTGTAGCAGTTATTATCTGGTACTTTAAAGCAGATAAAATATATTTAAATAAAATGAAAAATTTGCCATTAGATAATGATGAGAAATCAAATTCAAATAACACAGGTGGAAACCATGATAAAAATTAAAAAGAAGTTTTTAATCTTAATTCTTCAAACACTGGGATTTATACTCTTTTTTGTAAACGGTTCTGTAATTGCACAGACTCAAAATGAACAAATAGATCCTTCTATATATGATATCAACCTGGTAATATTTTCAATAATAATAATAATTGTATTTTTCGCTTTTTTATACTACGGAATGGATAAAGTAATTGAAAGACCAAAAAGATTTTCAAATATATTTATTAAGGTTAGGAATTATGTTGTAGGTTTAGCGCCTATGGAAAAAGAAAAAGATATTTTAATGGAGCATGATTTTGATGGAATAAAAGAACTTGATAATAGAATACCTCCATGGTTTAATTATCTTTTTTACGGAACAATTATTTTCGGAATTATTTATATGCTTGATTATCATGTATTAAAAACGGGGAAACTCCCTGCCCAGGAATACCAGGAAGAGATGCAGCAAGCAGCATTACAAAGAGCAGAATTAATAAGATCAGGTGCTTTGGTAAATGAAAATAGTGTTACACGATTAATAGATGCATCGGCTCTAAGCGATGGAAAAGAAATATTTAAAGCAAACTGCGTTCCCTGTCATGGAGAAAATGGACAGGGTATCATAGGCCCTAATTTAACCGATGAATACTGGATTCATGGTGGGGGTATAAAGAATGTCTTTAAGACAATAAAATATGGTGTCCCTGCAAAAGGGATGCTTACCTGGGAAGGGAAGCTTAATCCAAGAGAAATTCAAGAAGTAGCAAGCTATGTACTTTCACTGAAGGGAACTAATCCGCCTAATGCAAAAGCACCTCAAGGACAAAAATGGGAAGAGACAGATAGTACGAAAACAGCTAAAAAATAATTTTAGTTATTGCAGAAATGAATAATATAATAAATAAGTTTTAAGATGGAACAAGTAAAAGAAGAGAAATCGTTTAGAGATCAGTTATCAACCGTAAGTAAAGAAGGCAAAAGAAATTGGATTTATCCTAAAAAACCTTTTGGCAGGTTTTATAATGCACGTAATATAGTCAGTGGAATTTTACTTTTAATCCTAATTATTACTCCATTTATAAAAGTGCATGATCAATCATTCATGCTGTTTGATTTTCCAAACAGAAATTTTATCCTTTTCAGCATCCCTTTCGGTCCGCATGATTTTCATCTTTTTGTTCTTGCAATGATAGCAGTAATTGTTTTTATAATTCTGTTCACTGCAGTATTCGGAAGAGTATTTTGCGGCTGGGCCTGTCCCCAAACAATTTTTATGGAAATGGTTTTTAGAAAAATTGAATATTGGATCGAAGGGGATGCTTATGCACAAAGGAGACTAGATAAAGCTAATTGGACAGGAGAAAAAATATTTAAAAAAACTCTTAAGCACGGAATATTTTTTGGCATCTCTTTTTTTATTTCAAATATTTTTCTTTCGTACATAATAAGCATAGATAAGTTGTGGCAAATTATAACCGATCCTCCATCGGAACATATTGCCGGATTAATTTCCATGCTGGCATTCTCAGGAGTTTTTTACTGGATATTCTCTTATTTCCGCGAACAGGTTTGTACAATAGTATGCCCTTACGGCAGACTGCAGGGGGTTTTACTTGACCAGGATTCGATTGTTATTGCATATGATTATAAAAGAGGCGACCCAAGGGGCAAAATAAAAAAAGATGAAGTGCAAGTTGGCTTGGGTGATTGTGTTAATGATAAATTATGTGTTGAAGTTTGTCCAACCGGCATTGATATAAGGGATGGGATTCAGCTTGAATGCGTGAATTGTACGGCTTGTATAGATGCATGCGATTATGTAATGGATAAAGTAAATCGACCGCGGGGATTAATTAGATATGCATCTTTAAATGGTATAGAAAAGAAATCTAAATTTAAATTTACTCCAAGAATGATTGGTTATTCTTTTCTGCTTACAATATTAGTCGGTGTACTTGGCTATTTATTAATTACAAGAACCGATTTTAATATAAATATATTACGAACTCCCGGTATGCTTTTCCAGGAACAGCCCGGCAACATGATTAGTAATTTGTATGATCTGGATATAATAAACAAGACTTTTCATAAAGCCCGAATTAATATAAGACTGAAAAATAATTTGAATGGTGAAATAAAAGTAATCGGCAGCAATCTTTTGATGGAACCTCAGGATAATCTTGAAGCTAAATTTTTACTTCTTCTTCCACGGGCGGAATTAAAAAGTATGAATACACCAATTACTATTGATGTCTATTCAAATGGAAAATTGTTAGAAGAAGTTAGTACATCATTTTTAGGCCCTATGAATAAAAAGGAAAACGGTTAATGAAAAAATCTGTAAAATTTAATTGGGGTACCGGGATATTTATATCAATAGTTATTTTCATGATAATCACAGTAATTTTAACTATCATATTTATGAACCAAAGAGTTGATCTGGTAACTAATAATTATTATGAAAAAACTTTAACCTATCAAAAACAAATTGATACTTATAAAAGAACCGCAGAACTTAAGCAGAGAGTTTCATTTAATTATGCAGACAATAAAATAAATATCTCTTTTCCGGATTCATATTTACAACAGATCAATGACGGTAAATTATACTTTTATCGTCCATCCGATTCAAGAAAAGATTTTACTATTCCAATTCAGCTTGATAAAAGAGGAAGCCAGACTTTTAATATGACAAAAATTGATAAAGGATACTGGAAAGTTGAAATCCAATGGACAATGGATAATCAGAATTATTTGATGGAAAAGTCTGTTTTAATTTATTAATGATACACTCATGTATAAGGGTGTCAAAAAAATGTGTTTGTCATTTCGACCGAAGGGAGAAATCTTACCATCCGCAAAGATTTCTCGGTCGAAGACTCCCTCGAAATGACAAATTTTTACTTTTTAATCACCTTCACAAAAACATTAGAACATCTTATGGAAATATTAGCCGGTTTAATAATAGGATTTGTAGGAAGTTTCCATTGTATAGGGATGTGCGGACCAATTGCACTAGCTTTACCAATTTCTAATTCGGAGAATTTTAAATTTTTTGCAGGAAGAATACTCTATAATTTGGGCAGGATTTTATCTTATGCATTAATGGGGGTGCTTTTCGGTTTTATTGGTGAAAAACTAGTAATTTCAGGTTTTCAACAGACTCTCTCTGTTTCTTTGGGAATAATCATTTTAATTATAGTTTTTATTCCGCAAAGATTTAGAAATAAAATATTAGCAATCAATTTTATTCAAAAAATAATAACACCCTTAAAGACTTCTATTGGTTCTTTATTTAAACAAAAAGGTTATTCATCTTTTTTAAGTATTGGTTTTTTAAATGGATTTTTACCCTGCGGTTTTGTTTATGTGGGATTGACAGGAGCAATCTCAACGGGAAATGCTTTTAACGGGATGCTCTTTATGATCTTTTTTGGGCTCGGTACTTTCCCCGCAATGTTTGCAGTTTCTATATTTGGTAAATTTATAAAACTTGATATAAGGAGGAGATTAAGTAAGCTGACCCCTGCTTTTGCAATTTTTCTGGCTTTGCTTTTTATAGTTCGAGGACTGAATCTGGGAATTCCATATATAAGCCCAAAGATAGGAAATAAATCACCTATTCATCAAATGATGCATAATTAAAAAGGGGGCTTTAATCGCCCCCTAACCATAATTATTTTTTCTTAGAAGGTAGAACCGAGTCTTTGGCTGCTTTAGCAATTCGGAATTTTAAGACTTTCTTAGCAGGTATTACCATCGTTTCACCTGTAGCAGGATTTCTTCCCATTCTTTTCTTCCGATCAACTACCACTAACTTACCAATTCCCGGAAGTGTGAAAGAATTTTTTGCTTCCTTGTGAGCCAATGAAGTTAATTCATCTAAAAATTGGCTTGCAACTTTTTTAGTAGTATCGGTTTTACTTGCAAGATGATCGACTATCTGTGATTTAGTCATTGGTTTTCCTGCTGCCATAATTTTAATCCTTTTTATTAGTGATAGTTAAAAAAATTTCGCTGTGAAGATAAATATATTTTTGATTAAAGAAAACATCCCTGACTTTTATTTGTTAAAATATTTTAAAGTTCAATTCTATTTTTATCCGGTACTTCGAGTAGTAATGACAGCTCTTAAAACCATATTATCCTAAAAGCGGATATGTTAAAGAAAGTTACAGGAACAATAATATAAATACTAAATATCATCATAGCTAATTCCTTTGAAATACCAGTTTTCGGTTTTGCGCAAATCCAGCCCTTCAACGAAAAAGTCATTGTCGGTATAATTTTTTTTAACAGGTCGTATCAATAAAGGTAATTCACCATTTATTTTTCTTTCAATCAATCTAAACAGGTTTTCTTCTTCGAAACCAAGCTCTTGTACTTTATGTTTTATATTATCTAGCAGATTAAAATGATAGACGGAAAGAATATCAAAAAATCCAGCCTTTATTATAAATCTCATTATCTTTTCAATTATTTTTTCCTCTCCAGCATAATCTATGATAAAGCCTCGTTGTTTATTCTTTGACAGACGAAAAACGATATACCCGTTAAGGGATTTGTTTTCTATACAATAAAGAAAAATGTATTGATCTCGCTTATTTGAAAAACGCCACCTAAGGAAATTTTCATCCTGATACAATATTAGCTTATTATCATTTGTTTTCTCACTTTCTCTCAAGTAGTGCATTTCTTCAGGCCTGGATTGTTGTGATACTATAATATCATTAAATGTTTCATATCGAATCTTTTGTGTAACCCCCTTGTATTGTCTTTTTGTAAAGTATAAATACCTGACTAGGCCCACCATATTATATTTTGAAAGATATGATTTTAGTGTAAGAGGATAAAAACCCATCTTTAGATAACCGGGCAAGGAATTTCTTGTGGCAGTTAGGTTTAAAAAGAAATAATACTTTCCCGTATATTCATCGGCAGCTTTATTACCCATGGCAACGGATAATCCTTTTCGGCGGTGGTCCGGGTGAACACAGGTATCCCCTGGAACTAGAGAAATGATCTTATCGTTTTTTTCTTTTATTTGAAATCGGAGGGGACAATACCCCCTGAAGCCGACTACTTTTCCCTCATGTAAAGCAACTATACCGAGTGGAAATTCAGTGATGGGATTGGTACCATATTTCCAATTGAAATAATTTCTATTGTTATTTTGATCGCCGCCTAAAAGATATTTCAAAAGTTCGATAACTTGGATATAATGTGCAGGGTTATAAGCTTGTATTTCATAATCTTTGAAGATCAAAACTTTTTCTTTCTTCCAAGTTTTTTTCTGATGTTATAACGTACCCCTTATTAACTAATTAATGATAGTAAAAAATCCTTATAAAAGATATGTTATTTTGAAAAAACATTTCGAGTTTGATTTATTAAATGATGTTTAAAATCAATTTTTCTCCTAATCCGTTGCATCATCTTATTTTGTAGCTTAAAATTTAATTATTTATTTTGCTCATATTATTTATTCGCCTTTGAATTAATGATCATTCCTTGTTGTATAATGAAACTACTTTTTATCTTTCTTTTGTTAAATGTTTTTTTGCACTCTCAAAATATTGATTCTCTTACAATTAAAAAGAGTCCGCAAATATTAGAGCAGGGGAAAAAAGATTCCGTCTTAACTGATACTACAAGTATATTTAGTACTCAGAAAAAGATTGTTAAAGCTGATACGCTGCTACCTTTACAGCAAAAACCTTTATTTGATGGCAGTTATTTTATAAGTCATAAAACAATTTTTCACTATGATTACCGTTATGCTGCAGATTTATTAAGAGAGTATCCGTTTACATTCGTACAGGACAAAGGATTTATCGGTCAGGCAAATCAGGTTTTCATTTATGGGGCAGGTGCAGGCGGGATTAGTTTTCTGCAAGATGGAATTTTATATAATGATCGTTTTTCAAATTCCTTGGATTTAAATAATATTCAATCGGAATTTGTTGATTCTATAGAAATAATTCCTTCACCCAGAGGATTTTTATATGGAATTTCACCGAATCCTGTATCAGTGAACTTTATTACAAAAGATTATCTTTCGGTAACGCCGTATTCAAGGGTAAAGTATTACCAGGGACCTTCCGGCGAAGCATTCGTAGATGGTCTTTTCAGTGCCATGCTGGTTAAAGATTTAAATGTTTCATTTGATATAACAAACCGAAGTGTGGACAGTTCATTCGGCAACAGTGATTTTAACATATGGCAGGTAAAAACCAGGTTAAAATATTTCCTTTCAAATTCATTTAATATAGTAGGTACATATGTTTATATCAAATCCGAGAAAGGATTAAACGGAGGTATTAATGTCGACAGTATAGCAAAAATAGATCCTGCAATAAATAATATTTTATATGATAATGTAACTGCTCCAGTTAATTTTCCATACAGGAAAGAAGAATACATTCAACATTATTTCAATATAAATTTGCTTTCCAACGCTTTTAAAAATTTTAACGGTAATCTCGATTTCTATTTCAGATTTAACCAGGATAAAATTTACGATATCAATTCCAGCATTTCGGAAGAAAAGAATAAAAACAAAATATACGGTATAAATTTTAACCAGGGATATTCTAATGAATTATTTAAAATAAGTCTATTAGGAAATTTTGAACATATTAATTATAACACAAGCACAATTGAAAATAAGATTTATGCAATAACTAATAATAATTTGAATAGTTTATCTCTTGCATCGATAGCATCTTTAAAACTGTTAAATGAAAATTTAATCCCGTCGGTATTTTATAAATATTTTAACGGAAAAGATTTTTACAAAGGGAATATGAATTTACACGGTTTAGGTGCAGATGTAACTTACAAATTAGATGAAAAATTTAAATTTTATTTTGGATACTCAAACTATCAAATCATCCAATCGTCAAAAAATATTAATAATGCCGAAGCCAGTATTAATTATTCAGATAAGAATACTTCATTAATATTTAAAGCTTTTAATAGGAATGCTGCCTTAGGTGCATCTTCTTCGGGAACATATCTTTATGATTTCAAAAACTTAACAGGATTTGGATTAAATATATATTACAAATTCGAGCAAATATTGGTGGAAGCTTCTGGCGAATATTATTTGAATGCCAAAAAGAATTTTGAGAACCTCATGCCCGATCTAAACTTTATAGGAGGGCTATATTATAAAGATATTTTATTTCATTCCAATTTGAATTTAAAAACAGGCTTTGTTTTTTATTTTACGGGTGAACAGAACCTTCCTTCAATTTATTCTTCACATGTTCTTAATTATTTTGATAATAAAATTTCACCTTCTTTAAAAATTGATTTTACTTTAGTGGGTCAAATTAGAAAGGTTGCCATAGTATACTTTACTTGGGAAAATTTATTAAATAATCAATATTTCATTACTCCGTTTTATCCAATGCCGTCAAGAGGTATCCGCTTTGGAATCGGGTGGGAATTATTCAATTAAAAAAGATTAAAGAATTAAGACTGACGGTTTAAATCATTTTTCTTTCATCGGATTTATGAATCTAAACGATTTTGCTTATTACCATTTTGGCAATTTTATCCCCGATACTTAACGATGCAGTAGCTGCTGGGGATGGTGCATTTAATATGTGTACCATATTTTCGTTTTCAATTATTCTAAAATCATCAACAAGATTTCCGTTTCTATCTACTGCTTGTGCACGTACACCAGCTTTATATGGTACAATATCATCATCATTAATTTCAGGAATTAATTTTTGTAAAGAGGATACAAAAGCTGATTTACTCAGTGAACGGTAGAATTCATGAAAGCCTGTTCTATAATATTTCTTACCCATTTTCCAAAACCCCGGGAAGCTAATCATTCCTGCCAAATCTTTCAAAGAAAAGTTTCTCAATTTGTATCCTTCTCTTTTAAAAGCCAATACTGCATTTGGGCCGGCTTCTACTCCACCGTTTATCATTCTTGTAAAATGTACCCCGAGGAATGGAAATCTTGGATCGGGAACAGGGTATATTAAATTATTAACAAGGTATTCTTTTTTCTTTTTCAACTTATAATATTCGCCGCGGAAAGGAATTATCTGAATATCTGTCTTTAAACCGCACAAATCGGCAATTCTATCTGACTGCAGTCCCCCGCAATTAATTAAAAATTTTGTTTGAATTTCTCCCGAAGAAGTATTAAGAATTAATTCATTTTTACTTTTGTCCAAAGATAGAAATTTACAATTAGTTTTTACCTCACCAGCATTTTTTAAGATAATTTTTTCATAAGCTTTTGTAACCTCATAATAATCTACAATACCTGTTTCTCCTACAAACAATCCTTCCAGCCCTTCCGTATGCGGTTCATAATTTTTTATATCTTCACCCGAAATTTTTCTAATATTTTGCAGTCCGTTTTCTTTTCCTCTTCTTTCAAGTTCATTGAGTGCCGGTATTTCATTCTTGTTAACAGCCACCACAATTTTTCCGCAGTTGTCAAATTTTATTTGATTTTCTTCACAAAACCTATATAGTAAATTTCTTCCTTCGACACAGTTTGATGCCCTTAATGAGCCGGGCTTATAATATAAACCTGAATGTATAACCCCGCTATTTCTACCGGTTTGATGTGCGGCTAATTTGTTTTCAGTTTCTATAAGAATTAAAGATAAATTTTTCTTTAGAAGGAGCTGCATAGCAGTTGCAGTTCCAACAATTCCCCCGCCTATTATTGCGATATCATATATTTTTGATGACATAACTTAATGACTATAATAATTTATAATGTGAATTGTAAAATTACCAATATTGAGTTGTAATTAGAAAGATGAAATATAAAGTAGAAGAAAGAAGTTAGAAATCAGAGGTCAGAATCAGAAGTCATTACTTTGACTCCCAACTTCTGACTCCTGATTATTTCTTATTTATCCTTTTTTTAGGTAAACATTCCCATTAATCGTTTCGATTTTAATTCTATTCTTTCCATTCCCGGTTTTACCTTTGCCGTAAATAAATTTTCTTGGTGTGCCGTGTTTGTGGCTCCAATCGGGAGTGGTTTCCTGGTTTATCGGGAAATCACTGTAAATTTTATAATCTCCATCATTATTTTTAGTATAAGCCAATGTTATATCAATATCCATTGATAACCCATCCGGAACTATCAAGGTAATATCGCCGGCTTTTGATGAAAGAGTCACATCTTTATTACCCTCTTTTGGATTTCCAACTATTTCAGCATTAATATGGCCCCCCATTGTTGAAGCATCAATTGCACCGTCAGTATTTTCAATTTCAATACTTCCTCCCATGGTTTTGGCTTTCACAAATTTTTTGGCAGATTTTACTGTAATTGCTCCTCCCATCGTTTTTAAGTCGGCACCTGCAGGAGCTTCGTCAACGTTTATGTCGCCTCCCATACTTGAAACAGTAAAAACATCACCCGAATTGCTTCCGTCTTTTGAAGTAACATTTTTCATAATTACGGGCCCGCCGTTAGTAGTACCTTTTACATTTCCTTTTACATTTGTTATTTCAACAGGTCCGCCCATTGTGTGTACTCTTCCATCAACTTCCGAATCATAAAGTTTAATGGCGCCACCCATAGTCTCTAAATCAAGGTTTCCTTTTAAATTGGCTAATACAAGAGCGCCGCCCATAGTTTTACCTTCAATCTTGCCATTAACATCTTTTATTGTCATACTTCCACCCATAGTTTCAATATGAAGATTAAAATGAGAGGGAACATGAAAAGTGAAACCTAAATTACTGTTGTTGGAGTTACAATCTTGGTATTTTGAAGAAACATCGATTCCATTATTTGTTACATTAAATTCTATATTATAATCATCTAAATTATCATATGAAGATTCGACATCTGCTGATAAAACATTTTTATCCCATCCTAAAATAGTTATTGCGCCTCCGGAATTTAAATCAATATTTAAAGTCTTGCCTGCTTCGATATTGAATTCTTTATGAAGACTTTGTTTATCTTCTTTCTTTATTTCATTTATATTTTCTTCACTATTATTACCGGAAAACAAAAAGCAGGGACCAATAGAAATGGGGAAATTATCCATTGAAGCGCCGCAAAACAGGAAGAGTAACGGCGATAAAAAAATAATAAATAGTTTTTTCATGCTGATCTCCTAAAAAATTTATTTTCTATCATATTAGACCTTAAAGATATAAATAGGTTGGGCAGGGAGTAAAAATTATTTAAATTTTTGTTAAAAGTTATTTCTTATTTAAATTTTATTCTTAATTTTCAGTAAATACAAAAGGAAATAATATGGAGATAAGGAAATTTAATGGTTCCGATATAAAAGTATCACTTCTTGGTTTTGGCTGTTGGGGAATCGGAAAATCAGAATGGAAGGGAGCAGAAGATTCCGAATCCAAAAGAACATTAATTAAAGCTATGGAAAGAGGTATTAACTTTTTTGATACTGCGTTGGCATACGGCAGGGGGCATAGTGAAAAACTTTTAGGTGAAGCAGAAAAAGAATTTGGAAAGGAAATATTTATTGCTTCTAAGATCCCATCAAAAAAATGGGAATGGCCGGCTGGAAACAGTTCAACATTAAAAGATTCTTACCCAAAGAATTATATAATTGAAAAAACAGAAGAAAGCCTAAAAAATTTAAAAAGAGATCATGTTGATTTAATGCAGTTTCATGTATGGAACGGTAAATGGGCAAATGAAGATGAATGGAAGGAAGCAGTTGAAAAATTAAAAAAGGACGGCAAAGTACGTTTCTGGGGAATATCAATAAATGATCATCAATCTGAAAACGGGATTGAAGCCGGCAAAACCGGTTTAATTAATTCTTTCCAGGTTATCTTTAATATTTTTGAACAAAAACCTATTGATTACTTGTTTCCATTCTGCAGGAAGAATAAAATTAGTGTTATAGCAAGAGTTCCGTTTGATGAAGGTGCACTAACAGGTAATGTAACCCATGATACAAAATTTCCCGTTGGAGATTTTAGAAATGATTATTTTAGAGGTACGAGGAAAATTGATGTTCAGGAAAGAGTTGATAAAATCTGGGAAGATGTAAGAGATAAAACTGATTCAAGAGCCGAAGCTGCTTTGAGATATGTAATTAGTTATGATGCAGTTACTACCGTAATACCGGGTATGAGAAGTGAAAAAAACCTGCTGGCAAATATTAAAAGTGTTGAAAAAGGTTCGCTCCCGTTTCAATTATTGGATAAATTAAAAATTCATAAGTGGAATAAAAATTTTTATGAATAGTTATCCTGCTTATAAAAATTTTTGATTAGTGAATAAAGACTGCAATCCTTAATTTTGGATATAAAGATCTTTTCTTTTAGAAAAGGGGTAAAAATGAAAATTCTAATCTTAAATTTGCTAGTTTTTATTTTATTGTATTTTAATTTATATGCACAAGGTACACAAGCCTTTGATTTTGTTTATTTACCGCATTCCATTTCATCATTCGGCACCGGGTGGCAAGGTGTTGCTTCTTTAACAAATGATGATGCACTAATTTACAATCCCGCTAAATTGAATTTAACCGATAAATATAAACTTTCCTTTTATCGTAATTCATTTCAGATGATCGGTGCAGGTCCACTCCCTTTAACGGATTTTACTTTCTATTATAATATAGATAGTATCAATTCGTTTGGAATTAGTTATAATAATTGGGATTTTGGAGAAACTCTTATAACTACAGCCGATGATCCGGTTGGTACCGAAAAAGTATATATTTATCAAAGAAGCTTTTCTGCTGGCTATGCAAGAAGGTTAGGTAGTAATATTAGTGCCGGGATACAATTAAGATATGCTTACTGGAATGGGCCTAAAATAACTCCAAGCGGATTCTTTATTAGTCTTGGTTTATTATACAATCCAGAGCTTTGGAATAGAAGACTAAATTTAGGATTTTCAATTATGAATTTAGGACCCGCAGTTAAATTTGAAAGTTTTGCCGAAGAAAATTATGAAAGCTATGATCCTCCGCCTACACAACTAAATGTAGGTGCATATTTTATTACAGCAGAAAATAATTATTTCTCTCTGCCAATTAGTTTAAGTATCTCAAAACCATTTGATAAGAGAGATTCAAAAGGAAACGGGGAATCATCTTTTAAAACTATTTTTACCGATTGGTCTGATTTTCCTAATGATGCAGCCCTGCATGCCGGTTTATCGTTTATATGGAAACCATTAAATCTCGGAAATGGTTTTTCTTACATTCAAGATATTTTTATAGGCAATTATTCTTCCGGGAATAAAACAGGATTACAAAATTATTATACTCACGGTGCAGATATTGGGATCAATTATAAAGGCATCAGCTTTAAAATGGGATATGCCGGTGTTTCACACAATGTTCATTCTTTAAATTATTTTAAGTGGACTTTCCCATACGAAACTTTCCAATTTACAATTGAACTAAACGATAATTTATTTAATAGAAATAAAATGGAAGAGACTGATTCAAAACCCCAGAGTGTTATCTTTTCTTTAGGTTTGGGCAGAGTTACGAGGCTGGGAATTGCAAAAAGTTATACGATAGAAAATTATACTTATTCAGCTGATGATAATTATAGTTATTCATTAGAATCTTCATTTTATTTTAATAACAACAATGCTTTGGTAGCTGCGATAGTTTATAATTCCTTGCTTACCCATTACTCTTATTTATCAGCAAATTTGTTGAATGTTAAAATTGAAACTTTTACATTTTTTTCGTCTTACAGATATCATTTCTTGGAACAGTTTCATCCCGTATTTATCCAGGCAGGACTCGGTATTTTTAGACTAAATCCTGTTATTCTATCCTCACCGAGATATGATTATAAAACTGCATTACAATTCTCGACAGGATTAACATTGGATTATTTAGATCCCTTTGTTATTATGCCTGTTATAGATTATAATTTTATCATTTATCCGGCAGTATCAGGTGATGCACCCAGAATTCAAGGGTATAATCAATTAAATTTCATCTTAAAATTAGGTTATAAATTATCTTTATGAAAAAAACAGTTACAGTATTCGGCAGCTCACAGCCCAAGGAAGAAAATGAAGAATTTAAAACGGCTTATAAATTAGGCAAGCGATTGGCAGAAAATAATTTTAATGTTTGTACCGGCGGGTTCCAGGGAATAATGAATGCCGTTTCAAAAGGTGCAGTTGAAAATGGCGGCGAAGCTATTGGAGTTACGGTTGATTTATGGGGAGCAGCACCAAGTAAATATTTGACCAGGGAAATTAAATGCGAAACTCTTTTTGAAAGAATTTTAAAGTTAGTTGAAATAGGTGATGCTTATGTAGTTTTACAAGGAGGAACCGGAACTCTTTTAGAGCTTGCTGTGGTCTGGGAAATGATGAATAAAAAGATGTTGAATATAAAACCGGTTGCTTGTCATTCTAATATATGGAAAGAAATTGTAAATATTATGGAAAAACAATTGGAACATGAAAAAAGGCCCGAAAAATTTGTTAAAGTGTTTGATGATGTTGAAGCAATTGTTAATTATATGAAAGGTACAATCAAATAAATTTAGTGATTGCTTGATAAACCAAATCAACAGATAATTCTTTTATACATTTGAATTTTACATCATCTCTAAAACAAATTAATGGACGGGGCGAATAAATAAAGCAAGGAGAGCAATTTAATCCGAGACTAACAATTTTATGTTTTGTATTCCATGGATAAATATAAGCCGGGTTTGTAGGACCAATAATTGCCACAACATTTAATTTCATTGCCGAAGCAACATGCATAAGGCTGGAATCATTTGTTATAAATACTTTACATACTTTCATAATTGCCGCACTTTGAGCTAAATTCTCATTATTAATAACATAAGAATTAGCATGTTCAAAAGTTGAATTTATCTGTTCATTTATTGAATTTTTCAGTTCACTTTCATCCGGACCGCCGAATATTAAAATTTTAGCATTATATTCATTAATTAGTTTCTTGCCCAATTCAATAAACTTTTCCGGTTCCCATCTTCGTTTTATATGATTTTTTAAAGTAGCAGAACCCGGGTGAAAGCCGATTAAAAGATCTCCTTCTCCAATTCTTAAATTATTTAAATATGATGCAGCATAGTTTTTATCCTCTGTATTTAAAGGGAACTCTAGATCAGGTTCTTCATCAAAAGAAAGATCAAATAATTTTTCAACTAACAGAATATTTGTTTGAACATTATGAAGAGAGTCTTCCTCTGTGAATCTTATATTATTTAAAAAACCGAAGTTTTGCGGATTCTTTCTTAAATATTCTACCCCTGCTCTTTTTTTTGCTCCTATTAAAAAATTAATAATATTATATTCTTTCCGGTTTGAAGGGTAAATGTTTATGGATGCATCATACTTTTTTCTTAAGCTTAAAATAAATTTGAATGATGCAAATGCACCTGCTTTTAAGAAATCAAAATAAATAACTTTGTTTATATTCTGATTCCTTTCAAAAATATCTTTTGCACCTTTCAGCATAACTAAGGCGTCAATCTGGGAATCGGATACAGCCTTAGAAATGAGTTTTAGTGCGGGAGTAAACAATAGTGCATCTCCGATTCCTGATAAGGCATTAACTAATATTTTCATTTAGCTGCAAAGTATAATTAAAAAAATAAGCGGCTATTAACCGCTTAAAAAAGGTTTTTAAAATGTAATATCAATTTTTTGGTGCTTGCGATATACTATCAGGTTTAACGGGAAGACTCTTTGCAAGTTTACTGTATCTATCTATATTGGCTTTTACAGTCGGATCATTTGGATAGTATACCTGAATACGTTTCCATATGTCCACTAATTTGTCGTATTTATTTTCTTTTCCATAAAGATCTAAAAGAATTCTATACGGGCTAAAATATGAAGTTAAATTAGTCGGATTTTCTTCCATATCTTTAACGGCATCTTCTTCAACTTCAGCAAATAGTTCTTTTGCTTTTTCTATTTTACCGATATTGTAATACATATTAGCAACATTATATAATAAAGGATATTCCATCCCGATTACATTTCTCGGCATTTTTTCCTGCATCTCATCTAAAGTATTTACAGCAAGCTGATTCTCGTTATGATTTATATAATAATAAGCTAAAGACATAAAAGCATTCCGGTAATTTTGGGTCATCCTTTTATGATTATCATCGAAAAAGATATTTGGATTATTTAACCCGCGGAATTTAAAACCGGGTTTGTAGGTCTTACTGTATCCGGGATTTTCTTTTATTTGTTTTGCAATAATATCCGGGTTTATAAAATCATAATTCCCTTTACTCTTTTCTGGAACTAATCTTGTTGCCATTCCTTCGCTTTTCAAGTAATCGTCCAACCCTATTTTGCCATCTTGAGAAACTGTTACAGCAAAATAAATAGGTCTTTGCCATGTATTTGCTTCAACTATTTCTTTCACCATAATATCCTGAACCCTAATAGCCTGGACATCGCCAAAACTTAAAGTCGGTTTCATAGTCCACGTTATATTTCCAGATTTCATAACACTTGAATCTGTAATTTTGTATTTCTGAAAAAGGTCTTTCATAGTTTCATTCGGATTAGGTTTGGGTGCAGCGATTGTAACTTTTTGCGCGTTCCATCTCATAGGACCTAGCTGATCAATTTGTGCATCAGACATCCGGATATTTACAGTCCCGACATGATAAGGGTCATCATTTTTTAACTGTTTAATATACCATGAAGTATTTAGAAGACTTAGATTTGCAATTTTCACATCCCTTCTTACACCTTCAACATCCTGCAAATACCAGAGAGGAAAAGTATCGTTATCACCATTTGTAAATAGAACTGCATTCGGAGCACAGCTTTGCAGAAGGTTATAAGAATAGTCCCAGGGTACCCAGTTTTTTGATCTGTCATGTGTAAAGTAGTTGGTTTGCAGCATATTCACCGGTACAAAAACTACACCCAAAACTAAAACCCCGGCTACACCTGCATTTCTAAAAGATGAGTTTTTTAATTTATCATAAACTAAGGCAGCTATTTCTTTAACTGCAATTGCAATCCAGATTGAAAAAACAAAAAAGGCACCTACATAAAAGTAATCTCTTTCCCTTGGCTGCGGGTCCTGCTGGTTTTGATAAAAGGCCGTGAGATATCCCATTAGTATAAATGTAATCATAAAGACCGCTGCCATCTTCCAGTCTTTCCGGAAATGAAAATAAATTCCAAGCAAACCGAGAAGGAAAGGAATACCATAGAGAGAATCCTTTACTTTACCGGCAAAACGGATTCCTAAAAATTTCCCGAAGACATTTCCGATCTGGTTAAATGGGGCAATATCTACGCCGGCATCCTGAACCCAGCTTTCTCTTCCTGCATAATTCCAAAGCCAGTATCTTGTCATCATATGATTCATCTGGTAAGTCCAGAAGAAATCCAGGTCACTTGAAAAGTTTGTATATGTTCGCCGGTGCATATTATCTGAAGAGAATCTTCTTTTGAATGTGGGGAAATCACCGTATTGCTCTCTATTTAAGTAAGTAACTAGTTCGGTAAATGTATCCGGCTGATTTTCATTCATCGGGGGATCATCATTTGCACGGATAATAACCATTGAGAAGGTCGTAAAGCCAATCAATATAAAACAAAAAGATAAAAATATAAGATGCAGTGTAGGCTTCTTTTCTTTTGTTGAATAATAGACTCCGTAACCTAGTAATCCTAGAATTAATACAAATAAAAATCCCCCTAAGAAATCATTATTGGATGCTATATCTGCCAGCACACCGGGGAGTATTTTTACAACTCCCGGATACACTGTAAATAAAGCAAAACCGCCTATTAGTAACGGTAAATAGAAAGAATTCTTATTGAAGATTTTCCTCCAGAAAACACCCATAATAACAACGCTAATTCCCAGAATTATCATTTTAAATTTTGTATCGTATGCTTGATACTCCTGCGGAGTTGGTGGTGTTGAGGATTGTTGAGAAGCCCACATTACAAAAGCAACGATCAGGATAATACCAACATGAGCAAGAAAAATATAACCGGTTTTTTTAGTTTCTTCTTCATTTTCAACATACTTCCTAAAAAGTATTATCATAACAACCGGTACTATAGCAAGTACGCTCATAAGATGAACCCCTGTAGCTATACCGATTATATAAGCAATCATCAATAGATATTTTTCATTGTCTTTTTGATCTGCTCTTTCATGCCATTGCATCATCAGCCAGGCAACAAAAGCAAACAAAAATGTACTCATCGCATATACTTCTGCTTCAACACCATTAAACCAAAAGGTATCGCTGAATGAAAAGGAAAGTGCACCAATTGCGGCTGCAAGGTAAGTTGAGACAGCTTCCCAGATATTTTCCGGTTTTTTCCCTCGATAATTTTCTATAAGCTTTACTGCTATTAAATAAAGAAATAATATTGCAAAAGCACTGGATAAAACAGATATTACGTTCACCCTTAGTCCGATATTTCCGGCGATAGGCAATAGAGAAAAAATTCTATCTAGAATAGAAATGAAAGGGGCACCCGGAGGATGCGGAACTTGAAGATAATATCCAGCTGCTATAAATTCACCGCAATCCCAGAACGAAACTGATGGCTGAACGGTAGAAAACAATACAATTGCGGAAATTAAAAATACAACCGAAGCAAATATCCTATTTAACAGCTTATAATTCATTAAAGTACCTCAAAAATAAAAATGGGCAGCAAAATAATCATCATAGTGATATTAAACAATGTAAATTGAAAATATATCCCCTTTTCTCCCCGTAAAAAATTTTCACTTTATTCTTCCTTTTTTTTGAAGAATGAATCATACTTGGATTTATCTACCGGGACGTTATATTTATCGTATAATTCTTTTAATCGCTTTAATGAAACAGAATCAAAATCTTCATCATCTTTTTGCATTTTTAAGAACATTTTATATTCTTCAGTTTCTTTACGGGCAAATTTTCTTTCATATTTTTTTAACAAATCAAGATATTTTTGTTGTTCGCGGAATGCCATACAGCCTCCCATTTATTATCTTTTTCAAAAAGATTTTAACCAGTCGTTAAAATTACTAAAGTTTAATTTAATAAGAAAAAAGATAAATATAATATTAGACGCTTAATCAATGTTATTGTTTTATTTCCCTAAATATTTATTCGTTCAATATGAAATATTTTATGATACATGATATATTTTAACTAAACAACCGCTATTAACCTTTTTGTTTCATTGCCTTTCAAAATGAGTTCCACTATTTTTATAATTATAATGGAAAAACAATTCAAGAAAACGATGAAAACTTTTTTAACAGTATTTATACTATTACAAACCATAATTATTGCACAAGTAGAACATCCATTAACAGCTGATGATTTATGGGCAATGAAAAGAATTGGTTCTTTTGATCTTTCCCCGGATGGCAAAACCCTAGTATTTGATGTGACTTCTTATGATATGGAAGATAATAAAGGCAACAGTGACATTTACCTGGTGAACATAGATGGGAGCAATCTCCATCCTTTAAAAAATTCTGAAGAAATGGAATCAAAACCATGTTTCTCGCCGGACGGTAAAAAAATAACATATCTTATTAATGACCAAATTCATACCTGCAATTTGGATGGTTCCAGTGATATTCAATTAACGGATTTTTATACCGGAGTCGATGATTTCCGGTGGTCGCATGATGGGAAAAAGTTTCTCTTAACTTCATCAGTTTATCCTGATTGCGGGTCTCAAGATTGTAATAAAAAAGTTGATGAAGAGAAGAAAGCATCAAAAGTTGATGTTCGGATTCTTACTCATTTAATGTACAGATATTGGAACCGCTGGCTTAACGGTGAAAGAAGCCATCTATTTTTATTTGATACGGAATCAAAAGAATATGATGATCTAGATTATAAAATGCATAACGATGTTCCGCCGCTCGATCTCGGCAGTGAAAATGATTTTAATTTCTCTCCGGATGATAAAGAAATTGCTTATACAATGAACCCGGATACAATAGTTGCTACAAGTACGAATAATGAGATTTATGAGGTTAATCTTTCTGATATAAAAAAAGATAGGGGAGCAATCGCAAAGAAAATTTCTGAAAGCAAAGGGAATGATAACCAGCCGGTTTATTCTCCTGATGGTAAATATGTTGCATTTACTTCAATGCTTGTTGCAGGTCATGAATCAGATCAATCTTTTTTAGTTTTATATAATCGATCAAACGGCAAATTAAAAAATCTCACTAAAAATTTTGATAGATCGGTTGGACAAATAGTTTGGTCACATGATTCAAAAACAATTTTTTTCACAGCAGAAAATGAGATCTTTAATTCAATTTATAAAATTGATATTAATACTGCTAAGATTAATATGGTATTAAAAAATCACAGCAATACCGGGTTAATTATTTCTCCCGATGATAAGACTATTTATTTCAAACAGCAGAAATCGACACAGCCATATGAAATATTTTCAATGAATATAGATAATGGAAATACTCAACAAATAACTCATCTAAACCGGGAGAGACTTGCAAATATTGAAATGATCCCGATTGAAACTTTCCGGACTAAAGGTGCAGAAGGAAAAAGTATTCAATCAATTCTAGTTAAGCCGCCATTCTTTGATCCGGCAAAAAAATATCCCATGATATTTTTAATTCACGGCGGGCCCCAGGGTCATTGGGAAGATGATTTCCATTACAGGTGGAATACAGAATTATTTGCTTCAAAAGGTTATGTTGTTATAGCGCCAAATCCTACAGGGAGCACCGGGTATGGACAGGACTTCACCAATGCGGTTTCAACAGATTGGGGCGGCAGGCCTTATAAAGACTTAATGGCAGTTTATGATTATTCAATAAAACATTTTAGTTTTATTGATCCCAAAAATACATTTGCAGCAGGGGCATCATATGGCGGGTACATGATTAACTGGATTGAAGGACATACCAACAGGTTTAATGCTCTTGTTTGTCATGACGGAGTTTTTAATACTATTAGCGAGTGGGGGACAACCGAAGAACTTTGGTTCCCGGAATGGGAATTTAAAGGAACCCCATGGACTAACAGAGAATTGTATGAAAAGTGGAACCCGCAAAGGTTTATACAAAATGCCAAGACCCCTATGTTAATTATTGAAGGTGAACATGATTACAGGGTTCCTGAAGAGCAGGCGTTTCAATCATTTACTTCCTTGCAGAGACTCGGTGTAGACAGTAAACTATTACTCTTCCCTGATGAATATCATTTTGTAGTTAAACCGCAGGATGCACGTTTCTGGTGGAATTCGATTTTCGATTGGTTTAAAAAATATCATAAGTGAATTTTTAAAAAATTACATTCCATAAATAGGAGTTAAACATGAATGAAGATAATAATGTTGAAGAACTTAAGGAACTTGATGAATTGGATTTTGGCGGCGAAACCGAAACAGCCGAAAAAATAAAATTTGTCGAGGAAAATTTATGGGAAAAGCTTGAAAGGGTAGGAAAGAAAATATCATTTGCAAAAGACATAGTTGCATTATTTAATTATATGCGTGATCCGTATGTATCATGGCACCGGAAAGCAATTGTAGTTGCAGCTCTGGTCTATTTTATTTCACCGATTGATGCAATTCCCGATATTGCTCCTTTAGTTGGTTATCTTGATGACCTTGGTGTGATTACTGCTCTTTTAAAGTTTCTCGGGCATGAACTAGTTCCGTATTATGATCACAATTATAGAAATTAAAAAAGAAGAATATACCATATCAATAACAGACTATTAGTTTAATAAATATTCTGCAATCTTTTAGATTGTTATTTTTTACTTTACGATATAATTAATAGAAGTGATAAATTATAATAATGCTGAGAAGTAAATGATGAATTTTAAATTGATTAAAAGTAATATTTTATTTAAGGGGAAAGTTTTTGATCTGAAAGTAGATGAAATAGAATATGACAGCGGGAACAAAGGAATACGAGAAGTTGCCATTCATCCAGGGGGTGCTGTTGTTGTACCTGTAAAAGAAGACGGAAAAATTATATTGGTAAACCAGTTTAGATATCCGTTTCAAAAAAAAATACTTGAATTACCGGCGGGGAAATTAGAATTTAATGAAGATCCATACATTTGTGCAGTAAGAGAGCTTGAAGAAGAAACCGGTTATAAGGCAGAAAAAGTGGAAAAATTAGGTCATATCTATACCACACCTGGTTTTTGCACAGAAATATTACATATTTACCTCGCAAAAGCATTAGTTCCGGGAAATCATAATAGGGAAGAGGGTGAACATGGTATGGAAGTATTTGAATTTACCTTAGATGAAATCGAAGAAAAAATAAAAAATAATGAGATTGTTGATTCAAAAACTATTTGTGGTATATATCTTGCGTTTCAATATATTCAAAGAGATAATAAATAGTGCTTAAAAAGGAATTTTAGGTTTTTTCCAATTTTAATTGGAGTAAAATCAATATTAATTTGTAAAATATATCTAAAAATTTCGTGTTATAATGAAATAATTACCGGAATCAATTACTAAACATAGTAACTCATCTCTGATATTTTGTTATTTTAATCTATGTTCTGTTCAAAACTATTGATGAAATAAAAAATGTTAAAATCATTAAAAATTGAAGATTATGCACTTATTAGGAATATCTATGTTGAGTTTGGACAAGGTTTGAATATTATTACCGGTGAAACAGGGGCAGGTAAATCCATACTTGTAGATGCAATGAACCTTCTAATCGGCGAACGGGCTTCCACGGAAACCGTTAGAGAAGGGGCACAAAAAGCTGTTGTTGAAGGAATTTTTGATGTTGAATCGACAAAAAGAATAGAAAATATTCTCAAAGAAAACCAAATAGAAATCTTTCCGGAACTGATTTTGAGAAGAGAAATTTCTTTAAAAGGTTCAAACCGTTGTTTTATTAATGATTCTCCAGCACCGCTTTCCGTTGTGAAAGAACTTGGTGATGTGCTTGTGGATTTTCACGGGCAGCACGAACACCAAGCTTTACTTAAACCGGAAACACATATCGATTATTTGGATGCATTTTCCGAATCCGAAGATTTGCTGAGAAATTACAAGTGGCTTTATAATGCATTAATTAAATTGAAAAAAGAACTAAATGAACTCAAGGGGAATAAAGACTCATCAAATGAAAAGAGAGAAATTTTTTTGTTTCAGGCAAAAGAAATTGATGCAGTTTCCCCGGAATTAGTTGAAGAAGAAAAACTCATTGAAGAATTAAAGGTGCTTGAAAATTCTGAAAAATTATTGGAGTTAACGACAAGTATATATCAAGGGCTTTATGAATCCGAAAATGCTGTCTATGACTCATTGGTGAAAATGAGAAGCTCTTTAACTGAATTATCCGCAATCGATAAATCATTTTCCGAATCAAATAAAGAATTTGAATCTGTATTAGCAATGATAAAAGATATATCGGAGTTTTTAAGGGATTATAATTCTAAAATTGATATGGAACCGGATAGACTTGAATCAATAAGAGAAAGACTATCTGCAATAAATCTTTTAAAGAAAAAATACGGTGGTTCAATTAACTCTATACTAGAATTTAGAAAAAAAATTGGGGAAGAATTAGGTATTACACAGGATTCTACCGAAAAGATAACCGAATTGGAAAACAAAATAAAAACTGTAGCAAAAAACTGTGCAGATACTGCTGAAAAACTTTATAAAAATAGAAGAGACGGCGCTAAGGAAATGGAAGAGCAGGTTAAGGAAATAATGAGATATCTTGGTGTAACCAATGCTTCATTTAATGTTAAAATTACACATGAGAGAGCTGATGAAAATGATGAAGACGTAATTATAATTCGGGATAGACCTTATAAATACTATCCTAAGGGATATGATACAGTTGAATTTTTCATTTCTACTAATAAAGGGGAATCCCCGAAACCCTTGGCTAAAGTTGCCTCGGGGGGAGAAGTTTCCCGTGTAATGCTTACATTAAAAACCATCCTTGCAAGAAATGATAGGACACCGCTTTTAATTTTTGATGAAATTGATACAGGTGTAAGTGGTCCTATAGCGCAAAAAGTCGGTGAGGCAATGAGAGCATTAACTACTTATCACCAGGTTATTGCAATTACCCATCTGCCGCAGATTGCGGGTATGGCAAATCATCATTATCTTGTAGAGAAGAAAACTGAGGAAGATCGTGTAGTCAGTTCAATAAGAAAGCTTAGTAATGAACGGCGTATTCTTGAAATAGCCAAGCTTATGAGCGGAGAGATGATTACCGAAGCTAGTATAAAGGGCGCTAAAGAATTAATTAGATTATAAAAATAATTTTGTTGATCTAAATGATATTTAATAAATTAATTATTTATATCTTTTATTTTTGTTTTCCATCTTTCAATTTTATTTAAAATAGGTTTTAAAGTTCGTAATCTTTAAATAGTTATATAAAAAACAGGAGGGACAATGAAGAAAGTTTTTACAGTTCTTGTAATGTCTTTTTTCTGTACAATAACTGTCTTTTCACAGATTGAAGATAGATTTTCAGAGTTGAGTCAAGCCAATATTACAGGTTACGCAAAACCTTTAGTTACAACGCTTGGCGCATCAATGAATTCAGGGGGCTATTATACTGCAAGCATACCTTCTCTTTTCGGTTTTGCAATAAGTTTTAGAGGAATGTATATAATGATTCCTGACGATCAAAAATCGTTTACTCCGCAATTATTAGATGGTTATACTGCTGATAAAAAAACTCCAACCATATGGGGAGAAAAAAGCGGTGCTTATTATGCTGGACCAGAGGGATATATTACTATGCCTCCAGGATTAAATCAAAATTCTGTTCCTCTTGGTTATCCTCAAATTGCAGTAAGTATTTTGGGTACCGAAGTAATGTTAAGATATTTACCTACAATTGATATTTCAGATCAAAATTCGGTAAGTATGTTTGGTATTGGAGTACAGCATGAAATAAGCAGATATATTCCCTTACTTCCTGTTGATGTTGCAGCGCAGATTCTTTACAGCACTTTTGAAATAACAAACTTAGTGGATGTTAGTAATTTTGCATTCAATGTCCATGCAAGTAAAACTTTCGGAGTTTTTACTCCATATTTCGGTTTGCAACTTGAGTCAACAAAAGTCGATATTACTTATGATGTTAAAGCCGATCCAAATAATCCGCTGTTAACACAAAGCCAAAAATTAAAAGTAAGTATTGATGGAGATAATACATTCAGAGCAACTTTGGGAGGGTCTTTAAAATTAGCTGTAATTGTTTTAAATCTTGATTATAACATTAGCTCTCAATCATTGTTAACAGGCGGATTAACATTTGCATTTTAATTAAGGAGTGAAAATGAAAAAATTTAAATATTTATTACCGTTTTTTATTACTTTATTTTTTCTACAAATGAGTAGCTGCGACGAAATTAATTCAATTGAGGTAAACGTTCCGGTTACAAAAGAAATATCGGCATCAGGAAGCAATAGCAGCATTACAAAATCCGAGTCCTTTTGTTTAATTGAAGCTTCTGATACTTATAAGGAATATCAGGATAAAATAAAAAAACTTACCTTTGCACAAGCAGCTTATAGGACAGTTTCGGTATCTGATCCTTCTTTAAAAGGAGATATAAATCTTACCGTAATGGATGGAAATGGGACTCCATTATTTAGCCTGACTTTACCTAATGTAAGTCTTGCAGCATACATGAAACCTAACTCTCCTTTTGTTATACAACTAAATCAAAATCAAATTCAAGCAATTGATTTATATTTGAGTAACTTTACGAATCAATGTTTTAAGGCTATATTGACTGTAAGTAATATAAGTGGAGGAACAGCCCCATATAGCATGACCGGAGCAGTTGATATACTTTTAAAGGCTGATACCGAAGTTTAATATCGTTTACAGAATTCAAAAAATCCCTGCAACTCAGTGCAGGGATTTTTTGTTTTAAAGAGTTTGGAGTATTTTATTTCAAAAATAGTTATGATCCTAGTTGGCAAAAGGGAGCACTGACATTAGTCCTAATATAAATTAGATTTTGAAATAAATTCAGAATTATACAAAGGAAACGTATTTCTTCAATGTGAAGTTAAAACACTGTCAAAGATCGGTATCCTTCAAAATGTACTTTCTATAACTAATAACAATTTATTATCTTTGAAAAGTTATTATGTGCAGTCACCTCAAGGTGACCTTCACATTTTACAAATCTAACGGAACCAAATTGAAAGAATCAGTAATATACATACATATTCCATTTTGTGATCACAAATGTATTTATTGCGATTTTTATTCTATTATTACGGAAGATAATATTCTTCCTTATCTTAATTCATTGAAAAAAGAAATAGACTATTATTCTAATTTTTATTCCCCTGATCGAATTTATACTTCTATTTACTTTGGCGGCGGGACACCTTCTTTAATGCAGCCGGAATATATATCAGAAATTATATCCACAATAAAAAAACTTTACAATGTTTCTGATAATGCAGAAATTACATTGGAAACAAATCCAGGAACGGTTGATAAAGAAAAACTGAAATCATTTTATAATATAGGAATAAATAGAATCAGCATAGGCATACAATCTTTTAATGAAGATGAATTGAAGTTCTTAACAAGGATCCATGATAAGGAAACTGCAATTAAAACGGTTCTTGATGCCAGCGAAATCGGATTTAAAAATATCAGCATTGATTTAATTTTCAATCTACCTGGCCAGACAAAAGAAAAATGGATATCAAATTTAAATATTGCGGTGCAACTTCCTATTACTCATATTTCTGCATATAGCTTAATCCTTGAAAGAGGAACTATCCTGAATAAAATGGTAATTGACGGTAAAGTGAAAATTCAAGATGATGATTATGATGCAGATCTTTATGAAATGTGTCTAAATTTTTTAGGAGAGAAGAATTTTCAACAATATGAAGTATCTAATTTTGCCAGACCCGGTTTTGAATGCAGACATAATAATGCATATTGGAGATATAAAGATTACCTAAGTTTTGGTACTTCATCTCATTCCTTTGTGAATGGTAAAAGATGGTGGAATTATTCAAGTCTTAAAAGATATATAAGTGAAATAGAAAAAAATAATCATGCAGTTGCTAATTCCGAATATATAAATAAGGAGCAAATGCTTGATGAATATATAATGCTGGCATTACGAAGCAAAGGATTAGATTTAAATGAATTCCGGAATATTTTTGGAGAAGATTGGTTAAAAATTAACCTAGATTATTTAACTAAATTAATGAATAAAAAATTTCTTATAATTGACGATAAGTATATTCGATTGACAAAATCGGGTTATGCAGTTTGCGATGAAATAATAAGTAATATTTTATAATTTATAAATAATGTTTAAACTCAAACTTCACTGGCAGATTTTAATTGCTCTTGTACTGGCTGTAATCTTCGGATTGTTTTTTACCGATTATGTAAAATATATAACATGGATGGGAGATCTTTTTTTAAGAGCATTAAAAATGATTATTGTGCCCTTAATTTTAACTTCTATAATATCTGGGGTTGCAAATATTGGAGGGGCTTCTAATCTGGGTAAGCTCGGACTAAAAACTTTAACTTATTATTTAATTACAAGCCTTTTCGCAATTTTAGTCGGGTTAACACTTGTTAATCTAATTCAACCAGGTGTTGGTGCAGATTTAGGTTTTCAAAAAAATGTGTCGGAAATCGGCTCATCAGGTGATTTGGGAAATATACTTTTGCGTCTTGTTCCAACCAATATTTTTGATGCCCTGGCAAAAGCAGATATGCTTGCAATAATTTTTTTCTCAATTCTTGTCGGCTACTTTATAAATAAAATTTCCGATGAGTATAAAAATCCTTTTATAAATTTAATCAATGCCGGCTTTGAAGTTATGATGAAAATAACTTCATTCGTTATAAAATTTGCTCCTTTAGGAATACTTGGTATAGTTGCAGGTGTTGTCGCGGAACAAGCTGCAGATAAAGCCGCTTTGATGGGGATTGTTCAACGACTAGGCTTATATATGTCCTCAGTTCTTTTAGGGTTAATCTTTCATGCATTTGTTACCCTACCATTAATATTAAGACTTTATGGGAAGGTTAATCCATGGCATCATTTTAAAGCTATGACAACTCCTTTATTAACTGCATTTTCTACTTCATCATCATCCGCAACTTTACCCCTTACTCTTGAAGCAGTTGAAAATGAGGTTGGGGTATCAAATAAGATTACTAGCTTTGTTCTTCCCTTGGGAGCTACGGTAAATATGGATGGAACTGCTTTATATGAATTTGTTGCAGCAATATTTATAGCGCAGGCATATGGAATTCATTTAGGATTTGTTCAGCAGTTTGTAGTTGTATTTACGGCATTGCTTGCTTCAATTGGTGCTGCCGGAATTCCAATGGCTGGGCTTGTAATGATTACTGTGGTCCTATCATCTGTAGGCCTTCCTTTAGAGGGTGTGGGTCTTATTCTTGCTGTAGATAGAATTCTCGATATGTGCAGAACAACAGTTAATGTCTGGAGTGATTCATGCGGTGCTGCAGTTATTGCTAAATCAGAGGGGGAGACTTTAAAAGTCTAGAGAACTATTATTATTTAATTATAGGAATCCCAATACATGCATTTGGTTCTGTAATGCCGATCAGATTTGCAATAGTGGGAGCAATATCTACAATATAAACCGGAGTATTAACCTTCTGCCGGGGAATATGCCAGCCATAAAAAATTATGGGTATATGAGTATCGTAGTTATATGTTGAACCATGTGTTGAGCCTTTTTTATGATCAGGAATAATGTTTGGTTCAAATTCAAAGACAATATCACCTGATCTCTTAAAATTAAAACCATTTAAAATTAAATTATTTGAATTCCTTTCCGCTATCTCTTTTTGTAACTCGTTTCTTGTTAAAACTAAAGATATTTGTGGAAAATGATTCATAAAATAATCTGAAAAATTTTTCTCTACTTTAACAAGGTTAAGATTTTTATTCTTAACTATTTCATGGTTTAAAAAAATTTGTTGATTGGAATAATTCTTAATTATATTTTCATCATTATAATTTTTTAAAGCAAATGATTTGAGTGAATCGTAAAAAATTTTTGTATCAAAATTTTCTCCATTTATTTTTAATTTTTCAAGATAGCCCGGTGATTCCATTATACCGTGGTCAGCAGTTAAAAAAAGCAAGTAGTTTCCCTTCCCAATCTGTTTATCTAAAACCGAAAGCAGCTCCGCAATCTGTTTATCAAGTTTAATATATGTATCTTCAATTTCAAAAGAGTTAGGTCCGTATTCATGACCAATATAATCTGTTGATGAAAAACTAACAGCAAGAAAATCAGGTACAGAGTTTTTTCCTAAGTTTTCATTTACAATAGCTGCTTTTGCAAATTCTAGGACAAGCTGGTTACCAAAAGGAGTTTTAATCAAAGCAGAATATTTTAAATTGCTATCAACATTTTTTAATGAATGGGGAAAAGAAGTTCTTCCCTCGTTAAAAACATCAGATTCATATTTTGTTTCATCAGGTGAACTAATTTGATAATCCGAATCAGGTAAAGATAAATCCCAATCTTGTGAAATAAATGAATCCGGTAATTTCCTTTGATAGAAATCTTTAACCCAATCCGGAAGTTTGTTCATATAATAAGTTGATGAAATAAAGTTTCCGCTTTTATTTGAATACCAAAAAGCTTCATCGGCAGAATGCCCGCCGGGAAGAATAGCTGCACGATCTTTTAGCGAAATACTAACCACTTTGGCTTTCCCGTTAGTAGCAATTTTTAATTGATCTGTTATTGTGGTTGCCAATAAATTGTTGGGTGATCTTTTCCCTTCGTCCGACTGAATTCCAACACTCTGAAATGAGTCACCTGCAACACTGCTGACCATATGATTTTTAATCCTGTCAAACCAATCATTAGCTATAATTCCATGATAGAATGGGGTAGTACCTGTGTATATTGAAGAATGCCCCGGTGCTGTAAAAGTAGGTACATAATTAAAATGTGCATGAGTAAAATCACTACCATTGTTTGTTAATTTGTTAAATCCGTCATGCCCGAAATATCTATTAAATTTAATGAGATAATCGTATCGCATCTGGTCAATAACAATTCCCACTATTAATTTCGGATGTTCTGTTTTTTGAGGGAACATTAAAAATGAGATAATTAAAATTAGTAAGGAGATTTTTTTAATCGGTATCATCAACTAATAAATTTTTATTATGGTAACAAAAATACTAAAATAGAATAATATGCCGAAGTATTAGGTTTTATTAAATTGTTAATTGTGGTAATCTTTGAAGAGACTAAAAAAGCCATAAAATTTACTTTATGGCTTTAAGGGTAAGGGATAGATAAAACTCTTTACTTTAACTTCCCCGGAAGACTATATTATTTTTCGTTAAATTATAATCCTTTTTATTTTAAATAACTAAAGCAACTAGGACAACAAAAATGATGAAAGCTACTTCTATAGCTAAACCATTAATAAATCCACGTACAAAATTATCTTCAGTATTCATAGAACCTATCCCTTTCCCTATATTTTGAACCACTTGCACTATATCACATGCTAAATCTGTACCAAAATGATAAATGTTATAAAAATCACTAAATATTGTGTTTAAAATCATTTGAAATTTCGAGGATATGAATCATTTACGTTGACTGCGAATAATTTTCGTGGCTATTTAGTTGTTGAATCTATATGTTTTTTCAATCCAGTATTCCTTTTTTTCCCCTCCAATTGTTACAGGTTCCCATCTTGAATTATAAGCAGCTGCGATTACTTGCTTTAAACATTCGGTGGAATTAGTGGTATTAACTAGAACTTTGTGTTCAATTACTTTTCCATCTTTCCCGATCTTTAATGATAAATATATTATTCCTTTAAAATTATTTTCAGCTTTTCCAGGAACAACTTCCAGAATTTGTTTTGGAACGAAAGAAGTAATTTTAATATCATTTACTTTATTTTCTGTTTTTGATAAAACAAGTCCATTAATATTATTAGTATTATCTTCGGCTTTAATTTTTATGTCGTCAAGGGTTTCTATATTTAGAATATCATCGGGGATTATAATTGCCGGGAGCGGCGGTTTAGCTGTAAATGAAATTTTGTCTTCTTCTTTTTGAGTTGTCTGCGGGATATCATTAATTGTTATTAATGGCGATTCGATTTTAATGAGATTTGTTTTTGAATCTTTTAGATCCGGGAAAAAATTAAAAAGTAATATGGCGATCAGTAAGCTGATAATAAGACTTACCTGAATATTTCTTCTGTAAAAATATTTTTCTGTTTTAAATAACTTCTTTACTGCCATTTAACAACCGTTGATTGCGACGCTTCTTTTTTTGAAATATTATCAAATATTGTAACTAAAATAACATAGCTGCCCGGTTTTAATTTATTCATATCAAGTTGAAGATACATTTGAGAATTCTTATCTAATGTTTGATACCTCGAAGATAAAGTAATTCCTTCTTGCTTTTTATTGAAACCTACAAGGTTGAGAAAGGTATTAACCGCTTTCTCCAAATCATTTTCGTTGTTAACTTCTTTAATAGTTATTTTTTGCTCGAAGTCTGTTAAACCATTTTTATTAGTTGCAAGGTTATAAATTTCATAATATAAAAACAGTTTATTATCTTTTGTAAATGTGAAGGTGGGGTTAGGGAGTATATTTATATCTCCTCTTTTTACAGGGAAACTTTCTTTTTGATCTTTATCGATTTTTTCAGCTAAAAGTATATCGCTAATATCCAGATTACTTGTATTAAAAACCGAAGCTTTAAATTTTTCATGATTTGATGACACACCTTTATCAACAGCTCTAATTATTTCAAAAGCAAGATAACCTGAATCGGGCCTTACCGTCATTTCTGCAGAATTGACAGCGTAGTTGATTGAATCATTTTTAATAGCTGCAGAAGCAGGAAGCCCGGTGATACTTCCTTTATTTCTATAAATTGAGTTATAATAATTATCATTAAAGAATAATCCCCACTCATACTTATAATTAATAATATTACTTTTTAGGGAGCTATCGTTATAACTAAGAGCATAATTGAAATATACATCGGTGTTATTTGGATGATACAAATCTTTAAATTGAACTATGTTATAAGGAATGGTAAATGCAGGTCCTTCATATTTGGGATTATAACTTTCAAAACGTACTCTTCTAAGATAATCGGCAAAATCAAGTGTGTTCCCTTCAAACTGAGGAATATACCTGCTTCCGGGTGCTGGAGCAGAAAAGACAAAATTTCCCGACATATATGTATCTTCAAAACCAAGCGTCATATTTTTATATTCCCACACGTCGGTTTTAACCTGTACTTGTGTTCTTCCTCCTGCATTTATTTGCGGTCTATATCGCTTTCGTTTTATCGGTTCTCCGTATCTCAAGACTATTTCTCCCCTATCTGTTTTCCAGCCCGGCTTATCAGGCAAACTAAATCTTAAGTCCGAATAAGCTACCCTGGAATAATGTTCAAGAAGTCTTTCATTATATTTAGTTAAGAAAAGAGGATCACTTGCATTCCAAAAAGCATCAATAAATTTTCTTACTTCGATTGGTTTAAGAGATTTTATTAATTCTTCTGCAACCGGGTCAAGCAATTCAACAACAGAATTGTAAGTAAAATCAAGTCTTTCGGATACCGGCATTAATATTAATGCATTTTGATATTCATTATAAGACTCCGATATCTTTGAAGTTTTATAATAAAGAAGTCCTAAAAACAGGTGAGCATCCTTATTATCGGGATAAAGCTTAATAAGTTTTTCAAGAAGAGGGACACCTTTTTCGGGCATATCTGCATCTTCATATAAAAAGCTAAGCTTTAAATAAGTATTCGCATTTAATGAATCATATTTTAATGCTTTAAGCAAATATGACTCAGCTTCTTTAAATATTTCTTTTGCAAACTTCTGAAGATTTAAATCAATGCCTTCCTCGGTTCTGTTAAAAGAATTATTGTAATCATCAAATTCTAGTGATTTTATTCTTCCCATATTATACCATGCAATGGCACATTCACTATCAATATCAACAATATCATTATATTTTTTGAAAGCAATACCTTTACTGTAATTTTCCATTAAACCGGCATAGGTTAATCTTAGTTTAATATTTTTAGGTTCTTTCCAGATTGCTTTTTCCAAAAGCTCCCTGGCTTTACGTCTTCCTCTTATAGTTTCTTTATCAATATAAATTTTAGATAGTTCAAATAAAGAAGGCACATCTGAATTTTCCCTGATTGACCTGGTAAAAAATTGTTCTGCCGAAGAAATATCTTTCTTCCCTAAAGCTTCTATTCCCTCCTTGTAATAAGGTGATTCAATGGAGTTAGTTCTTTGAGGGAAAGAATTTGCCAAGAATATTCCGAAGAAATAAATAAAAATATATATTAGAGTGAATTTCATCTTATAATCTTTAATGATGAATATAAGATTTTTGTTTTTTTGTTCTTATAACCTGTGAAAATCGTATACTAAACAGAATCATAATTAAGATAATTTAAAAGGAAGGAAAATTCTATACTAAAATATTAGTGAAATTATAAATTATTCTTTAACATAAGCATATAAAAAGACATTAAGAAAATAACCATCTTTACAAACATATTTTTTTAATAACCCTTCCTTTTTAAAACCATTCTTTTCAAGCACACGTGCGGAAGCAATGTTGTATTCAAAAACAGTCGCTTCGATTCTTATTAAATTATTTTCGTTAAATCCTATTTCGCAAAATTTTTCTACAACCTTTGTCATAATGCCTTTATTCCAGTAATCTTTTGCAAGCCAATATCCCACTTCATCTTTATGGGAGGTAATTCCATATTTAAGATGATATCCGATTCCACCGATCAAATTCATATTTTTATTTCTAATTGCAAAATTTGTAAGCTTACCAATTTCTATTCTTTTATCTTTTACATGTTTAATCCACCACTCAGCGTCTCTCGAAGTGTATGGATGGGGTATCTTTAAAGTGTTTTTGTAAATATCCAGATCATTAAGATATTTAACCAGCAAAGGTTTATCGTTCTTATTTATTTGAGATAAAAAGATATCATCTGATATTTTGATAATCATAATTTGGTTTGTAAATATTAATAGATAGTAAGTTTATAAAAAATATTAATCTAAAGAGGAAAATAATCTTAAAGCGGGAAAACAAAAAGGAAGATTATAAAATAGTGTTTAAGCGAATTACGGGGGATTTCTTTATTACTCTGCCGTTTCTATCATGTATTATTACTTCGGAATGGAGGTTTTTGGCAATGACAGTAGCAACCTGAACAGCAATATTTCTTTTTGAATGAATAGAAAAAATGTTTTTGTCCCCTTCTCCTATCACCAACCAGCAATTGCTTGCTCTTTTCTTTACATGAATATTCTTGTTCATTTGTTTATCATTCTTAATGTTATTAAAACTTTTGGTTAAAATAATCTCTTAAATGAGAACGGTTAATTCTTTATATTTAATAACTTAGCAATTAAATCAATAACTATCAATACTAAATTATGAGTATCACAATGTTATGCAGAATAATGTTACTATGATAATTTTAAGATTTTTAAATAAGAGATTAAAAGGAATGACAATTTAATAAAGAATGATTTCATCTTTTTATTTTAACTTTTAACATCACATCATTTCCTCAAATCCGATATAGAACTCTGAAAATATAAAAGTTATCCTTTAAAATTGGTA
>CAYUVK010000013.1:0-30657 GCA_964448105.1 uncultured Ignavibacteriaceae bacterium
CTTTAAAAATTCTTTTGATAGCATAATTACTATACCGGGAACAGAAGCACCTAGAACTTTTCGTACGCCAATTTCTTTAGTCTTTTGTTCGATTAAGAATGAAGACAATCCGTAGAGTCCGAGACATGCTACAAAGATCATTAATATTGTGCTTATTAAAATTATTTGATTAATTGTCTCTAGATTATTTTCATCATTAAATGAGAAGTCACTTAAGAACTGGCAATTTAATGGACGTTCAGGACTGAAGCGGTTGCAAACAGATTGAATGTAATTTACAGTTACCCCAATTGTTTCAATATCTTTTACACCGGGATTTATCTTTGCGAACAGGTAATTATTCCCGCCAGGTTTAAGCCAGAAAACCATCGGTTCTGTTTTTATATTAAGCGGAGAATTGTGCTGATAATCCTTGATAACTCCGATAAGCTGGTAATTACGGCCATCAAAATAAAAAGGTTTTCCTACAGGATCTTTTAACCCGATCTTTTGTATCGCAGCTTCGTTTACAATTATTGCATCGGATGTATCACTTGAGAATTTTCTCGAATAAAACCTTCCCTGATTCATTTTAACACCAAAGGTTTTAAGGAAATCATATCCAACTATAATAGGGCAAATACGCCGTCCGACTCCGTCATTCACTCCCCATTTCCAATAGCTGCCGGATGTAACATTTATTGGCAGATTAGATGCAGAAGTAACCGAAAGAATGTTCGGATTTTTAAGCAGTTCATTTTTAACAGCGTCATATTTATTCAATACATCGCCGTCCATTCGAACGTAAACAATATTGTTTTTATTAATACCCCAGTTAAAATTCCGGATGTAATGAATTTGTTGGCTTAAAATAATAGTGCAAATAACAAAAAATATAGAAAGCACAAATTGAAATATTATAAGTGCCTGACGGTATGATCCCTTTGTTTTGTTAATTGTCTTCGTTCTAAAAATCCTTGTAGGATTAAATTTTGAAATATATAGTGCAGGATAAATACCTGCAATAATACCGGTAAATAAAGTAAGCCCGATAAAACCAACAACAAATATGGGATCATCTAAATGAATAGCTAAGATTTTTCCGGTTAGAGTGTTAAAATATGAAAGACTTAATTCAACTACTACCAGTGAAATGCCGCCGGCAATTAATGCCAGCAAAATACTTTCAAATAAAAATTGTCTTGCGATTTCAAACCGTGTTGCACCGGTAGCTTTACGAATCCCGATTTCTTTTGCCCGGATCATTGATCGTGCCGTGGATAAATTCACAAAGTTGATACAGGCAATTCCTAAAATGAACAACGCAATTAATATAAGTATTGTACTTTTTGTCTTTCCGCCCGTATCAAATAAATAAACATCTTGAAAAGGCACCAGGCTAATTTCAAAAGTAATTTCTCGTCCTTTTGTAAAAATACGTTTGCTTACTTTTTCACTTAAGCTGCTGATATCCACATTATTTTTAAGCAATACGTATGTTAAATAACTGCATGGGAAAAACGGCGTCCCGGCAATATCATAACCCAATTCTTTTAAGAAAACAAATGGGACTAGAAAATCGAACTTGCGATATGAATTTGCAGGCAGATCTTTTATTACACCGGTTACCTGTAAATCATACTTATTATCCATTTTTAAAATTTTACCGAGTGGATCTTCGTATCCAAAATATTTACGGGCTGTTGATTCAGTTAAAACTATAGAATGCGGATTATCTAAAGCAGCCTTGGGATTACCTTTTATAAATTGATAAGAAAAAACCGAGAAGATTGACGGATCAGAAGCACCGCCTTCAAATTCAACTATCATTTTATCTTTATACTTGAGTACTACTTCAGGCATGTTTCCTAATCTAACGGTATTGATTACTTCGGGGTATTCATCGGATAACATTTTTGCTATAGCAGGGGAGACCGTCGGTTGGAAAGAAACATTTTCATCTTTAATCCCTTTTAGATATGCCTGGGCAATCCTGTCGCTGTTTTTATGATATCTGTCAACGTTTAATTCATCCTGTACCCAAAGCAGAATAAGAATCGCACATGTAAGTCCGGCAGCTAAACCAAGAATGTTTATAAAAGAAAAAGTCTTGTGTTTAAACAAGTTCCGTATCATGATCCGGAAATAATTTTTTAACATGATTCTCTCCTTATCCATTTAACACTAAGCGTTTGTTATTCATACCTTAAACTGTTTACCGGATTTGCCGTTGCTGCTTTTATTGCCTGGAAGCTTACGGTTGATAAGGCTATTACTAAAGCAATTCCGCCTGACAGGGCAAACATCCACCAGCTTATGTTGATTCTATAAGCAAAATTTTGAAGCCAATTATTCATAAAATAGTAGGCAACAGGCCAGGCTATTATATTTGCAATTAAAACCCACTTTATAAAATCTTTTATAAGTAAAGCGACAATATTAATAATCGATGCCCCAATTACTTTGCGAACACCTATTTCTTTTGTCCTTTTTGCAACTGAAAGAGATATTAGATTAAATAGACCGAGCACCGCAATCAATATTGCCAGGAGTGCAAACCCGGAAATTAATTTGTCAGTACTTATATCGTTCTTGTATTGTTTGTTAAAAAATTCATCCAGGAAAAAGTAATCGAACGGTTGCCCTGGAAATACTGCTTTAAATGTTTTTTCTATTATTGGTAAATATTTATCCGGTTCATAGCGATTAAATTTTATTGAAATGTAATCTACATACTGATCGAATCCCTGTTCGTATAAAACAATCGGCTCTATTGCTTTATGAAAAGATTCCTGGTGAAAATCATCAACAACGCCGACAACTTTAATAAGTCTTCCGTTCCATTTTATGTATTTGTCGATTGCGTCTGCCGCATTTTGGAATTTCAGAACTTTCATCGCTTCTTTATTTATAATAATTGCATTCTGATTTTCGGATTTATGACTAAAATTATGACCAGCTAATAACTTGAGGTTAAACACGCTTATAAAGTTCGAGTCAACTTTTCCTATTCTGAAATAATTATTTTGAACATCGAAACCGTCTTTATAAATTTCCCCGAAGTTACCATTGCCGAATCTTGTTCCGGGAATACTCATTGAGGCTGAAGCTTTATAAATCCCGGGGTATGATGTTAATGTTCTCTCGAAAAGTTGATGAGCTGCCAGCTGATTTCCAAAACCCGGTGCATGAAGAACCATTATGTTGTCGATGTTCATTCCCAAATCCTTATTCTGCGAAAAAGAAATTTGTTCATGCATAATCAATGTGACTATTATTAATGCTATGGAAATAGAAAATTGGAAAGTGATTAAAACTTTTTGAAGATAATTTCCTCCTGCAGCATTATTCAGCTTTTTATTTATTGCAGAAGTGGTGGGTATGGAAGAAAGCCACAATGCAGGGAAAATAGACGTAAGCAGAATCCCGGTGAATAACAACAATATCCAGGCTCCCCAAAACCAATTGTTGGGAGCTTGAAATAAGGATATATTTATTCCGAGAATACCGTTCAGCCAATTAAGTGAGCTTTCTACTATTGCAAGACTAATTATAAACGCTATAAAATTTATTAAAAGCGATTCAGTTACAAACTGCTTTAGCAATTGTTTTTTGGAAGCACCAATGGTTTTTCGAATTCCAATTTCTTTTGCTCTTTGGGGCATACCGGCTGCAGAATGGTTTATAAAATTGATCCATCCAATATTCAGAACAAGTAGTGCAGTAATGAGTAAATACAAAACTGTTTTATAATTTCCGTATTCTATGGAGATTGAAGTAAAGTCGGTTGAATATAAATAGATGCGGTCTACTCTCTGCAGATTCCAAATGTTTGTTACATAGTTTCTGTCATAGTATTTATACATGTACTTGTCAAATGCTTTTGAAAGCTTAGGTTCAACTACTTTCGGATCGGCATTGTCTTTTAATAAAACATATGTGTAGTAGGCATGATTGGTCCAATTATTCTGATCGTCAGGAGCCAAAGTGCTGAATGATAACAATTCGGTAAATTGAAGATGAGTATTCTGCGGAACATCTTCGCAGATACCTGTAACAATAAGATCTTTACCATGATATTTTAAAACCTTCCCGAGCGGATTTTCAGAACCAAAAAATTTATTAGCTGTTGATTCCGAAATGACAATACTGTTCGGTTTCGAGAGAGCTGATTTTTTATCACCTTTTAAAAGAATGTATGAGAATAAATTGAAAAATGAATTATCCGCATAGTAAATATGATTTTCCCGCGAAGAGATTACATTACTACCGGGTTTAAAATATTGCAGCACTCCTTCTGAACTATATAGTCTTACAAAATCTTCTACTTCGGGGATTTCATCTTTCATCACCGATCCCTGACCGGAAAACGTAAATGCACTTTTATAAGTCAGTTCGCCGTTTTCGTAAGCAACTTTGTTAACACGGTATAGATTTTTTTTATTTGTTTGAAAATCATCATAACTCATTTCATAGTTTACATATAATAGAATAAGCAAAGTGCAAACCATCCCCATAGTGAGACCGAAAAGGTTAATTGAAGTATGTATCTTGTGATGAAAAAAGTTTCTAAATGCTATTTTCAAATAGTTTTTTAACATAACTCCTCTATTGTTTATAGAACACGGATCGGACGGATGCAACGGATTAAAACGGATATTTTTATTTTCTGATCCGTGAAGATCAGTCTAATCCGTTAAATCCGTGCCTGCACGCCGGAGTGCATTACAAGAAAATGTTTCTGCACGCAGACGTGTTCTATTATTCATACCTCAAACTTTCTACTGGGTTTGCAGTTGCTGCTTTAATTGCCTGAAAGCTTACCGTTGCCAACGCAATTATTAAAGCAATTCCACCGGAGAGAATAAACATCCACCAGCTTAAATTAATTCTATATGTAAAATTCTGAAGCCATTTATTCATAAAATAATAAGCAATTGGCCAGGCAATGATATTTGCCAACAATACTAACTTGACAAATTCACCGGCCAGCAATCCAACTATCCCGTTCGCAGAAGCGCCGAGCACTTTGCGTATTCCGATTTCTTTGGTTTTACGTTCCGCTGTAAAAGAAGCCAATCCAAATAATCCCAGGCATGAAATAAAAATTGAAATAAAAGAAAAGGTATCGAACAATTCCGCTCTTTGATCTTCCGCTTTGTATAGTTCATCAATCTTTTGATCAAGGAAATGATACTCGAAAACGTAATTGGGATATGACTTTGCCAAAACATTTTTTACATAGTTTATCGTTTCCGGAATATTTCCCGATTTTAACCTTATTGCCAAACATCTTAGCTGTTTTGGATAAAGTACCATAGCTATAGGTTCTATTTTAGAATGAAGCGTTTCGAAATTAAAATTTTTCACAATCCCTATAATTGTCTGACTTTTACCAAACAAATTCATCGTTTTTCCAATGGGAGCTCTCATGTGCATCGCTTGAACGGCAGCTTCATTTACAATAATTGCATCTGTCTTATCCGTAGTATGCTCTGTTGAGTAATACCTTCCCTCAGCCATATGCATTTTATAAGTTTCAAGGAAATGATAACCAACTTCAAGAATATTTATGGAGACTTCCTCGTCAGAGCTGCGCCCGAACCAATCAATAATTTTTTTATCCCAAACAATATTATTTATTTGAAAACCTGACGCTCCAACATTTATTATTTTGGGATTTTTTAAAAGTTCATTTCTTATTGCATCATTATCAAAACCGGGGGTAAAGGTATAGAGCAGATTTTCTTTAGCAAATCCCAAATTCTTTTTTTGAATAAATTCCATCTGTTTTGAAATTATGATAGTAGATGAAATAATTATAATCGAAAATGAAAATTGTATTACAATAAATATCCTTCTTACTATAATTCCCCATCTTTCCGATTTTAATCTTCCTTTTAAAGTCATTGCTGGATGGAAAGACGAAAGATACCACGCAGGATAACTGCCGGCTATCAAACCGGTTAAAAGAACGAAAAAAATAGTGGTAAGAATTAAAGCCGGACTTAGAAAATTAATATCAAGATTAATACCTGTTATATTTTGAAATGGCTGCCTAAATAATTCAATAAGGACAAAAGAGATTGGCAACGCGGTGAATGCATATAAACAAGCTTCGATGATATTTTGATAGATAATCTGTTTTTTATAAGCACCGAAGACCTTACGAACACCCACTTCTTTTGCCCGTTTTATTGACATAGCAGTTGAAAGGTTCATAAAATTTAAGCAGGCAATCAACAATATAAGTAAAGCTATGGTACTAAATATTCTTACATATTTAATACTGCCAATTGGACCCAGGTAATTTTTAATTGCAGCATTAAGATAAACCTTGTTTAACGGTTGAAGCAGCAGTTTGTGGGGATTTTGAGGTTTATGACTGTTGTAACACTCTGTAATTTTTTTGGTGAGATTGGAAATATTACTACCTTTTTGAACCAATACATAAGTCGCAAATGAATAATTCGACCACGCTTCACCAAACGTTGGACGATACCATTCTTTAAGGAGATTAAACGAAAACAGAAAATCAAATTGTATATGAGAATTTGGGGGTACGTCTTCAACAACTCCTGTAATGTGAAAGGGTTCTTTTTTATCAAACCGGTTGTTAATATAAATTACTTTTCCAATTGGATTGCCATTGCCAAATAATTTCTTAGCTACATTCTTTGTAATAACAACATTATGTGATTCAAGCAAAGCAGAGTGTGAATCTCCTTCGATTAATGGGAAGGAGAATATTTCAAGGAACGACGGATCAACATAAAGACTTTTTTCAAGAAGTTTTTTATCTTTATAATGGATTTGCCATTGTCCGCCAATCCATGCCCTTACATAATTTTTTATTTCAGGTATTTCTTGTTTAAGAGCAGGAGCCAAAGCTCCGCAAATACCTGCACTTTGTCCGTTTTTTAAATCGAAAATTACTCTATATATTTCACTTTTGTTTTTATTAAATTCATCATAGCTCAATTGATTTTGTACCCAAAACAAAATCAAAAAAGTACATGCCATACCAATTGCTAAACCACCGACATTAATTAACGAATATAATTTTAGTCTCTTGAAATTTCTGATCGATATTTTTAAATAATTTCTTAACATTAATTCTCTGTGAAATATGAGATGATTTACAATCCAAGTATTTAACTAAAAACCGTCAGAAGAATTTGCTATTTTTTAAATAATCCTGCTCCAATATCAAACCCTGTTGTTCCTGGAATAACATGTAAATAATCAAGCGGTAAAGGTTCGTCTACATTCTCAGCTATTAATCTTAGTGTAATTTTACCTTCTTTAATTATATTATTCTCATTCATTGCAAATTCTTTGGGATGCACACCTGAACTATCTGCAACTCCCTGGTAAAATTGATTATTTACCATGTAGCTGTTATCTATAGAATATTTTGTTTTATTGAAAGAATTTTTAATAAAAGCGTGTTTGCAATTTGTTATTATATTATTATTGAATATAAAATCATTATCGGGCCATGCGAGCCAAACAGCAGTTTGGAAGGCTCCATAAACAATGTTGTTAGTAAAGCTGTTTCCTGTTTTACTGCCGTTTCCTGAGTCCTGCCAATATACAACCGCATTTTTAGCATTATAAAAAACACAATGATCAATTTTTATTTCATCTCCATGTGCAATAATTCCTACTTGAATATGAGAAGCATCCCTGTCTCCAACAAACATGCATTGTTCAACCAGCAAGTCGGATTTTGTTTTGTTAACCCTTGCGATAGGGAAATATCTTGTGTTCGGATAAAAATAACCATGAAATTTTAATCCTCTTATTGTAACGTGATTTTCATTAATTAAGAAAGCGGCGACAACATTAAGTTTTTCTTTTTTTGCCGTACTTATAATTACCGGCATTTTCTCCGGCGCCCATGAAGTGTCACCCGGTAAAATATTAGCTTCAATAATGATACGTTTTCCAGTCATATCTTTTTCTGTAAATACAGAAATATATTTATCCAATATATATATGCCTGGATTTATTTTCATGATAAAGATATCATTATCCTTGCTTTGAATAATTTCAGCAGCTTTACCGATAGAATAAAGCGGAGATTCTATTGTCCCTTTATTATTATCATTACCAGTATTACAATCTACATAAACAGCTTGTGCAAAAGCAGAATATTGATAAATAAATAATAACAGGATTATAATAAATGTTTTTTTTACAATCGTTTCTTCAAAAAAAGAAAAGCTGTTTCCCATTTTATACCCCACTAAATTATTGTTTAAAATTTAGTCATTAAACTATGTTTAATTTTCAATCAAATAAAGTGAATCATTCATAACGCAGACTCTCAACCGGGTTTACACTTGCTGCTTTAGCTGCCTGAAAAATTACTGTAAGCAGAGCTATTATTAATGCTAATAATCCGGATAGAATAAATATCCCAACATCAATTTGAATCCTATAAATAAAATTATTAAGCCATTTGTTCATTAAATAGTAAACAATAGGAATTGCAATTATATTAGCTGCTGCAATTAGTATAATATATTCACGTATCAGTATAAAGATTGCATTTGTAACAGAAGCTCCCAGTACTTTTCTAATTCCAATTTCTTTCCGGCGGGTTTGGGCTAAAAGTGATACAAGACTAAACAACCCAATGCATGAAACTATCACTGCAAAAAAACAAAATACCAATATAAATGTACCCGTTTGCTTCTCCGATTTATAAAGATTATTATAAGATTGATCCAGAAATGAATAAATAAATGGCTGGTTAGGATTAATTTTCTTCCATTCTTTCTTAAGAAATTCCATCGTAGATACAATATCATTGCCTTTCAGCCTTAGCAGTATGGTCGATGAACTCCATTGACGCAGATAAAAAATAACCGGCGGAACCTGCTCCTTAAAAGATTCGAAATGAATATCTTCAACTACCCCTATGACTTTTTGAGGAACGGAAGTATTATTTATGCCGCTCAATTCGGCTCCAATAGGATTTTTTAAATTTAGCTCTTTAGCTACTGTCTGATTAATGATCACAACTTCATTTGCATCAGTTTTATACCTGCGTGAGAAATCCCTGCCAGCGATAACTTTAGCTTGTAGTGTTTTTAAA
This sequence comes from uncultured Ignavibacteriaceae bacterium, assembly GCA_964448105.1. GTDB lineage: Bacteria > Bacteroidota > Ignavibacteria > Ignavibacteriales > Ignavibacteriaceae > CAVQBP01. The sequence continues at coordinate 9,086 of CAYUVK010000013.1, forward strand.
TAATCGTAGTCAATTGCAATTTGTGCAGTATGAAGCCCGTCTTTTATCTTCTTACCTTTTACCCATGCCTGCGTATAATTATTAAAATTTTCGGAAGGGACATTATCTCCGGCAGTAACGGCAACGACTCCCGGGTATTGACTAACTTCATTCTTAAAATTTTCATAACGGCTGTACATATTTTCATCGTAAGGATTTGTTATTGAAAGTAAATGTTCCTTATTAAATCCAAGATTTTTATTGAGCATGAAGTTTAATTGAGCGAAGATAATAAACACAACAGCAATTAAAGATATTGTAATAATAAATTGTAAACCTGTAACTATCTGTCTAAAGCCGAATTGTGCCTTTGCAAGTTGAAACCTTGATCCGTATGAGCTTCCTTTAAGTCTTGAAAGGAGGTCGGATGTAAAGGCAATAATTGAAGGATATATTATTGATGAAATAGTTGTAAGAAAAAGCAATATTAATATTGAGATTTCTATTTGCCATTGGAACAATGAAGAAAATTTAAACTCTTTACCGGTTAATCCGTTAAACCGGTTCATTAAAAGATCAACGGTTAAAAGTGCAAAAATTAGTGAGATAATCAGATAGGATATTGTTTCAATGAGAAATTGATTGACTAAATTTTTTCTACCGGCACCTAAGAATTTTCTTACTGCAAATTCCTTTTCTCTTACTTTTACATTCACCGTTAAAAGATTTGTGTAATTGAATGATGCCATTATAAGAATTAGTAAGGCTATTATTGCGAAGCCCCTTACATAATTAATATTGCCGTGTGAAACTATTTCCCATTTGGAAGCAGATGAATAAAGGTAAACATCTTTAAGCGGTTCAAGAATAAATTCTGTTTCGAATTCGTTATCTTCTCCAAATTGTTCCGTGAAGATCTTTTTTAATTTCTTTTGAATAAGATCTTTTGATGAGTTTTTATATAAAAGGAAATAAAAGTGAGATCCTTCCATTCTCATATCTGTTAAAAAATTCGGGGAGATAGTTTTGAATGAATTAATTGAGGCGATAATAGATGGCCGCAAGCTTGAGTGTACCGGTATCTCTTTTAAGATTCCTGTAACAGTAAAATCATACTTGTTATGCAGCTTAAGCACTTTACCGATCGGATCGGAATTGCCGAAATATTTTCTTGCCTCAGTTTTTGTTAAAACAATTGAAAACGGTTCAGAAAATACATTTTCAGGATTTCCTTTTTTTAGGGGAAATGTGAGAACTTTAAAAATATCCTGATCGGCAAAATAAACATCCTCCGAAAAAACATTTTCTTTATATGATACAGATAGATTTGGCCAATTGGCAATCCTAAAACCTTTTTCAAATTCAGGAATTTCATTCATTACTATCGGAAATAATGCAGCAGGCATTAATGAAGACTCACTTCCCATTTTCTGATTCCTGAAAACCAGCCGGTAAATCCTGTCTTCATTTTTATTAAATTTGTCATATTGCAATTCGTCAAAAATAAAAAGCAGAATAAACAAGCATCCCGCGATGGCGATTGCCATTCCTGCAATGTTAATTGATGAAAAAGTTCTTTGTTTGAAAAGATTTCTATAAACAATAGTTAGATAATTTTTTAGCATTTTATTTCTTTCTTATTCATATCTCAAACTCTCAACCGGATTTGCATTTGCTGCTTTAATTGCTTGAAAGCTTACAGTAACTAATGTGATTAATAAAGCAATACCACCTGCAAGTGCAAATAACCACCAACTTATGCTAATTTTATATGCAAAGTTACCAAGCCATTTGTTCATTGCATACCATGCAAGAGGGCAGGCGATAATTGTTGATAATAAAATTAATTTTAAGTAATCTTCAAAAAATATTTTTAATATGCTTAAAACCGAAGCACCTAAAGTTTTACGAATTCCAATTTCCTTTGTTCTGTTTTCTATTGTAAATAAAGTCAGTCCATATAATCCAAGGCATGAGATAAAGATAGCAATCAAAGAGAAATATCCGAAAATTTCCCCGGTTTGAATTTCTTTTACATATTGATTATCAATAGTCTTATCGAGAAAGTGATATTCAAATGGCAGATTGGGATTTACTTTTTTCCATATATTCTCGATTGCAGCTATAGCCGCATGCGTTTTGCCGGCGGCTGTTTTTACATAGATAATTCCATTGTATTTAAAAGAAAGCTCTGAATAATTGTTGAGAACCATATAAGCGGTCGGGTCCACTCTATAATGCAATGACCTGAAATTTGTATTTTTAATTACACCGATAATTTTACCCTGTTTATTATTCAATACAAATCTTTTCCTGATCGGATTTTTAAGTTTCATTTGATTGACAGCTTCTTCATTTAATATAAAAGCATCCCGATCAGTGCTCATATCAGGTGAAAAATTCCTTCCTTCTTTCATTTTAACTTCCATCATATTAAAATAATTATAATCAACATAGGAATATCCAATGTTGATATCTGTTTTTCCTTCTTTTCCTTCCCAATATATATTAGTTGTCGATTGCTTGGAATTTGTTAATATTCTGTCTTCTGCCGTAACATTCAGAATTGATGATTGGTTTAATAATTCATTTTTCATAGTGCTATAATCTTGTTGAAACTTCCCTTTAGCGCTGAATGTAAGGATATTCTCTTTATCGAATCCCAGCTTTTTATTCTTAATATAATTCAGCTGATAATAAACAGTTACAGTTCCTACTATTAATATTATAGAAAGAGAGAACTGGAAGACAACCAATATCATTCTAAACATTGAACCTTTCTGACCGTTTCTTAGAATATTTTTCAGTGCATTAACGGGTTTAACTGATGAAAGAAACAATGAAGGATATCCACCCGATAAAAGTGAAACTAAAATAAGCAATGCAGTTATGCCGCTAAAAGAAGTAATATCAAAATAATTTATAGTGAGAGCTTTTCCGGAGACTAAATTGAAAAACGGTAAAAGTATTTCAATTAAAACAACAGCTATAACAAATGAAAGAAGTACTATTATTAAAGATTCACCGAAAAACTGTCTCACAACATGCAAACGGCTGGAACCCAATATCTTTCGTAACCCGATTTCTTTCGATCTTTTTAACACCCTGGCAGTTGAAAGATTGATGTAATTAATGCAGGCAATTAGTATCAGGAATAAAGCTATCGCAGAAAAAATGTAGATATATTTTTTATCTCCAATTCCAGGTAAATCATATGCAAAATCAGTATTTAAATGAATATCTGTCAAAGGCTGAAGAAAAAGTTTCCTGTTAAATCCTGAAATCTGCTTTGACATTATACCTGCTATTTGTTTGTTTAATTTTTCTATATCTGTTCTGCCTTTAATCTGAATAAATGTATTAAAACCTGCACTAGACCAATCATCTATTGGAAATCCGACATATTTCAATAGCTGTGAATTGATTATAAAGTCAAACTGCAGCTGTGAATTAGCAGGTATGTTTTTAATTACAGCAGATACTATCAATGGATCTTTTGCATCAACCAAAAGAGTTTTGCCAACCGGATTTTTATTTCCGAAGAATTTTTTTGCAGTACTTTCAGTAATTACTATTTCGTTAAGATTTGACAGTGCAGTTTTAGGGCTGCCCCGGAAAAAACTGAATGAAAACATTTTAAAAAAGTCCGGATCTGCAAAAGCACCTTTTTCTATTTTGAGGATTTTATCATGATATTTAAATACTGATCCTTCATAGGGCATATATCTTGCTGCATTTACAATATCAGGGAAATTAGTTTTCATGTAGTCAGCTAGCGGGCCACAGGTTACTGCCATTTTTCCAATCACACCGTCATCGCCGACAACCCGGTAAATTTGATCTGCATTTTTATGAAAGCAATCAAAACTTAATTCATTTGCTATCCATAGCATAATTAATATAAATGAAGCTATTCCTATTGAAAGTCCAAGAATATTAATTAAGGAATAAGTTTTGTTTCTCTTAAGGTTTCTTGTAAATATTTTAAAATAATTTTTCAGCATTAATTTTCTCCGTTTTATTCATAATGCAGACTTTCAACCGGGTTCGCGACAGCTGCTTTTATTGTAATCAGGCCAATGGTAAACAAAGTAATAATCAAAGTGAGGGAGCCTGCGATAAAAAAAGTTATAAGGCTTATATCTATATGATAAGTATAAGACTGGAGCCATTTTGTCATTGTAAACCATGCAGCCGGCCATGCTATAATGTTAGCAATGATTAACCATTTTGTAAAACTACTTGATAAAAGGGAAAGGATATTTATTACTGAGGCGCCTAATACTTTCCTTATTCCGATTTCTTTTGTCCGTTGTTCAGTCATGAATAATGCTAATCCAAACAATCCGAGAATTGTTACAAAGAGCGCTAAAGAAGTAAAGACTCCGAATATATCAGCAAGCCTCTCTTCAGATTGATAAAGATTATTATATGTATCGTCAAGAAATTGATATTCAAAAGGATATTCGGGATTAAATTTTTCCCAGGTGCTTTTAATAGCATTTATAGTTTTGGGAACTTCTCCTGGTTTAATCGAAATATAAATTACTCCGAATAAATTCATTACATCATCAGCAAAATTATTTGTGAGATGGAAAATCATTGGTCTGATAGGTTCTTTTAGGGATTTAAAATTAGCATCTTTAACTACACCTATTATGAATCCGTCTTTATCCCATGCTTTTAAGTGAGTTCCGACAGGATTTTTTAGTTCCATCTCCTTAGCTGCTTCTTCATTAATAATAAATGCCCTTGATAAATCAGTCGGAAATTTTTCCGAAAAATTCCTTCCTTCAATAATCTTAAGACCAAGTGTATTTATAAAATTGTAATCAACTTCATCAATTTCAGAAACAAATTCTTTATTCGGATCCTGTCCCTCCCACCAGGGCTTTGTATTATTTACAGCTTGTGTGGTAAGTGAGTTTTTTATTCCAACATTATTAATATTTCTTTGTTTTAATAATTCATTTCTGAATGATTGATAATGGCTCGCTACATCTGCTTTAACAGGTAAACAAACAATATTATCTTTTTTAAAACCGAGCTTTTGGTTTTTCATAAAATTTAGCTGATTAGTGATGACCATTGTAACAATAATTAAGAATATTGCCGCAACAAATTGTGAAATAACCAAGCCTTTGCGTAATCCTCCGGTGCCGGAACTTATCCATTTATTTCTAAAAGCCTGCATAGGTTTAAAATTAGAAAAATAAATTGCCGGAAATGCACCGGCGATAAGACCTGTTATAATAACAAGCAATAAGAAAATAAATAAATGAGATAAATGATTATCTAATAAAGTTAAATCTTTCCCTGTAAAGCTGTTAAAAGCCGGAAGTGTTATTTCGACTATTAACGCTGCAAGAAATGCTGCAAGAAAAGATAAAAAAATGCTTTCTCCCCAAATCTGTTTTATTAAATTACCTCGGTTTGCACCAATTATCTTAAGCATCCCGATACTGCGGGCACGCGCTGTCATATGTGCTGTTGAAAGATTCACAAAATTAATGCAGCCGATAAACAATATTAGAAAAGCAATTAATGAAAAGATATAAACGTATCTTTTGTCTCCCTGCTTAACAGTTGTCCCTTGAATTCCGGCGTCAAGATAAATATCACGTAAAGGCTGAAGAGATATTTTAACATGATGTCTTTTAGCAACTGGGTTATTTTCAATATTCAGGTTTGTTAATTTTTTAGCAGCAGTTTTTGAATTACTGTTTGGTGCTAGCTGAACGTAAGTTTGATGTATCGCATTGCTCCACGTAAAACCACCGGGGAAAAATTTTCTTAAATCCTCAAGCCTAGTAAACATATCAAAATTAAAGTGAGAATTTTCAGGGATATCTTTAATGACCCCGGTAATAGTAATATCAAACCAATTATTTACATTTAATCTTTTCCCCAAAGCATTAGTTGTACCGAAATATTTTAATGCAATGCTTTTTGTTATTACCATCCCATTATCAAGCGCAGTTTCAGGATTTCCTTTTAAAAAGGGGAGTGTAAACATTTTAAATAAAGAAGGATCGACCAGGTAATAATTATCTTCATAAAATGCCGTTTGATTTTTTGACTCACCAATAGCTTTCATAACCATTCTCGGTCTCTTCATAATTCTTGCAGCGTCAACAATTTCAGGGATTACTTTTTTAGCTTCGGGAGCTAAAAGCCCCGGTGAAGTTCCCCAAATACCTTCTGAACGGTTATCTGATTCATAAAGAACTCTATAAATATTATCTCCATTCTTATGAAAATTATCATAACTCAATTCATCCTGTACCCATAACAGGATGAGAATTGTACATGCCATTCCAATAGCTAATCCGAAGATATTTATGAAAGAAAATACTTTTTTACGGATAAGATTTCGAAAAGCGATTTTAAAGTAATTTTTTAACATGATTTTTATTCTTAAATATTTTGTATTGGATTATTCATACTTTAATGATTTAACCGGGTTTGCAGTTGCCGCTTTAATAGCCTGAAAACTCACTGTGGTTAATGCAATCACCAAAGCAATTCCGCCGGAAAGAACAAATTCCCACCAACTAATATCTGTTTTATATGCAAAATTTTGTAACCACCTATTCATTACATACCAGGCGATAGGCCATGCAATAAGATTAGCCAGCAGAATCCATTGGGTAAAATCTTTAATCAGCATTGTAATAATTTCTAACACAGACGAACCCAACACTTTTCGGATGCCGATCTCTTTCGTTCGTCGTTCCATTATAAATGAAGTCAAACCCCATAATCCAAGACAAGCAATTAAAATTGCAAATACCGTAAAACCGGTAAGTATTCCCCCCATTTTTTCTTCGTGCCGATATAAACCGTTGTAATCATCACTAACAAAACTATATTCGAATGGATAATCCGGACTAAACTTATCCCATGTTTTCTTAATAAATTCAATAGATTCTTTTATATTCTCCGGCTGAATTTTAATTAAAATATTGTTATTATAATATGGATTTATAAATAGTGCAAGCGGCTCAATTTTTGTTTTCATATGGCGATAATGAAAATTTCTCATTACGCCAATAATAGGTCCGGTTTTGTGAAACAATTTAAATTTCAAGCCAATTACAGATTTTACACCCATTCGTTTCACAGCTTCTTCATTAACTATAAAAGATGCTTTATCAAAAGGAAAATTTACATCAGTTTTAAAATCTCTGGAAAACGGTCTCCCCTCAATAATTTCTATACCTAATGTTTTACAATAATCAAAATGGACAGTTAACCAATGCATATTTACAAAATGATTGGGCGGTTTACCATCCCAGTCAGCTTCAGCATCACCAGTCTCTATATCAGCAGGTGAGGAGAAAGATTGGGTAACTCCAATGATATTAGGATGATTCTTTAGTTCGGTTTTAAATGTATCATACTTATAGCTTTTAAGACTTGTTCCCCAGGGCATAACCATAGGAACAGAAATTAAATGTTCTTTATCATATCCTACTTCTCTATTTTTCATATAATTGAGTTGATCGTAGAAAACAATTGCTCCGATTATAAAGCAAATCGACAGTGAAAACTGAACCACAACAAATATTTTTCGGAGTCTACTATTTTTATAATCTACCATTAATCTACCTTTAAGCACGGTAATCGGCTGAAAAGCAGAAAGATAAAATGCTGGATAACTTCCTGCTGCAATTCCGACGAAGAGAATAATCACTCCAAAGCTTAACAATACACCAACATTAGAATAATCAATTATTAACAGCTTACCCGAAAGGCGGTTAAAGAATGGAAGCATTAATTCCACAATTAGTAAGGCTAGAAAACCTGCTATTGAAGACAGCAGTAGGGATTCACCCAAAAATTGTATAATAAGATGACTTCGGTTTGAACCAATTACTTTTCTTATTCCAATCTCTTGTGCTCGAATCGAAGAACGGGCTGTTGATAAGTTCATGAAGTTAATACATGCAATAAGGAGAACAAGAAACGCAATAACTGAAAAAATATTAATATACATCATATTGATCGAGCTGGATTCCTCAGGTGCAATATCAGGATTTGTGTGGAGCTTTGTTATTGGATAAAGATAAAGTTCAACCTTGTCATCCTCTACATGCTTTTGCAGGACATACGCGATCTTTTTACTAACATTATTATATTTTTGATTTTTCTGTAATAAAACATATGTAGTAAAAACAACATCTGTATATTGCCATCTGTCAGGTTCGAATTTATGACTTATTAGTTTAGAAGATAGAGGTACGAGTATTGAAAAATTTAAATGAGAATTGTGTGGAATATCATCCAGAACACCCGTTACTTTCATATCATATTGATTATCTACCCTGAACGTTTTGCCAACGGGATTAACATTCCCGAAATATTTTTGAGCAGTTTTTTTTGTGATAACCACTGAATTTGGATCGTCAAGAACTGAATTGGCATCCCCATAAATCAATGGGAACGAAAACATAGTCAGAAACTCAGGATCAACTATAAGAATTCGATTTTCAATAAAATGTTTATCATTGTGGACAAATAAACATTCTTCCGAATGGTATACTCTTGAAACATCCAAAATTTCCGGGTAGTTCCGCTTTAGCTCTTCTGCAACCGGGTATGGTTCTGCCGAATCATATTCGATTCCATTTTGATTGTAATGCTTCTGAACGACCATAAAAAGATCAGATGAATTCTTGTGAAACTGATCATAGCTTAATTCATCGTGAATCCATAAAATGATTAAAATTGAACAGGCAATCCCGATTGAAAGACCGAAGATGTTTATAATTGAATAGGTTTTGTTTCTGAAAATATTTCTTAGAGCTATTTTTAAGTAATTTTTTAGCATTATTTCTCCTTTATTCATACCTGATTGATTCTACAGGGTTTGCAACTGCTGCTCTAATTGCCTGAAAACTTATTGTAATTAATGAAATCAATAATGCAATGCCACCCGCTAAAAAGAATATCCACCATTCTATATTTATTCTATATGCAAATGATTGTAGCCATTGATTCATAAAATAATATGCAACAGGCCAGGCAATAACATTTGATATTAAAACCAGGATTAAAAAATCTCTTGAAATAATTAATGCAACGTTTGAAACCGAAGCTCCCAATACTTTGCGAATTCCTATTTCTTTGGTCCTTTGTTCCGCAGAAATAGTGACGAGACCGAACAATCCAAGACACGCAATTAATATTGACAGAAAAGAAAAATATTTGAAGATCGTACTCATCCGTATTTCAGAAAAATATTGGTTGTTCAGCGAAGCATCATAGAAATAATAATCAAAAGGATTACCTGCTATCTGTTTATCCCAAATTTTTTCGAGGAATGAAATAAGATTATCAGGTGTTTTAGAATTGAAGCGGATAGTAATTACTCTGAAGCGGGCAGCTTGGTCGTTATCCTCGGGCATTTTAAAAATCAATGGTTCAATTGCAGTATGAAAAGATGCAAAATGAAAATTTTTAATTACGCCTATAATTTTACCATTCTTACCCCATACGTTTATTTCGGTATTTAGAGGTGATTTTAATCCCATCGATTTTACAGCAGCTTCATTAATTACAAATGCGCCGGTTTTGTCTGTTGGAAATTGCCTGGAAAAATATCTTCCAAGAATTACCTGGAATTTATAGGTGGCAGCTAAATTATAATCCGTATGAAGCACCCAAAAATGTTTCTCTTCATTTTCCGGTTTTCCGGGCCAGGTAATACTAGTAGTCCGGGTTATTGAACTACTTACCGGTTCAGAACGGCATATGTTTACAATATCCGGATTTTTCATGAATTCATTTTTTAAAACATCGAATTTTCTATTCGCTTCCCCCGTCATTCTAATACAGAGCAGGTTCTCTTTATCAAAACCAATATTACTGTTCTTTATGAAAGACATCTGGTTAAAAACTATAATAGTACATACGATTATGACTACGGTTGTAACAAATTGAAAAACAACAAGACCTTTTCTGGTAAACAAGTTCCAGGAACTCAATTTAAATTTTCCCTTCAAAACATGAATAGGCGAGAATGAAGAAAGAAAGAATGCCGGATAGCTGCCTGATATTAAACCTGTTACAATTATAAAAAGAAATGAAAAACCCACAAAAGACAAGTCGAAGGAGCTAATAGATAATTTCTTTCGTGTTAGAAAGTTGAATTCAGGTATGAGAAGTTCGACAAGCAGGATAGCAATACAATATGAAATAAAAGAGAGAATAATACTTTCCCCCAGGAATTGTAGTATCAGTTTATTTCTATTTGCTCCAACTGTTTTTTTAATTCCAACTTCTTTAGAACGCCTTAATGAAAGAGCAGTTGATAAATTCATATAGTTTATACTTGCAATCAAAAGAATAATAATAGCGATGGCTATAAATATTTGTACATACTTTATATCGCCTGCAGTTTCTAAGAATTTTATATTGCTTCCGTATAAATGAATTTTTGCAAGGGGAATCAATGAATAACTTAAATAGCTGGTGTTCTGATTTGGAAAGTTCTTTATTTCACATTGTTTAATCTTAAAAGGTAGGTCCTGAACAGAACCGTTGTTTTCCAATTGAATGTATGTGTGAAAAGACTGATCTCCCCAGTTGTCAAAATTTATTCCTATATTATGAAACCACCCTGAAGGTAAAATAATCTGGCGTTGTATATGAGATTGCAACGGAATATTTTCTAAAATTCCACTTACATTCATTATGGTTTTACCGCCAAATGCAGAGACCGTGAGAGATCTGCCCATTGCATTCATGCTGCCGAAATATTTTTTTGCGACTTCCTCAGTAATTACAATTGAGTTTGGAGAAGACAATGCTGTTGCCGGATTACCTTCCCTGAATTTGTATGAAAATACTCTAAAGAAATTTGAATCAGCCATAATAACGCTTTCTTCAAATCCTTTATTCCCGTTTTGAATTAAAAATTGAAAACTCTCAGGCAGCTGCATAAAACTTGTAGATTTTTTAATTTCCGGTAATTCTTGTTTTAAAGCAGGTGCAAGCATTTTTGAAGTAACAGCCGTCATTCCGCTTTTGTCTCCGCGCAGCACCAAATAAGTATTGTCGGCATTCTTAAAAAATTTTTCATAGCTTAATTCATCCTGCACCCATAAAAGAATTAATATTGTGCATGCCATTCCTACAGCCAAACCAATAATATTGATAAATGAGAATGCTTTGTGCCGGAATAAATTTCTCAAAGTGATTTTCAAATAGTTTTTTAACATAATTCCTCCAAATACACTTATCACATAGTGTTTATTCATACCTCAGCGATTTTATCGGATTTGAAATCGCAGCTTTTATAGCCTGAAAACTGATTGTGATTAAAGCTATTGCAAATACCGTTAAACCCACAAGTAGATAAATTAACGGGCTAATGTTTATTCTATAGGCAAAATCCAGCAGCCAATTAGACATAATATAATATGAAACAGGAACAGCAACTATAGTTGCGGTAAGTACAAGCTTTAGGAAATCTTTTGATAATAGCAGTACTACACCGCTGACTGATGCGCCTAGAACTTTTCTAACTCCTATTTCTTTTGTTCTTTGTTCAACAGTATATGAGGCAAGACCGAATAATCCCAGGCATGCAATAAATATTGCTAAAAAGGAAAAGAATCCAAACAATTGTTCGGTCTGCTGCTCATTCTTATAAATATCGTCAAAATGTTTTTCCAGAAATGAATAATCAAATGGTCTCCCGGGCACAATATTTTTCCACGTTCTTTCAATAAAATCTATAGTACCAGGAATGTTTTGTGGTTTAATTCTTATTAATAAATAATAAAACTGATCGGATTGTATCGACATTATTAATGGACCGATTTCCGAATGCAGGCTAAAGAAATTAAAATCCTTCACAACTCCAATTACGGTTTTTAACGGATTACTTTCGAACTGTTTCCCTATCGGATCTTTCCATCCGAATTTTTTTACTGCAGCTTCATTAATAACTACTGAAGAGACCATATCGGTCGGATAAAGAGGGGAAAAATTTCTTCCTTTAACGATTTTCATCTGCATCGTCTTTATATAATCAGGATCTACATAACTATAACGCATCATCAGCTTTTTTTGTCCGTTTGTTCCTGCAACTGTTACATCTCCTTCAGAGCCGCTGGCACCAGCCAATCCCGAACTGGCTGCAACGCTTACAATGTTTGAATTTTTCGAAAGCTCTGTTTTCAGCAGATTGATTTTTGCCCGTGTATCTCCGCTTCTTATGGGAAGGTAAACCACATGTTCTTTATTAAAACCAAGGTTTTTATGCATTATAAAACTCATCTGACTATAGATAATACCGGTACAAACCATCAATGCAACCGCAATGGAAAATTGAAAAACAACCAGCACCTTCCTTAAAAAGGATCCTTTTGCTTTTAAAGGAATTGAACCTCTTATTGATTGTGCAGGCTGAAACCTGGATAAAAATATTGCCGGATAGCTTCCTGATAGAATACCTACCAGCAGAGTAATACCAATCAGCTCCAGGAGGAAGGTTAAACTGCCTGTATAATTGTTTATTATTCTGTCTTCAAAAATGCTTTTAAACAAAGGCAAGGTTATTTCAACAATAAATATTGAGAGGATAAAAGCAATTAAAGAAATAAATACGGCTTCACCTATAAACTGGTAGATCAATTTTTTTCTAGTCGAACCGAGAACTTTTCTCATCCCTATCTCTTTTATTCTCAAAGAAGATCTGGCGGTGGCAAGGTTCATAAAATTTATACTTGCTATTAGAAGGATAAATATTGCTATAACAGAAAAAATATAAACTGTATCGGCACTCCCTTCGTTACGGAAATATGTTTGATAAATAATATTATCCGAATAAAGATGGACGACTTTTAAAGGTTGTAAATACATTTGTAAATCACTCTGTGACTCAGTAGGGATACTGCTCTTCAGGAATTCAGGTAATTTATTTTCAACTTCTTTTACATTAACTCCTTTTTTTAATAATACATACGTAGCAAGTGAATTTGTATTCCAGCTTTTTAACCAGCTTAAGGAATTTTCCAAAAGTTTATAAGGGGCGAGCATGTCAAAAAAGATATGTGAATTTTTCGGGTAATCTTTTATCACTCCGGTTACTGTCAGATCAAAAACTCCAAAGACTGTATGAAACGAAAGAGTTTTACCGATCGGATCTTCATTTTTGAAATATTTTTTTGCTGTACTTTGAGAAATTACAAGTGATTGCGGAGCATTTAGAGCTGTTTTAGGATCTCCCTCTATAAAAGGAATAGTGAATATATCAAAGACAGAAGACTCTGCAAACGACAATCCGTCTTCATAGTAACCTTCAGAACCAATTTTACAAAATACGGAGGGTGCCGGTTTGAGCCTGGTTGAATTTTCAATTTCCGGGAAATAACTCTTTAATGCAGGAGATAAAGGACCCATGGTAACAGCTACATTAAGGCGGCCTATTCCTTCCTGGTTCTGAATTTCAACTACCCTGTATATCCTGTCTCCTTTCTTATGGAAGTTTTCATAACTAAGTTCATTCTTAATTAAGATTGAGATAAGTATAAATCCTGCAAGTCCGATTGCAAGCCCTGCTATATTTATAAAAGAATAGACTTTGTTTTTAAGAATATTTCTAAAAGCGATTTTAAAATAATTTTTAAACATTTAATTCGCCTTTATTCGTATCTTAAAGATTCAACAGGATTTGCGGTTGCTGCTTTAATAGCCTGAAAACTTATTGTAATTAATGAAATCAGTAATGCAATACTACCTGCTAAAAAGAATATCCACCAGCTTATGTTTATTCTATATGCAAATGATTGCAGCCATTTATTCATAAAATAATAGGCAGCCGGAAAAGCAATTGCATTGGATATAACGATCCAAAGCAAATACTTTTTTGAAAGCATAAATACAATTTTTGCTACATTGGCTCCCAGCACTTTATGTATTCCGATATCTTTAATTTTCCGTTCAATCATAAAAGCGGTTAATCCGTAAAGTCCTACACATGCAATAAAGATCGCCAGGATCGAAAAATATTTGAAAATATCACTCATCCTTTGTTCAGCAAAATAATTAGCATTCTGGTTTTCATCTACAAAATAAAATTTGAACGGTTCACCGGGAAAGAAACTTTTCCATGTATTCTCTACATACACCAGACCTTCTCGAACAGAATGGGGATTTAACCGCACGGACAATTCACGGTAAAATATATTTTTCTCTTTCGGATTAGGAATTCTTAGAATCACCGGTTCAATTAAATTGTGCAGCGAACTAAAAATAAAATCTTTAGTTACGCCGATAATTTTTCCTTTCCTTCCCCATACATCAATTTCTTTTCCGGGTGCCGGTTGAAGTCCCATTTCCTTTTCTGCTGTTTCATTTATAACATACGCGCTTGTCTCATCGGAAGGATATTGCTCCGAGTAAAATCTTCCTTCTTTCATTTTGATTTTATAAGTTTTTGCAAAGTCAGGATCAACATGCAGCAGCCATGCACCGAATCTTTTTTGTTTTCCTTTCCAATTTATTCCTTCAGTACTTCCAAGCGATTTTTCATCCATAGGCTCCGAACGTGAAATGCTGAGTATATCCGAATTCGAAAGGAGTTTATTTTTAAAAGCATCATACTTATTAAAAATATCTCCGTTCACTCTTATACCTATAATATTTTCCTTGTCGTAACCCAAATCTGCATTCCGAATGAAATTCAACTGACGCATAACAATGAACGTACATGTTATTATTGCAATCGATAATGCAAATTGAAAAATTACCAACCCTTTTTGCAGATTGAATCCGTCCGATTTATTCTGGAATTTTCCTTTGAGAATCTGCACCGGGCGAAAACGGGTTGCAAAGATTGCAGGGTATATTCCGGAAATAAGGCTTGTAATTAATATCGTTAAAATAATTATTGTCAAAAGTTCCGGATTTGTATAATCAAAAGACAAATCTTTCCCGGATAAATTATTCAATAAAGGTAGAAGTAATTCGACAAGCAAGAGAGATACAACGAAAGATGCAATTGTAATTACCAAGGTTTCTCCGTAATACTGGTAAATCAAATCTTTCCACTTCGCACCGACAACTTTTTTGATGCCGATTTCTTTTGTCCTTTTCAACGAAAATGCATTTGTAAGATTAATGTAGTTCATACAAGCAATAAGCAAAATAATAAACGCAACAATAGAGAATATATACACATATTTAATATCACCGCTTGAAGAAAAAAAATCGATACTACTTGAGTAAAGATGAATTTTACTCAAAGATAAAAGAGAATAACCGGTCGTTCCCAAATTTAAATTACCTGCATTTCTGTTTTCACATTCCAAGATCTTCTTTTCGAGATCAGACATATTAATTTTTCCGCGGGTAACAACAAAAGTCTGAACGTTAAAATTTTGCCATACATCCCAATTTGCTCCGAATGATTTAATAAAATCCATAGGCAAAAGGAATTCTCTTTGGAATTGAGTATTATGCGGAAAGTTTTCAATTACGCCGGTGACTTTTATTGTTCTTTTCATCCCTAGAAAAGTTAATATAAAAGATTTGCCAAGCGCATCCGAATTTCCGAAATATTTTTTTGCCATCCTTTCAGTTATTACAATCGAATTAGGATCGCTAAGAGCAGTAAGCTGATTTCCTTCAATAAATTTAAAGGAAAAGACTTCGAAGAAACGAGAATCTGTTAGGGCTAAATTTTCCTCAAAACCTTTTTCTTTGTATTGCAAAAACGGTTTAAAGGATTCAGGAAGAGGGGAGTAATCGGTTTCATTAATAATCTCCGGCATTTCCGATTTAATAGCCGGACCAAGCATTTTAGAAGTTATTGCCGAAACTTTATTATTTGATGCACGTAAAACCAGGTATGTATTATCTACATTTTTATGGAACATGTCGTATGATAATTCATCCTGTACCCAGATAGTAATCAGGATAAACCCCGTAAATCCAATAGCCAAACCAAGTATATTTATTAATGAATATTTTTTGTGCTTTAATAAATTACGCAGCCCGATTTTTAAATAATTTTTTAACATAATTCTATCTCCAAAAATATTTGAACGCCGGAAAACAAACCAAACAAACCGGCGTTCATGGCTAACTAATTATTTATTCATATCTTAAACTTTTTACCGGATTTGACGTTGCAGCTTTTATTGCCTGAAAGCTTACTGTAATTAATGCAATAATAAGAGCAGCACATCCGGCAATTATAAAGAGCCACAAGCTGATATCAACTCTATATGCAAAGTCCTGAAGCCACTTATTCATAAAATAATAAGCAACCGGCCAGGCAATAATATTGGCGATAATAATCCACTTAATAAATTCTTTAGAAAGCATTAAAAGAATTGAGGGAATTGATGCTCCCAAGACTTTTCTCACACCTATTTCTTTGGTCCGCTGTTCCGCAAGAAAAGTAGCAAGTCCGAATAATCCAAGACAGGCAACAATAATTGCAAGAGCTGAAAAAGAAAGAGCTATAATTCCTATCCGGCGTTCAGCTTTGTATATTTCATTAAATGAATCGTCCATAAACTTGTAGCTGAAAGGCATACCTGAAGCCATTCTTTTCCATTTAGTTTCTGCTTCTTTTATTATCATAGAAATTTTGGAAACACTGATCTTAAAAGAGATAAGCCCCGTACTTCTTTTAAGTATAAAACAAAGCGAGCCGATATCCTGATGAAAAGATTCAAAATTGAAATCCTTTACTACTCCTATTATATTAAAGCTGACTATACGATCCCCACCAACCCATGTGTATAGTTTTTCATTAATGGGATTCTTATAGCCAAGCTGTCTAACCGCAGTTTCATTGAGGATAACTGATGATGAATCGGAACCGAATGCCAGAGAAAAATTCCTTCCTTTAATTAATTTAATACCAAGAGTTTTTAAATAATCGTAATCAATTTCCCATCTTTGCATTGTAAGTCCGCTTTCAGCAACCTGTGCAGGCTCTTTATAAAATGCACTAAAATTTCTAGAAGAAGGGACCGGCAGAAATCCTGATGTAGTTCCGGAAATTACCCCCGGAATATTCAACATTTCATTTTTAAATGCATCAACATTATTTCCAAGATTGTAAGCATCATTTATAATCAGTACCTGGTCTTTTTGGTAGCCGAGATTTTTATTTTGTATAAAATTAAGCTGCCGGTAAATAATTATAGTTCCGGTTATAAGTATTATTGAAGTTGCGAACTGAAATACAACTAGCACACTTCTTAATCCGCCGCTCTTACTGCCGGTAGCTAATTTCCCTTTAATAATATTTACAGGATTAAAACGTGAAAGGAAAAAGGCAGGATAGCTGCCGGCCATAAAACCTACAATTAATGGCAGAGAAATCAGAAAAAACAGTATAGAAGAAGAGTACAGTTTACTAATATCCAGTTCTTTTCCTGAAATATTATTGAAGAACGATAAAACATGATATACTATAACCACGGCTAAAATAACCCCAATTAATGCTGTTAAAGTAGATTCTGTGAGAAACTGGTATATAAGGTCCTTTCGTTCTGTTCCCAGAACTTTTCGTATTCCGACTTCCCTGGCACGATTGGCCGAACGGGCAGTTGTGAGATTCATAAAATTTATACATGCAATAAGTAATATGAACAAAGCCACTGCAGAAAAAATATAAACATATTGAATAGTACCTGTGGGAGTTATTTCCTGGCTGCGCTTAGAGTAAAGATGAATATCCGTTAAAGGAGTCAGTGTATATTCAATTTTGTTTCCGGCTTTTTTAAAACCTTCTTTGGTTATGTGCAGATGTTTTTGAGCATACGGGTAAACATATTTTTCATTAAAATCTTCAAAATTCTTTTCAAAATTTTTATAATCAACACCATCTCTTAATAATAAGTAAGTATGGAAATTTGATGATACAAGATTGCCCCAGTCATATTTCAAATTTTTCATGGGGAAGAGAAAGTCAAATCTGAAGTGCGAATTATAAGGCATATCCTTTATTACTGCTGTAATTTTATAAATGGTTCTGCCGTTATCAGTTGTTTCAATAAATTTACCTACTGCATCAACAGTATTGAAATATTTCTTGGCAATTGACTCTGTTATTACTACTGTATTCGGTTCATTCAGAATCTTATTTGTTTTACCTGCAATAGCCGGAAATGTAAATACTTTAAAAAATGTTGAATCTGTGTAGACACATCCCGTTTCCGTATTAAAATTATCTCCTTTTTTTACAAGCTTTTTACCGCTCCAGTTGTAAATTCTTGTGTACTCTTCTACCTGAGGATAATCCTGTTTCAGTAATGGTCCCATCAGATCCGGGGTTACGGGTATGTTGAGTTCTGTAGCTCCGAATTTTAAATCCGTATTTATCCGGAAAATTCTGTCGGCTTTTTTATTAAACCTGTCATAACTTATTTCATTCTGGATATAAAGAAGTATCAACAGACAGCAGGCGATACCTATAGCTAAGCCCCCGATATTAATAAATGAATAAGTTTTAAATCTCAATAAATTTCTAAAAGCGACTTTTAAATAATTCTTTAACATAACAAGCTCCTTTTAAACAAGCAGCAATTATTTATTCTTTTTCCTTAGTTATTTTTAAATTTGCAAAAGTACCATCGGAGTAATTACCAACCCACAAACCAATCCATCCACCGGTTCTTTCCGATAATTCATTTACAACCAAACATGGTTTTTCAGAATTATTCACAAATACGTTAATCTTAGGTTTTTCGATTACAATCTTTGCATGAAAAAATGAATCAGGATCCGGAACGGGATTAACAGTGTTTTCATATTTTTGAGGATGTTCCTGGCGGAGTTTGTACCAGGTATAAGTTGGATGAGAAATATATTGAACCGAGTGTCCCCTGCGTAATGAGTCTTCACTCATAAAATTAAAAGGACGAAAATAAACTGCATCGTATGTTTGTTCATCAACTCCATGAAATGCTATGCCGACAAAGCTATTACCTTGTACATTTTTTCCCTTTATATCTGCTTCAATAATTCCGTTATTAAATTTAAAATCTTTTAGTTTTGCAAAACCATCCCCCTCTTGACCGTTAAAATATACCGACACATTTCCAGTATCTGTTGTTAAGCTTACTTTGCGATTAAATACTTCCCAGCCGTCTTCATTAACTATTTTAGATAAATCAGCGGTAATTGTTGTCATTTGTGCAACAGAAAATCCGCTCATAAAAAAAATAACCAAGGTGATCACAATTTTGATTTTTCCCATTTTTCTCCCTCTCTTTAATTAAGCTTGTTGTCAACATGCAAGGATAATGCCTATCAAAAAATATTTAAATAAGATAAGCAAACACAATTGTACTAATCTTTATTATACGGTTACGAACACTAGTGAACGTTTCCGGACAATTCCAGAAAATAATTAACTTAGTTTACACTACCTATTCATATTTCAAAGACTCAACCGGATTTGCCTTTGCAGCTTTAATCGTCTGGAAGCTAACTGTTGTTAATGCTATTAATAAAGCAATGGCACCGGATAAAACAAATACACTCCACCCCAAATTAACTCTATAAGCAAAATTTTTAAGCCAGTTATTCATGATATAATAAGCTACAGGCCAGGCAATGATATTTGCCAGTATAACCCATTTAGTGAATTCTTTGGAAAGGATCATAACAATTTCGATTATCGAAGCTCCAACTACTTTCCTTATCCCGATTTCTTTTGTCCTTTGCTCTGTAATAAAAGCAGCTAAACCGAATAAACCAAGGCATGCAATAAATAATGCCAGTGATGAAAATACCGTTGTTATCTGTCCGGTTTTTTCTTCAGATTCATATAGTTGAGCCAATTTTTGATCGACAAAGTTATAACTGAATCTTTGATTATTAGTCAACTTGTTCCATGTTTCTTCGATGTAGCTTATAGTTTGTTTAAAATTTGATGATGCAATCCTTACTGTTAAAACACTTCCGGGCTGCCTTACTTTGTTGAGACACAATACAAGCGGTCTAACCATTTGATGCAAAGATTCATAATTAAAATCTTTAATTACACCAATTATTGTATATGTTTTATCTTCTCCATTAATGCCGATTTGTTTAAGAGTTTTGCCGATTGGATTTTCTGAAGTGCATTCTCTTGCTCCGGCTTCATTTATTAAAACTGCAGAAGTGTCGGAGGGAAAATCTTTTGAAAAATACCTGCCGGCTTTTAATTTGATTCCATATGTCTTTAAAAAATCATAATCGACATCAAGATATTGAAATGAAATAACATCGCTGCCTGTTTGTTTATTGTATAAGTACCCATTCCCCGGTACACCTGACTGAAACATCACCGATGATTTTGTAACAGAACTTATATTAGGATTTTTCAACAGCTCATTTTTAAATGCTTCAAGCTGATTTGTAAGTGCGTCTGCATTATTTATTGAAACAAGATGTTCTTTGTTAAAGCCGAGATTTTTATTCTGAATATAATCAAGCTGGTTTTTAATACTCAATGTTCCTATAATTAAAGTAATAGATATGGAAAATTGAATTATAACCAGAGTGTTTCTTAATAAATGTTTTTTTCCCCTTTTTCCTGAATTTGGCTTTAAAATTTGACTCGGTTGAAATGATGACAAATAAAATGCCGGATAGCTCCCCGCAAGGATACCAACAAATAAAATAAAAAGTATAATGAGAGGAACTGTGTAAATATTATTAAAGAAATCTAATTTTAACTCTTTGCCTATAAACCTGCCGAAAACCGGCAAAATAGTCTCAATCATTACTACAGAAACAAGAACAGCAAGAAAACTCATAAAAATGGACTCTGTAATAAATTGTACCATTAATTTAGTTTTACTTGAACCCAGAGTTTTTCTTATCCCAACTTCCTTGCTCCGTTTTTCAGACCGGGCGGTTGCAAGGTTCATAAAATTTATAATTGCAATTAATAGGATAAATAATGCAACTGCGGAAAAGATGTATACATAAGCTATATCACTATTATCCACATTGCTCCATTCAGTATTCAAGTCTATTCCATAATCATGTTGTGAATACAAGTGAATGTAAGCTAAAGGCTGAAGATAAAATCCATAACTATTTCCTTTATCAAAAAAATCTTTAATCGGTACTCCAAGAATTGCTTCGGCTTGCGGGCCTACTTTATTTAAAACTACATTTTTCATTTTGTCATCAAAAGCATGAGGATCTGTTCCTTTTTTTAATACTAAATAAGTCGAATACCATAGATTCAACCAGTAATCACTTTTTGAAACCGGAAAAGTAGACATTGATAAAAGGAAGCTGCATCTAAAATGAGAGTTCTTTGGAAAATCTTTCATAACTCCTGTTATCAAATAACTCCCTTTGTCATCAACAATAAAAGACTTACCAACAGGATTTTCATTACCAAAATACTTTTTTGACATTTCTTCGGTTAAAACAATTGAATTCGGATGCACAAGTGCTGTTTTCGGATTCCCATAAAGAAAAGGCAATGTAAAAATTTCAAAGTAGGTTGAATCTGCGCCATAAATATCCCATTCCTTAAATTCTTTATCCTTATACCTGAAATTATGGGATCCGAAATAGCCAATCCTGGTATAATTAATTACTTCGGGAAATTCCCG
>CAYUVK010000013.1:30757-64957 GCA_964448105.1 uncultured Ignavibacteriaceae bacterium
ATTTGGAAATAATTTTTCAGCATGAATTTCCTCTTTTATCTTTATTCTGTGCACCCTGATTTAATGTTTAATGGGACCCAAAAGAAGCCGTAAACATTATGTGTTTTCAATCCAACCGTCTTTTAAATGAATTATTCTATTGCCGTATTCAGCATTCGTTTCCGAGTGGGTAACCTGAATAATTGTTGTTCCATCATTATTTAACTTTTTCAATAATTCCATTATCTCTTTTCCCTGATCAGAATGAAGATTTCCCGTTGGTTCATCAGCGAGGATTAATTTTGGCTCTGCAATTATTGCTCTTGCAACTGCCACAAGCTGCTGCTGTCCGCCCGAAAGCTGGTTAGGGAATAAATCTTTTTTTGCGACCATTTTAAATCTATCCAGGGTTTCGGCAACTCTCCCTTTTCTTTCATTCGATTTTACTTTCTGATATAATAAAGGAGTCTCAAGATTTTCATAAACGGTCAATTCATCAATCAGGTGATATTGCTGAAAAACAAAACCAATATGCATTTTATGTAATTCGGAAAGTTTTCTCTCACTCATTTTATGAACAGACTCGTCATAGAAATAATATTCCCCATCGGAAGGAGTGTCAAGCATTCCTATAATATTGAGTAGAGTGGTTTTGCCGGAACCGGAGGGTCCCATTACTGAAACAAATTCTCCTTCTTCAATGTTAAGGTTTATATTCCGCAGTACGTAAGTTTTGATGAACTTGTTGTTGTAGAATTTTTCGATGTTTTGAAGTTTAATCATTGTAATCTCCTTCTGAGGAGCATAGCGCATGGCGCATAGCGTTTAGTTATAGAGTTTTTTTAAAATTAGTTATCATTCTGCATTCTTTATCCAGTTTATCTAAAAGAATACTTAATTTTTCTTCAGTGATTAATTTCCTTCTATTAAGAATTATTAAAATATTTGCATTTTCGAAGGTTGATCTTCGGGCAAAGTTTAGAAAATTACAAAAATCTTTTTTTGAAGTTGAGCCGGAACCTTCTGCGATATTATTGCTCATGCTCATTGTGGCTGCTCTTAGTTGTTCAGCAAATCTGTATAATCTTTGAACTTCCAAATAATCCGCTATATCTAAAAGTTCATCAGAAATCTCAATAGCGAATTGCCAAATTTTTAGGTCTTGAAATCTAAATTTTATCCCCATGTTTTCTCCTTGTTGCATAACGCATAGTGCAAAGTGTTAAACAAAAATTTGTAACTAGTTAAAGATCGAATTTTTATCAATATTTGAATTTACGCTAAGTGCCATGCGTCTACACATGAAATTTCTCCTTGTAATTCTCTGTTACCACATGTCCATCGAATAAATGTATGATCCGGTGTGCGTATTCGGAATCATGCGGCGAGTGTGTTACCATTACAATTGTAGTACCTTCTTCATTTAACTGTGTCATAATATTCATTACTTCTTCACCGTTTGCAGAATCAAGGTTTCCTGTCGGTTCATCTGCAAGAATTAATTTTGGCTTTGCAACTACGGCTCGCGATACTGCAACACGCTGCTGCTGACCACCTGATAACTGCTGCGGGAAATGATCTTTACGGTGCATTATCTGCATTCTTTCCAAAACTTGTGATACCATTTTTTCTCTATCGCTTGAAGAAACTCCAAGATATAAAAGCGGGAGTTCAACATTTTCATAGACAGTTAATTCATCGATCAGATTAAAGCTCTGGAATACAAAGCCAATATTTGCTTTTCTTAAATTTGCTCTTTGCCTCTCCGAATATTTTGAAACCTCATAATTGAGGAAATAATATTCGCCGCCCGAGGGATTGTCGAGAAGCCCGAATATATTCAGCAAAGTAGATTTGCCGCAGCCTGATGGTCCCATAATAGCAACAAATTCCTTTTCGTTTATTCCGATATTTACATTATCGAGTGCTGTAGTTTCAACTTCTTCGGTTGTGTAGATCTTTTTAAGATCATTTGTTTTGATCATTGAATGATTGGTTCCGTTCATTTTCTCTCCTTAGTTTTTTTTTAATTTCATTTCTGTTATTAAGAATTTTTTAATCCGTAAAATCTTCTTTCCAATCTTCCCATGCTGGATTAACAAAATCAATTAGGAATTTGATCTTCTTTTCAGGCCAGCTTTCAAATGTTTCTTTTCTTTGATTAGCCTCAACCGGGTTATCAAAAACTTCAAAATATACAAGACTCTTGCTGCAAAATTTCATACAGGACTTTTCATCTATGTTTGTAAACATTTTAGTCTTTATTACAAATGTTTTAGATTCATCATATAAAATATAAACATATGAATTAAGCATATTACTTTATTATTAGTTTATCAACATCACCAAAATTATCATATGAAGACGTAATAACTTTGTCACCAGGTTTAAGGCCGCTTAAGACTTCAAAATAATCGGGATTCTGCCTGCCTAGGCTAATTGATTTTTTAACTGCTTCGCTCCCGGAATTGTTAAGTATAAAAACCCACTGCCCGCCTGTTTTTTGATAAAAACCTCCGCGGGCTAACAATGTAGCTTTTGTACGGTCACTAAGCTGCAATCTTATTTGCAATGTTTGTCCTCTTCTTATACCATCAGGGGTTTTGCCGGTAAATTCCATATCTACTTCAAATTTTCCTTCTTTCACTTCCGGGTACACTTTTTCTACAATTAATTTATATTCACTGCCGTCAATATCTACGGTTGCCCGCAATCCTTTCGAAACTCTTGCAATATAAAATTCATCGATATCTGCTCTTACTTTATAACCATCTAGTGCGTCAATTTGTCCCAGCCTGGAACCGGGAGTTTTGGATTGACCTATCTCTGCATTTAAAGAAGTTAGCTGCCCGCTTATAGGAGCTTTAACTGTAAGATTATCTAAATTTTCTTTTATCAATTCAAGGTTCATTTGTAAACGCTGGATTGACGAATTTATTTGTTCGAGCTGAGTCTGTTTTAATACTGAGTCCTTTCTCCAGTTTTCTTCGGCTAGCCTCTTTTGTTCGATATCGTGAAGATAATTATCACGGTATTGCTGATATTCCTGTTCCGATACTAGTTTCTTTTCCCACATCACTTTTTCCCTATCATACAATTGCTCTGAATTGATAAGGCTGTAATTAACATCTACAAGCCTGGTTTGAAGATTTATACTATTCTGTTCAATTTGAAGACGAGTATTTCTTGCTTCATTTATTTGCTGGAAGGCAAAAGATTCCTGCTGTAAAGCACTTAATTGAAAATCAGTGTTTGACAGTTTTAATATTTTGTCTCCCTTTTGCAGCATTGCCCCTTCTTCAACGAATTTTTTTTCTATTGTACCACCTAAAATTGCATCAAGGTAATAAGTATTTTTGGGTAATACATTTCCGGTTACAGGAATAAACTCCTGGAAATCACCGTTTGTAACGGTAGAGATTGTTATTTTATCAGCTTCAACATTTAACTTGGAACCGGTATCTGCCAATATTAAAATTATGAGTATAAAAAATAAAACTCCTCCACCGGATGAGAACCAAAATTTTTTTCTTTTATAAAATGGTTTTTTTTCTATCTTTCTGTCCACTTTTTCGCCGCTTGTAAATTTTTTTTAAGAATGTGTTTAAACAAAAATTTAATTTTTAAACCTATATTCAACTTGTGTGCCTTTATTATTGAATAAAGTCAAATGAAAAATTATTTGAGATATCAAATGGATATGTTCATAATATTTGAAAAAATAAAAACATTTTGATATTTACTTTGAAACATTTAAGTTTCAAACATTAGCGATAGTGTACGCAAACGGACGCTTATGTTCGGAACCGGTCAATATATTTATAAAAGATTTATTCTTTTTTTTATTTTAAATTAATTTTCCAAATCCTTTAATATTGTATAAATCTAAAACTTAACTGCTATTCCAAAAGTTGGTAGAATTGGCCATAATTTCACTTCTTTAATTAATGGCTGACCATTGCTACTAAATGTATATTGATATGCTTGTATATTTTTATAGTTAAAAATATTGCTTACATCCAAGAATGCTGAGGAAGAAAGGCCGAATAATTCAAAATTCTTTGAAAGCCTGAGATCTACTCTTTTGTATGAAGGAAAATGGGAAGAGTTTGGATCACCCGACTCCCATTCCCAAATTCTAGATGAATAGTTAAAAACAGCTATTGATGCTGTATATGCAAAACCACTGCCGTAAGCTAGCCTTGTACTTAATTTCCAGCTTTTCCCAAGATCCACATCGGCATAAACAGCAATTGTATGTCGCTGGTCTGTATTGCGTGGAAAATATCCATAATTATCATCTAGTATTTTTTGTTCCGCTTTTAAGAGGCTATAACTTATCCAACCTGAAAATGTATGAGTAGAATACATAAAATAAAAATCCATTCCGGAAGATCTTCCTATTGCATCATTTCTCCTTGAATAATAAATATAACCGCTGCTTGATATGGTAGAAGAAATTAAATTGTCATAAGTTTTATGGTAGCCTTCAATCTTTAATTTAAGGAATTTTTGATCTTTTGGATCTGAAATGATATTGTATTCAAGGCCAAGTACATAATGAATAGCTCTCTCTGACTGGGTATTTGTATCTGAAGCAGTAGAATAAGCAATTTGCTGGTATACCGGAGACTGGTAATAATGTCCCCATGCACCTCGAAGAGTTAATGAAGGAGTAATTTTATATGAAAAATTTATCCGCGGGCTCCATGTTAAATCTTTATTAAG
This sequence comes from uncultured Ignavibacteriaceae bacterium, assembly GCA_964448105.1. Taxonomy (GTDB): domain Bacteria; phylum Bacteroidota; class Ignavibacteria; order Ignavibacteriales; family Ignavibacteriaceae; genus CAVQBP01. The sequence continues at coordinate 35,465 of CAYUVK010000013.1, forward strand.
ATCAAAGTAATCAAATCTTCCTCCTATATTAAGAATTATTTTATCGCCGAGCTGAAATATATTTTCAATATAACCTGCAGCTTTATAGGATTGTGTATTTATGCTGTCAATATTATTGTCTGATTGATTATCGTAGCGAAAGCTGTAAGATGTATCCGGGTAATCAATTCGATTTGTTAATTCTGAAATGGTTGTTGCATTAATATAATTGTTATTAAAAAAGATTCGTTGATAGCTTAATCCTGTTTTTAGCCAATAAAGAGAATTTAGCTGCAAATCATAAGAAGAATTTATTTCCAGAGTGCGGATATTCAAATCATTATTATATAAATCATAATTGATATTTTGATAGAAAGAATTATTGTTGTCTGCATTGAAGTCATCCCTATAATAATTGATTTTCCCGGCATGTTCATTCTCCAGTTGATCATAAAATGAAATTTCCGATTTTAACAATGCACTTGAAGAAATTATATTAGTGCTTTGAAGAGCGAGCATAGTGCTGTAATATTTGGCACGGCTAGAAGCCGAATCGTTCCAGTTTCTTGTGAGCCAACCGTTAGTTCCGTTATAGTCATAATAATTTCTATATGGTCCATGAAAATTTTGTTCCGGATCAGATGAGAAATTATCACCAGCATGAATGAACTTAAAAGTTAATTTATGATTAGCCGCCAAATTATAAGCAAGCACACCCTGCACATCATAAAAAGAAGGGTGTATAGATTCTTCTATATTCAACATGTTTAAAACAAACTGAAAGTAGCTTTGCCTTACACCTATAATAAATGAACCGTTTTTTCCAAGTGGTCCTTCAGCTAAGCCGGTTAAATCAGTTATACTTAAACTTGCCTGACCCTTATAATTATTTCTATCACCTTCTCTATATTCTATATTAACAACGGAACTCAGCCTGTCACCATAACGTGCACTGAATCCGCCTGTTATCAAATCCATTTTTTTAATCATATCAACATTAAATATACCGATGCTTGCATTGGGAGCTTCTTTAACATGATACGGTTCATAGACCTGCGTACCGTTTATTAAAACAAGATTCTCATCCGGACTCCCTCCACGCACATTGAATTTAGAACTGAATTCATTATTAACAGCAACACCTGGAAGCATTTGAACACTTCTTAATACATCAGGTATAAGGCTTGTAACTTCTCCAAGCTTTTCACTTTGAAGCGAAAGGGCACTGACTTCTTTTTGTTCGGATTCGCCTTGCTGATTTGCATATACAGTAACATTTTGCAGCAGCATATCTATAGAATTCATTGTAATTGTTATTTGAATATCGCTGCTTATTGAAATAGAATATATAACAGTTTCATAACCAACATAACTGCATCTTAATTTGTAACTTCCATTATCAAGTCTTAAAATGAATTTGCCCTGCTCGTCTGTTGCGGTGCCTAAATTAGTTTCTAAAATAATAATATTTGCAAAGGGAAGGGGTTCACCTGTTGAGCCGTCTTTAACAGTGCCCTTTATAGTGTAAGTTTCTGCATGAACATTGGAATATAGAAATGCAGCCAGCATTAATAACAGTATTATACCCTTCATTTTTGTAACCCCTGGATATTATATCCGGATAATGTTGAAGCTAAATCAAAGAATTTTTCCCTGTATCAATCCCTATAGATTATTAAATTTTGAAATATAAAAAAGAATTTGCAGAATAAATACAACTAAATAAATTTTCTTTAATCGACAAATAATTGATTTTTATATTATAAAGTTTGAAGTTAGTGGTGTTCGTAAACGTACGTTTATGTTCGTATCCGAACAAACAGATTTTAATAAACTTAAATGAACATTATTTTGCAATTATATTTGAGGAATAAAATTTGCGATTATCATTAATTGAACTCTTAAGGATAGCAGAGTTATTAAATAATTAAGAATAAAATAATTTAAAATATACAACTCAAAATAATATGAATTTAAAGACGGGGAAAATCCTAATAGTAGATGATGACGAAGATGTGCTTTTTTCTGCCAGACTTTTATTAAAGCAGCATTATTCCATCGTTCAAATTGAAAAAAATCCTGAGCAAATTCCCTCCATATTAAAGAATGAACATTATGACCTTATATTATTAGATATGAATTTTTCGGGGAATGCAACAAGCGGGGGAGAAGGATTTAACTGGCTAAAAAAAATTCTTGAAATTGATCCGACATCTATAGTTATTCTAATCACAGCTTTCGGAACAATTGAAATGGCTGTTAAAGCAATTAAAGAAGGTGCAACAGATTTCGTATTAAAGCCCTGGCAGAATGAAAAGCTTCTAGCAACAATATCTTCGGCAATGAAGTTAAGCAAATCCCAGCAGAGAATAGACAGTCTTCTGTCAAGGCAAAAACAGTTAAGCAAAGATATTGATCAGCAGTTCCATAATATTATCGGTTTATCTGATGAAATGCAAAAAGTTTTTGCAACAATTCAAAAGGTCGCTACAACTGATGCAAATATTCTGATTATAGGAGAAAATGGAACCGGTAAGGAATTAATTGCAAGGGCAATTCATCGCCAGTCCAACAGATCGGATGAAATATTTTTAAATGTTGATATGGGTGCATTAAGCGAATCGCTTTTTGAAAGTGAGCTTTTCGGATATGTTAAAGGTGCTTTTACTGATGCTAAAGAAGATAAAGCGGGACGATTTGAAATTGCATCAGGTGGAACTTTGTTTCTTGATGAAATAGGAAATTTATCTTTTAACCTTCAAATGAAGCTTCTTTCCGTTCTTCAAAACCGTACTGTAACAAGGCTGGGTTCAAATATTCCCAAACCAATTGATATCCGGTTAGTATGTGCAACTAATCTTCCTTTGGAAGAATTAATTTCAGAAAAGAGATTTAGGCAGGACTTACTTTACAGAATTAATACCGTTGAAATTAATCTACCCCCTCTTAGAAAAAGAATCGAAGATATACCGCTTTTGGTCGAACATTTTCTTAAAATCTATTGCAAGAAATATAACAAGCCTGAAAAGGGGATAAGTCATGCAGCATTAAAGAGATTAGAAAAATACCATTGGCCGGGAAATGTTAGGGAATTACAGCATGCCGTAGAGAGAGTTGTTATAATGAATGATGCTGAGGAATTGCAGCCTGAAGATTTTTATTTCTCAGTTCAGGATGTTAAGGAAGATAATTTAAAGTTGAATAATTTTGATCTTGAAGAAGCGGAAAAACTATTAATTATAAAAGCTGTAAGCAAAAACAACGGTAATCTTACAAAAGCGGCAAAAGAATTAGGGCTTACAAGAGCTTCCCTTTACCGCAGATTAGAAAAATATGGTTTATAAAAGATTCAGTGTAATTATAATTTTCAGAACCTTTTTTCTCTGCATTTCAGTTTTCGGACTATTCTTTTTATTTACTTCTACAAATTTATATGCAACTATGTTTATATTAATCCTGGTTATAGCCTACCAGGTTTATGCGTTGATCCAATATGTTCAGAAAACAAATAGAGAAATTGCGCGGTTTTTCAGCTCAATAAAATATTCCGATTTTTCACAGAGCTTTAAAAGTACTATCAAAGGGACAGCATTTGAGGAATTGAGCGGAGCATTTTCGGAAGTAATGGAAGAGTTTAGAAAAACCCGTACGGAAAAGGAAGAACATTTCAGATATCTGCAGACTATTGTTCAGCATGTAGGTGTAGGGTTATTGGCTTATACTGATAACGGTAATGTTGAATTAATAAATACTGCGGCAAAAAAGTTATTGAAGGTTCACGGATTAATAAATATATCCGAACTTACAGATTCCAGCAGACAATTGGTTGAAGCACTTACTAAAATAAAAGCAGGTGATAGAATTCTAATTAAGGTTTCTAACAACAATGAATTGTCGCAGCTTTCAATTTATGCTGCAGAATTTAAATTAAGGAGCAATCACTATACATTGGTTTCCATAAGCAATATTCAAAATGAGCTTGAAGAAAAAGAGATGGAAGCATGGCAGAATTTAATTAGAGTCTTAACTCATGAAATTATGAATTCGGTAACACCCATAGTATCACTCTCTTCTACCGCAAACACACTTTTAGAAGATATCGACAGCAAGCTGAAAAATAAAAACGATTTAAATCCTGACGAACTTGAAGATGTAACCGGAGCACTAAATACAATTTTAAAAAGGAGTAAAGGTCTTCTGCATTTTGTTGATGATTATAGAAATTTAACTAGGATACCTGCTCCTAATTTTCAGGTTGTAAAAATATCTTCTCTCTTCGAACGAATAAAAAAATTATTTTCAGAGCAATTGAATGAAAAAAACATCATTTGCAGTTATGCGGTTGAACCGGATAACCTGGAAGTAATTGCAGATCCTGACCTGGTTGAACAGGTACTAATTAACTTAATTCTCAATTCAATTAAAGCATTAACTGCAGCTGAACAACCTGAAATAAAACTGTTAGGCAAGTTCGATAACCGTGGAAGTATTATTATGCAGGTAATTGATAACGGTGATGGAATACCTGAAGATCTGCGCGAAAAAATATTCATTCCTTTTTTTACTACAAGAAAGGAAGGTTCAGGTATAGGGTTAAGCTTATCTCGCCAAATAATGAGAGCACATAAGGGAGGAATTACGGTTAGTTCAATTCCAGGCAAGGAAACAATCTTTACACTCAAGTTTTAAATTAATTAGAAATCTAAATTTGAAAGATTGTACGATAGGAGTATTAGATCTCACTAAACACATGTTGTAAGATTGAAGTACTATGCGTGAAAACAATGATTTTTAAAATAAAAAAATCGTTATCTTTGTTTAATTTATCATATACATTCTAAGGGAACGATTCGTATTACATCCAAATAATTTTTTTAACTATTGAACAGAATTTCTGTTCCTAATTAACTCTGTGGAGGTTTATATGCTTGTTATCATAAAAAAGTTAAAAATATTTCTTTTATTAATTATTACTTCGGGGATTTGCCAGGCACAGTTCTTAGATCCTTTTGATAGTAAAAAAATAGAAGGATGGTTCTTTTTTACAGGTGATGGTGCTGCTGTAATGGATTTTATTCCAATGGATGGCTATGCACGTATTCTTGTAGATGCAACAAAGGATAAGGATAATGTATACTGGACGTTAATTAAACGGGATGTAACTGCTTCTCTGGATTTAAACAAATTAAAAAATCCCGCCTTTCAATTGCGCGTTGAGGCAAGAGTGCGTGTACATAATGCACCGCGCAGGGTTAACATGATGGTAAATACTCAAAGAACCACTGACTACCACATTGATTTGATGGAGTTTGATATTCCGGATACAACCAATTGGCATACAATCAGCATGACTACTAAAAAATTTGATGCTGTTCCGGGGGATACGGTTTATGTGCAGTTATGTGTAACCGATTATGGATTAGGTAAGTATTATGTCGATCTTGATTATTATAAAGCTGATATTGTAGATGTTAATACTGCCGGACCGGATAAAGGAGAGCTTGTGCCTTATCATCCACCTATTCCGGATATAAGCACTTTTTCAAATCATCTTAATGTTGATCATGACTGTGTTATTAATTCTGATTTCCCCGATGTAAACTTTAATGATTGGCATGTTAAAGAGAAAGAAGGTGATGCACGGATATTAACGGTTAATGCGACCCAATGGGCTATTTTAAGATGGGATTTTGATAAATATAAGAATTTAAAAACTGACGGTCCCGGTTTATTGGAATTAACGACTCAGTCTGTACCCAAAGGTGGAAACTATATCGGGGCTTTTGGTGAAGATTTCGGAATTGAGTTTGGCAAAGTAAGGGTAATAGAAATCTTTGGAGGAGATCCTGAATGGGATCAAAATAAAGTAACGTACAATAATTTTATGCAGGGTAATATTTATCCTGATGTTTTTAACACCCAGATGATATATGATATAGATTTATCTGATCAACCGGGAAGTAAAAATTATATTACAATTTCAAAACCGGTTTTACAGCGACTTCTTGATGGGAAAACAAAAGGTTTACTTATTCGTCCGTTAGGTTCTTTAGATGCTTCTTTTTATGCTTCGGAAAATCAAATGGGCGATGATGGACCTAGACTACATTTTGACGTTAAGCAATAAAGTAAATGATTATTTACAGTTTTTTAAGAATTTTGTCGGATAAAAAAAAGGCAGTCATAAAAAGACTGCCTTTCTCTCTGAATACCAAACTCTTATTTAGGTTCCCTCCTAAATAAATGAATGTTTAATATTTTATTTCGAGTATTTTCTACTCCCCGCTTATCTCTATAAAGCTTATTGAGTTTATGCAGCTGGTATAATTTTACAATTTGGTTTGATTCTTTGATGTATTCCCCGGTACTCCTTATCTCTAACCTACATAGCTCTGAACTTGGTACATCATAATCAAATATTGTTTTTTCCAGACCCACAAATTCTCCAAATCATTAATATAAATCTATTCTTCACCGAACCATATTTCTCATAAAGAAGAGGACATTAATAATGCCAAATCAAATATTTACTAAATATTTAGCTAGTTTTTTTATTTAAGTAATTTTAACATAAGATTAGTAATTTTTTCTAATAATTATTAGTTATTATGCTGCAACTTCTTTACTGGGAAAATCACTTTTTTTAATCTCTTGTGCGTCAATTTTATCCTTTGAATTATAAACACAATAAAATAGAATATATTTAAGAAAATTAAAGGAGGATTATATAAAAGCGTGAAAGATTTTGAGAGGAACATAGAGGGAGTGCCTTGGCTTAAAATATAGTTTCCTATATCAGGATGATGGTAGGAGGGAACCCAAAACCATTCATCTCAATTTCAAGCACAGCCTCTAAAAAGGCTGCTCACTCCCATAAAAATTGCGTATTAAATACTTCTTTTAATAACACTCCACAATTCGAAAGCGAGTCCGTTACCTCCCTTTTAGAAGTATGTTAATGAATTAAAGATATATATAAAAAAACTATAATACATCAGTATAATTACCGATATTATAAGTAATCATACTGAAGAACATTAGAACACTAAATAGTGTATTTGGGGATTAATCCCAAAAACTTTTTCTAATAATGAAATAAAAATAAACCGGGCAAATGTAGATTTTGAGGTTATAGAAGATCTTTCAGAAAATTATCCTGTAGATTATTTAAATACTGTAAAGAAATAAGTAACCTTTCTCAAATTTTGTAGTCTAATATATTATACAGCAGGAGGTATAAAATGGTAAAAAATATAACAATCTTATCTTTTATTTTCATTTTATTATTTACATATTTAAATTTATTTGGAGAAGATCTAAAAGTCATTGAAGAAAAAACATTCCCGATATCTCCCGGTAAAGATTTAAAGGTTGAAGCATCAAGCGGTGGTGTATCAGTTACTTCATGGGATAAAAATGAAGTTTATATTAAAATCCTTGGAAACGAAAAAGCAGAAGACAAAATGAAATTCAAATTTTATAATGATGAAAATGAAGTTGAAGTAATTGCAAAAAGGAAACATTGGTTATTCGACTGGTTTTCTAGTGGGATTAAGCTGCACTATGAAATTAAAGTTCCTTCAAGTTTTAATGTAAAAGTAGAAACCAGCGGGGGGAGTGTGTATACAACAAATATTTCGGGAAATATAAATATTTCAACATCCGGCGGGAGTATAAAATTTGAAAACGTTAATGGCATGTTAGACATGTCTACTTCAGGCGGAAGTATTTCCGGAATTAATTTTCGGGGAAATTTGGATGCTTCAACTTCAGGAGGAAGTTTAAATTTAACCGGAAGTGATTCTAAAATCAAAGCTTCAACTTCAGGCGGAAGTATCTTTCTAGACTATGAAGGAATGAATAAAGGAATATATTTAAGCACATCAGGCGGAGGTATTCAAATAAAGCTTCCTGAAGATTTCAATGCATCAGCGAAAATGTATACTTCCGGAGGAGGAATTAGTTGTGAACTGACAGCCAATAACGTCAAAAAAATCTCATCTACAAAATTTGAAGCTGATTTAAATAAAGGCGGCAATCCGCTTATTGCAGAAACTTCCGGCGGGAGTATTACTGTTTTGAAGAAATAATTGGATCTATTTAAATACTATCTTATCAGGCAAAAATTGGTGAGCTTACATACAACCCAAATTTGTAAGTTAAAAATCTTTTTTCATTTATTCATAAGAGAGCTTTAAAAAAAACAACCCACTGTTGGGGAAACAGTGGGTGCGACCCGTTACCATCAAAGGGCAGGGGAGAACCCTTTGAAAGGGTCAAATTTTATTTTTGCTAGCGACAAAAATTTAATAACTAGAAAATTAGAAGTCAATAAGCTTTTGTTTTTAATTGTGTTACCTTGTGCTTATTATCACTTAATTTCAAAATAATTTATCAAACAGTTAATTAATGAAAAGGTCTTTAGAAAATTTCTAAAGACCTTCAACTAAAAATATTCTAATAAATTAAAAAGTGTATCTAACACCTAACTGCATTCTCCATCTTGAAAATATATTGTCAGCGGCAAATGGAGTGTTATTGGCGGGAGCAGAAAAAGTATACACATTTCTACCTGTTGCAGCATCAGTTCCAGCTTTTCTTGCCATTATATAAGTGCTGAATACACTGCTGTCCCATCCCCAATCGCTATTAAATAAGTTAAGTAAATTAAGCACATCATAATTTATGGTAAATCTATGTCCGGGTATAACCGGAATATCTTGAGAGATATGCAGATCAACATAGTTAACCCACGGGTTTCTAGATGCATTTCGTTCTGCAATTTGACCACGGTGAGAGCTTAAATAATCATTGTTGTTTATAAATCCATTTAAAGCATCATACATACTTTGGTTACGCGTAAAAACACCGTTTGAAACACTACCCAATTCAATATCATTATCATCTTTGGGTATATAGAATAAATCATTTTGATCGAAACCGTCATTATTTATATCGCTTCCATATATAAACGAGAAAGGAGCCCCGGACTGCCCGTTATAAAATAATGATATTGTGGTAGGTGCATCTTTTATAAATTCATCTGTATAGGTAAGTGACACAAAAATACGGCCACGAATTTCATACTGAGATGTTGAAAGTACTGGGTTGTTTGGGTCGCCGGCAATAGGGTTATATCTCATTTGTGAACGAGCTTGTGAAGAATTCACACTGTTTAAATCCTCAGCTCTTCCATACGTATAACCGGTATTAACGGAAAGACCTCTAGCAACATTTCGTTGTAGCTGGAAAGTGAGATTATATGAATATCCTTCATTAGTATTTTTTAAGTACATAACATCAAAGAAATTACTGTTTTTGCTGTCAGTTCCACCATATAACGGCCTGGTATCGTTAGGTCCATTTGCAGTTAAGGTCGAAGGATTATCATGATTTGCAATATTTAATTTTTCATAAACAAAATCGTTAACTGATTTTGAATATTGGAATTCAACAGTACCAGTAAAATCAAAAGGTAACTGACGGTCAACACCGGCATCAAATCTTAAAACCTGGGGCATTTTCAAATTTGGATCACTTAAGTCAATTTCTGCCGTTCGTGCTGCAGAAAAAGTTCCGGGATCTCCAGGGCCAGGAATATTATTAGCATTAGCTGAAAATTGTAAATCGGTTCCGCTGCCTCTAACCTCAAACTGTGTATTTCCAGAGTTGCCATATTGATTGGATATCCAAACATAAGCCGGTCTTCCACTGAAAATTCCGACTCCACCCCTTAATTGAATTGTCTTGTCGCTATTAATATCCCAATTAAAACCAACACGAGGAGCCCAAAGTAAATTACCGCTTGGCGCAGATGCAGTTGATATTCCAGGGAAATAATAACTAACCGAGTCATTCTGAAGAGGTTTGTCAGGATAAGTTGGTATATCAACTCTTAATCCATAAGTTAACCTGAAGTTAGGCATAACTTGCCATTCATCTTGTGCATAAAAGCCATATTGATTAACCGAAAAAGCAGCTGCCCCGTCACCTACTGATGGGATCACTCTCTGATAAAAACCAACATTACCAGCCTCAAAATCTGCTAGACTATAATATTGGTAATAGCCGCCGAAGGATCTTAAAAATAAATTTGTGAAAGAGAAGAATTCATTATGAGTTCCAATAGTAATTGTGTGATCACCAGCGAAATAAGAAAAATTATCACTTAACTCAAAAATGTCTTGATCAAGTCTGTTTGCAGATGAATACCTGTCAGTTCCCATATGATATTGCACTCCGTTTTCATCAACTTCAACTTCCGGTAATAAAGTACCTTCCGGACCTCTTTTATCCCGTATGGTGGTATATCCGAGTACTAATTCATTTGCCATGTTATTACCAAACGTACTATTCAATTGAGCAACAATATTATTTGTTTGGTTTTTAAACTGATAAAGATATGAATCAAAACTGAATGCAGTAGATGATGATCTGTTTCCAAGGATATCATCAGTAGCATTTACAAAATTGTAATGTAGATTTAATTTCTGGTTCTCCGAAATATTAAAATCTAAACGGGCGAAAATTTTATCTGTCGGTCGTTTGAGCGTGAATTCATTATACCCACCAGCATTAAATCCCCGGCTTGCTAAAGTTGATTTAATTTGATTTGCAACAGATTCGATACCTGCTGTCCCCGAAGATAAAGAAACATTGGGTTCCGGTTCATTTCGTCCGGTAATTTCTCCATTTAAGAAGAAGAAAATTTTATCTCTCTGTATAGGACCCCCTAAACGAAAACCATACTGCCATTCTTTAAAGTCACCTACAGGTTTATCCTTTCCATCATAATTTTTTCCTACGAGGCTTTGATTTCTACCATATCCAAATACAGATCCGTGAAATTCATTTGTACCGCTTCTGGTAATAGCATTTATTCCTCCACCTGTGAAACCCCCAAGTCTTACATCAAAAGGAGCAATTACTACTTGAAATTCCTGTATAGCGTCAAGGCTTATAGGATTTGTACTTGCTTGCCCGCCTGGAGTACCTGAAGAACCCAAACCAAACAAATCATTATATTGTGTTCCATCAATCTGAATATTATTATATCTATTGCTTCTACCAGCCGCCTGACTTCCCCGGGCTTGATCATTTGCTCCTGAAAACATTGGAGACATCTTTGCAAAGTTTGCAAAACTTCTGCTGACAGTAGGGATATCCGCTATTTGTTTTGCCGTGACGTTTTGTGCAGAGCCAGTTCTGTTTTCATTTATAACGGCGCTTCTGTTTGCTGAAACTGTAACACTTGATAGTTCTATAGTTGTTTCAGAAAGTTTTACATCTAAAGTATATGCTTCACCAAGATGTAACCTGTCTATTGTTAATTTTTGTGTTTTATATCCGACATAAGAAACTGTTATTTCGTACGGTCCGCCAACTTTTACAGCTGTAAAATTATAATTACCGTTTGAACGGGTAGTTGTTCCATATTGGGTACCTGTAGGTTCATGTACTGCGATTATACTTGCAGATGGTAATGGTTCACCATTCTGGTCTGTAACGGTTCCTTGAATTGCTGCTGTTGTTACTCCCTGGGCTAATGTTAAGTTAGAACTTAAGATTACCCCAATAAATAATATTATTAGAAGCTTAGGTAAAGCTTTCTTCATTAGAACCTCCTATTAATACTTGTTAATGGATTTATGTATATAATATTTTAGTTAAGGATTTGACTATTTTTAAAAAAATAGTGCCCCAAATTCTTAATACCTAATATCTATTAAAAATTTTTTTCAGGCAATAAAAAAATAAAAATTAATAAATAATTAATATTAAAGAATAGAATATTCTTCAAATTTAAGGGATTTGAAATTTACGAATCGAAAAATTTTTTAAGGTTAGGCAGACTTGTTTTAGGTATTCCTTAATATTTCCCTTGATAAATCACAAATAAACTACATTAGTAGAAATGAATTTTGTCACAATAACATATAAATATTTTGTCTAAAGTTATTTTTTGTTTTAAAATTAAATATTTTTAAGCAACAGGGTAGGTTTATTTAAGTATGCCTTTTATAAAAGAAATAAAAACAATTAATGCAGCACTCCTATTTATTTTAATAGTTATTATCGGGATAGGTTTTATCACCTATCAGTCTATTAATCAAATTTTTGACTATACCGAATCTAAAAACCTATCTTATAGTACACTTAATTTAATTGAGGATATATTATCTCATGTTGCCATAGCAGAAGAAGGGCAAAGAAGCTATTTCCTTACAGGAAATGGTATTTATCTTGATTCTTATAATTCCTCACAAGCAGTATTAAATTCAGATATGAAAAAACTTGACAACTTGCTGGAGGGGAAATTTATTCAAATCGGCAAAGCTGATAGCCTTGTGGCATTGATAAATACAAGACTTTCTTTTTTAGACAATAAAATTGTTCAGCAAGAGAAAGGCAAAACGGATATTGAAGTTAAGAATATTAAAGCTGGTTTGAGTAAGAAATATGTAGATAAAGTCCGGAGTATTGCTTCTTCTATGGAAAACTATGAGTATGAACTTTTAAAATTAAAAGATGAAGGTGCGGTATCAACTATAAGAAAAACTTCAATTACGATTTTAATTGGCACTCTAATTACATGTATAATTTTCCTTATGGTTTTCTATATCCTTAGTAAAGAAATAGTTGAAAGGAAAAATGTTGAAAATCAAATAAGGCAGGAAAGAGACTTTTCCGAAAGGTTATTAAACAGCAGTATCGACGGAATTGTTGCATATGATCAAAATTTAATCTTTACGCTTTGGAATCCCGGTATGGAAAATTTAACCGGTATAAATAAATCTGAAGTTTTGGGGAAAAATATTTTTAAAAGATTCCCCTTGCTTGAAAAAATAGGGGAAGATAAAAATGTTCTTGAGACTTTGAAAGGTAATTACGCAATTGTAAAAGACAAATTCTTTTCAATCCCCGAAACAAGGAAGAAAGGCTATGTTGAAGCATATTATTCACCAATATATAACCCGGAAAGAGAAATAATTGGCGGTCTTGTTATTATAAGAGATAGAACAAAAAGGAAACTTGCTTTAGAAGCTCTTGAGAAAGCAAAAAAAGATCTTGAAAAAAGAGTTGAAGAAAGAACATCAGATTTAATTAAAGTGAATGAAGAACTTAGAAGAGAAATTAAACAAAGGGAAGAAGCTCAGGAACAAATAAACAATTCACTGAAAGAAAAAGTAGTTCTATTAAGGGAAATTCATCACCGCGTAAAAAATAATCTGCAGGTTATTTCCAGCTTATTGAATCTTCAGTCAGGATATATTTTAGATAAAAAATCTCTTGAAGTTTTTAGGGAAAGTCAGAACAGGGTTAGATCAATGGCACTGGTTCATGAAAAACTTTACAGGTCAAAATCTTTAAATAAAATAGAATTTTCCGATTACATTAATTCTCTTGCAAGGGATTTATTTAATTCATATAGTGTTGACAGCAAGCGGATTTCTTTTATTAGTAATTTTGAAGGAACTTTCCTGGAAGTCGATACTGGAATTTTGTGCGGCTTAATTGTTAATGAACTTATTTCAAATTCATTAAAGCATGCCTTTCCGGATGGTAAAAAGGGAGAAATATATGTAAGCATGCATCTGAATCCCGATAGCAAATATGATTTAATCATAAAAGATAACGGCATTGGATTTCCAAGTGATATCGATTTTAGAAATACCGATTCACTAGGTCTTCAATTGGTCACTTCACTTACATCCCAGTTAGGAGGGGAAATAAAACTGGAAGGAAATGGTTATACGAAATTTGAGATAATCTTCCCCAATCATAGCAGCTAACACAGTTTTTTTATAAAGCCGCGTTAGTGTATAAAATTAAAACTTATTTAAAGCTCTTTTATTTACCTCATTAAAGAAATCATCTTTAATGATTTCATATTTCGCTTTTTGTTTTTCATTCAGCAATGTTTCAATATCATCTTTGGATTTTTTTTGGTTCTCGGAAGTATTACCACCGTCGGTTAAATCTTTAATATAATTTGATAATATAACTTTCACCTTATCCGTCTGCTCATCCGACAATATAACTTTCTGCTTAAGTTTAAGTGCCATAATTTCCGAAACATCTTTAGTCTGCTGCGAAAACAAATTTGATGGTATTAGTAGCAGAATAAAAAACGCAAATAAAATAAAAATATTTAATGAATTTTTATTCTTCATTTTTTACTCAGTAAATGAACACATTTTAATCTAACACGATAATTCAGTAATGTCAAATGTTTTATTTAAAATGAGCTACAATTTAAAAAACATATTGTTCCGTTATGATATGTGATTGTGTTATCAAATTGCAAAATTTTAATAGAATTACAGGAAGATTGGTTCGATAAATAGAAGATAGCATAGTTTTGGAATATAAACTATGCTTGAGGGTGTAATCACCTAATTGATTTATCCTTGTTATAACAACTAAAAAAAATAATTGAAGAATAGTCAAATCGGATTTCAACGTTATTTTTAATTTAATTATTTTTGTTAACGAAAAAATTAAAATTAAACATTATTTGAAAAATAAAGTTACGATAGAGTCTGTTCCATCAATCTATAAAAAATGTTAATGATAGGTAGCTCAATACAGGAAAGGGAAAATGGCTAAATCTAAAGTAAGAAAAATAGGAATTTTAACAGGCGGAGGTGATTGCCCGGGACTTAATGCAGTAATTAGAGGCGTAACTAAACCGGCACAAGATTACGGTATGGCTGTATTCGGGATACTAGACGGCTTTGAAGGTCTGGTTGAAGGGAGAGCAAGGGAATTAAAAAATGAAGATGTTTCCGGGATACTTGCCAGGGGAGGCACTATTTTAGGTTCTTCAAATAAAGGTGATCCGTTTCATTGGCCGGTTGAAAAGGATGGTAAAATTGAAATTGTTGATAAATCTGCCGCAGCTTTACGTAATTATGAAATTTGGGGACTGGATGCTTTAATTGCTATTGGCGGTGACGGTACAATGCATATTTGTAATAAGCTTAGCCAAATGGGAATAAATGTTATTGGTGTTCCTAAAACTATTGATAATGATCTTGACGCAACGGATCTAACCTTCGGGCACGATTCGGCTGTATTTGTGGTTTCCGAAGCTCTCGATAGGCTGCATACAACTGCATCATCTCATCATAGAGTTATTGTAGTGGAAGTGATGGGAAGATATGCAGGCTGGATTGCTTTAAATGGCGGATTAGCCGGCGGTGCCGATATAATTTTAATTCCTGAAATTCCTTTTTCGTGGGAAAAAATATACGATAAGATTTTAAACCGTGAAATTATGGGGAAAAAGTTTAGTCTGGTTTGTGCTGCTGAAGGTGCTAAACCGGCTGGAGGAGGAATGGTTACAAGGGGTGAAGATATAAAAAGGCATGATCCTATACAGCTTGGCGGTATTGCTGAAGTAGTGGCAAAAAAAATTGAAGAAAATACTAAAAGGGAAACAAGAGTTACTGTGTTAGGTCATACACAGCGCGGCGGGAGCCCGACCCCTTTTGATAGAATATTATCGACAAAATTTGGTGCCTTTGCGGTTCAGCTTGCCGCTGAAGGAAAATTCAGCAGGATGGTGGCTTTAAAAGGAAACGAAGTTAAGAATGTAAAGATTATTGATGCAATCTCCAGGCAGAAATTAGTAAAACCTGATACTCAAGCACTAATTGCAGCAAAGGCTGTGGGGATTTCTTTCGGCGATTCTTAAAGAGTGATTTTTAGATAGTTGATTTTAGTATAACCATACTATATATTTGGTTAGTTTTTAAGATGGTAGTTCTTTAATTTTTGGGGTCGTAGTTCAGTTGGTTAGAACGCCTGCCTGTCACGCAGGAGGTCGCGAGTTCGAGTCTCGTCGACCCCGCTTGGTTGTGAAATATTTTGAATGTGAATGTTTTTTTGATTTTATAGATTGGAGCTTTTGATAAAAATATTGAAGTGTTTATTCTTAAATTTATTGTTACAGTAGGATTTCCCAAATATTGATGAATCTCCTTTTTACCTTCATCAAGATTACATTAATATTGAACATTTCATTTTTTTAGGGATTTAAATAAATAACATTTCATTTTACTTCTTCGGTATATCCACTAAGTATTTTGAATTAAATAATAAAAAATAATAAATAACAAAAGGAAAAGTATCATGAACATTTTCGTGGGTAATTTATCCAAGGATGTTACCGAGGATGATCTCCAAAACCTATTTTCAGAATTTGGAAACGTAAGGAGTGTGAAGGTAATAAAAGATTTATTCTCAGGTGAATCAAAAGGATTCGGCTTTTTAGAAATGCCTGGCCTGGCAGAAGCACAAAAAGCTATTAACGATTTGAATACAAGGGAATTAAAAGGGAAGAAAATAACAGTGAATGAAGCCAGACCGCGTAACGATAAAAGAAGACCCGGCGGCGGTGGAAGAGGTGGTAATAGAGGCGGCAGCAGCGGTGGAAATCGCGGCGGCGGCGGAAGAAGAGGCTGGTAATATCTTCTCTCCAAATATTGTTTAAAAAGAACCCGGATTATTGTCCGGGTTTTTTTATTTGATCTTTAATACTTGTAAAAATTTTTTTACCCAACCTCTTGACAAGTGCACATTCGTTCACTATATTTGTAGTGAACAATTGAGCACTATATGAAAAACCAATTAACCGATAGACAGCAAGAAATTCTCTCCTTCATATCACAGTTCCGGGAAGCAAACGGGTATCCTCCGACTTTAAGGGAAATAGGGAAGAAATTCGATATATCCTCTACTTTTGGAGTTAAAAGACACCTGGATGCCTTGGTTAAAAAAGGATACCTAAATATTGAAAGCAATGCCAGCAGGGGAATTAGTCATATTCATAATATCAATTCTGCACAGAGCATCAATTTTAACCAGGTTGATGAATTGTTCAGAAAGATACCGGTAGTTGGAAGGGTTGCGGCCGGTTCACCTATATTAGCCATTGAAAATATTGAAGGCAGTGTTGTTATAGATAATTCATTTATGAAAAAATCCGATGACTGTTTTGCTCTTAAAGTTAAAGGTGACAGTATGATTAATGCTGGAATATTTGAAGGAGACCTCGTTATAGTTTCACCTAGTAAAGAAAGTGCAAACGGAGATACAGTTGTTGCCCGTCTTGATGATGAGGTTACGGTTAAAACTTTAGAAAAGAAAAACAATAAAATTAGGTTAATCCCCGAAAATGAAAACTACAAACCAATTGAAGTTGATGATAAAAAAGAATTTTCAATTGTCGGGAAAGTAGTTGGTGTTATTAGATGGTTTAATTAAAAGAGGTTTTATATGAAATCGGAAATTTTTACAAGAGCAATTTATAACCGCAATACAGTTAAGTTTTTATACATGCTGAACGAAGTAACTATAGATCCGTATTTTATTTCACTGAATAAATCCGGGAAAAAAATTATTTATGGAAAAGCATATAATTCAAGTGAAATAAGAAAATTTGATTTCGATAAAATTGTAAATATAAAAGTATTAAAGCAAAATAAGTTTTCTCCAATTATACCTATCATAGCTCAAATGAACTAAAAGATAGGAGGTATAAGATGATGAATACAATAAAAAGAAGAAATATAGATTTATTAGTTGAAGAATTTTGGAAACAGGGATATTTAACAATCAGCCGTAAATTCGGAACATATCTGCCGGAACCTTCGAAAGTTGGAGTCTTTGAAGTAGATATTGTTGCAAGACAAAGAAAGAATTATGCTATCGGTATTACTTTAAATTATGCTGATCTTAATGATCCTTCGTTAATTGATAAATTAAATTACCTTGCAACCAGGCAGACTAAATATTCAAATAAAAGAGTCGTACTGTTTGTTGGTGTACCGACAGGTTTTTATAAAAATGCAAAAGCATTAATTGATATATTAAATCCCGAAATAAGGAATAACATAAAATTATTTGAGATTATTGATAGGTCAATGATTTCAACAAGTAGAATAAAAAAGAAAGAAAAAGTCCTATTTTCATAATTACTCAATAAATTTGAGTAGAAAATCATTTCCAATTTAGGTTAAGTTTTTAAACTTTATTAAGGTTGAAAAGCTTAGCATTATCTTTAAATATCAAATCATAATTAACATACAATTATATTAAAATAAACACGAAGAAGTTTTTTCCCTTTTGAATTTTTACTTTTTCAGCTGGAGGCTGATCTCCTCCAAATAAGGATGAGCCTATGGCTCAAGCCTTTTGGCTGAGACTTTTGACTTACCATAATATTTTATAAACCTTACCCTGTTTTTACCTTTTATTATAAAATTACTCTTTACTATTTTTACCAGGATATAATTTATGAATATTAACAATTCTTGACATTAAATTTACATAAGGGTAATTTTACATGTTTTATCAAATTTTAGGATAGAATTTGGGTAAAGTAGAAATAGTATCCGATGAAAAACTTCAAAATGAGCTCAAAAAATCTGGGGAAATTCCTGTTCATATTGCAATTATAATGGATGGAAACGGGAGATGGGCAAGGAAAAGAGGGCTTCCACGGGTAGCAGGACATAAGAGGGGGGTTGAAACCGTAAAAGATATCGTTAAAGCTTGTGCTCAAATTGGAGTGAAGTATTTAACTCTTTATACTTTTTCCACCGAAAATTGGAACCGGCCCAAAGATGAAGTTTCTACTCTAATGCAGTTGCTTGTGAGAACTCTTAGAAAAGAAGTAAATGAACTAAATGAAAACGATGTAAAACTAACTACAATAGGAGATGTAAAAGCACTTCCGTTTGAAGTACAGAAAGAGCTGGATGATTCGATTGAAAAAACAAAGAATAATAAAAAAATGACATTGAATTTAGCACTTAGCTACAGTGGAAGGTGGGAACTTCTAAAAGCAATAAAGGAAATAAGCCGCCAGGTAGCTGATGGCAATTTAAATGTTAGTGATATAAGTGAAGAATGTATATCCGGTTTTTTAAATACAAAAAATATTCCCGATCCGGATTTATTAATTAGAACTAGTGGAGAGTTTCGCGTAAGTAATTTTTTATTATGGCAAATTGCTTATACCGAATTTTTCATTTCAGATGTATACTGGCCGGAATTTAAAAGAAAAGATCTTTATCAAGCAATAAAAAATTTTCAGGGCAGGGAACGAAGATTTGGGAAAGTTAGTGAACAAATTCAAAAAAATAAAAAAGGTTTAAAGAATGTTTCAGGCCTCTCCAAAGAGAAAATATAAATTTTTAATCCCTCTATTAATTATTAGTTTCCATTCTGTAGTTTTTCCTCAGGTTACTAATCCTGTTACATATAAAATATTGGGGATTTCTGTTGAGGGAAACAAAACTGCAGATGCAAACACTATAATTGTTAACAGCGGTTTAAAGGTAGGAGATGAAATCCAGGTTCCTGGCGACCAAACTTTAAATGCAATTAAGAATTTATGGAATCTAAGTATCTTTTCGGATGTACAAATTTTGGAAGATAAAAAAGTAGGCAATGGTATTTTTATTACAATAAAAGTTACCGAATATTCGCGCATTGAGAAAACAGTAATCGAAGGAAACGACGAATTAAGTACTAGCGATATTGAAGAGAAAATCCATTTCGGCAGGGGGCAAATCCTTACGCCTGAAGAAGTAAATAATTTAAAGTTAAGAATTTTAAAGATGTACGAAGATGACGGCTATTTGAATGCAAAAGTTGAACCGAAATATTATGTCTATTTCACTGCCGATACATCAGAAGATAAAATAACTGTAATTTGGAGAAATGAGAAAGATTTCTCGGATGAATACAGATTAGACTATGATAAAGATGATGTCTCTTCATATAACTTAATACCAAAAATTAAAGACCGTATTCTTCTTAAAATAGATATACAGGAGAATGATAAAGTAACTGTGAGACATATAGAGTTTAAAGGGAACAAAGCTTTTGAGGATGGTGATTTAAGAGGGGCAATGGATGAAATAGAAGAAGCTAAATGGTGGAAGTTCTGGAGCAGCGCCAAGTTTGATAAGGAAAAATTTGAAAAAGATAAAAAATCAATCCGGGATTTTTATTTAAAGAACGGTTATAGAGATGCGGAAATTATTTCCGATTCGCTAATTTATTCAAATAATAAGCAAGATCTTACTATTTTAATTGATGTATACGAAGGGCCTCAATATAAAGTTAGAAATATAACTTGGGAAGGGAATACTATTTATCCTGCGTCGGTTCTTACAGAGAGATTGGACTTTAAAAAAGGCGATATATTTAATTACGAAAAATTTGAGAGAAATTTACATGGAAATGAAAATCAAACCGATGTAACCTCATTATATCTGGATAACGGGTATTTAACTTTTAATCTGGATGAATCGGAAACGAAAGTTGGGAAAGATTCAATAGATATTGATATTAAAATAGATGAAAAAAATCAATTTAAAATCGGACGCGTTGATATAGCCGGTAACGATAAGACGAGGGACAAGGTTATCCGGCGTGAACTTTATTCGATCCCGGGGGATTATTTTAACCGTGCTCTTTTAATCCGGAGTATACAGCAATTAGCAAATCTAAAATATTTTAATGTTGAAAAACTTTATGGTCCGGATGCTGTAAATTATAAATTGGCTAATGACAGTACTGTAAATGTTTCTTTTACGGTCGAAGAAAAATCTAGTGATTATCTGAACGCCTCGGTAGGTTACAGCGGGTCTTTTGGATTTAGTGGTGCAGTAGGTGTAACACTTTCGAATTTTGCCATAGATAAACCGTTTTCCCTTGGTGGAGGACAAGTATTGAGTTTTAACTGGCAATTCGGTGTCGGAAGTCTTTATAGAACTTTTTCATTAGGTTTTACGGAACCATGGTTATTTGATACTCCTACTTTGTTAGGCTTCGAAGTTTTTGATACTCGTGAACAGTATAATTTCGATTTGCGCCAATCCGGTGGAACAATAAGACTTGGACGAAGGTTAAAATGGCCTGATGATTTTTTTAATGTACAGGGATTTTTCAGGTACCAATACAATGATATTCTAAATGGCTTAGGTGTTTATCCTGAAGGTATTAGCCATCAATATACGCTTGGTGCTACAATATCTAGAAGGGATATAGATAACCCGATTTTCCCCTCAAAGGGTTCGAATTTAACTTTCAGCGCTGAATTATCGGGCGGTCCTTTTTTACCCGGTGATGTTGATTATTATAAATTAGGTTTTACTTCGGAATGGTATAAAAGACTATTCAACTCAAACCGGATTGCTCTTTACACGGTTGCTAACTTAGGATATTTGCAGGAATTAAATGAAGCAACAAAAACTAAAATTAATCCTTATGATAAATTTTATATGGGTGGAAATGGTCTTTATATAGCAACAGAACCTTTAAGAGGATACGATGATAGAAGCATCGGTCCTACAAATAGCGCAGGGCAGGTTATTGGCGGAAGAGTTATGGAAAGATATACTGCCGAATTAAGATTGGCGGTAACTTTGGAACCAATGCCTCTTTATGTACTTGCTTTTGCTGAAGCCGGAAATGTTTTTGAAAACTTTAACAAAACTGATATTTTTAACCTTAGAAGATCTGTCGGTTTTGGTGCACGAATCTTAATTAACCCGATTGGTCTAATTGGATTTGATCTTGGTTACGGGTTCGATCGAAAAGCAGTTGACGGGAATGATCCTTCATGGCTTTTCCATTTCCAATTCGGTAAAGGATTTTAATTAATTTATTTTTTTCTAATTAAAGTAGAGGTAGTAATAGTGAAAAAATATCTTTTGTTCTTTTCATTCCTGTTATTAAGCAGCGGATTTGTTCTTGGACAGGAAAGTCAGAAAATCGGTTATGTAGACTCACAGGTAATTTTAACTCAATTGCCTGAAGCTATTAAGGCTCAGGGGGATCTTGATGCTTTAACAAATAAGTGGACTGCACAGCTGGATAGTATGAATAAAGCTTTACAGCAGTCTTACGAAAATTATCAAAAACAAGCCAACACTATGACAGAGGCTAAAAAAACTGCCGCACAACAGGATTTGGTTGAACAACAGCAGGCAATGGAAAATTTCAGAAGGGACAAGTTTGCTCAACAAACCGGTGAAATTTATAAGAAAAATGAAGAAATATTTGCTCCCATAAAGAAAAAGATTTTCAAAGCGATTGAAGAAATTGCAAAAAAAGAAGGAATGAAATTCGTTTTTGATAAAGCCGGGGATGTTGTACTTCTTTATGCAGATGCATCTTATGATATTACTTACCAGGTTCTTGATATTTTGAAAAGAGGAGTAGTTAAATAATAATTGCAGTTGTTGTGATTTTAAAAAAGTAACTAAAATTATTGTTATATGAATTTCAATAACGCAAATGATTTTTATTAAAACGCTATTCGGGTAAATCGCAGCATGGATAATATTCTATGTTGCGATTATATCCAAAAGGTTTTTAACTTAGCTAAGTCAAAAAATTTCCCTATCATAATAAAGCATTTTATGCTTTGAAAGATTTGATATGAAGAGATTAATTCTTATCCTTTTCGGAGGACTATTTATTTTTGCCGGCAATTCATTAGCTCAATTAAAAATTGGGTTTATAGATTCAAATACTATAATGGATAATCTTACTGATGCACAGGATGCAAGGCAAAAGCTGGATGGTTTAATCCAGGATTGGCAGAAGGAACTTAGCGACTTGCAAAGCCAATGGCAGACTAAATATGATGATTATCAAAAACGAAAATTGATAATGACCGATCAAACACGTTCCGATATGGAAGCTGAACTGGTAAAACTTGAACAGCAAATAACCGACTATAGAGAAAAAAAATTCGGAACAAACGGTGAATTATTTCAAAAGCAGGATGAATTAATGAAACCGGTTCAAAATAAAGTTTTTAATGCAATCCAGGATGTTGCCAAAGAAGAAGATCTCGATTTTGTTTTTGATAAAAGCGGCGGGGACGCTATGCTGCTTTACGCGAAAGATCAGTATGATATTACAACTAAAGTTATGGATAAATTAAAATTAAAGTAGCTTAATGAATATAACAATTGAAGTAATTTCAGGTTTTATTGGTGGTAAGATTACCGGCGATGAAAAAAAAGAGATAAATAATGCTGCAAAAATTGAAGAAGCAAAACCCGGCGACTTAACTTTTCTATATCATCCATCCTACGAAAAATATTTCCCTTTAACTAAAGCTACAGCAATTGTAGTTAAGCCCGACTTTAAAAAAACAAGAAATGATATTGTATATATTGAAGTACCTGAACCGGATAAAGCTTTTGCGAAAATAATTGTTAAATTCTTTTCCCCTAAAATAAATCTTGAAGGAATTGACAAAACCGCTTTTGTTGATCCTTCGGTTAAATTAGGTAATAATACTGCAATTGGGAAAAATGTAGTTATCTCTGCAGGCTGTAAAATTGGGAAAAATGTTAAAATATTTCATAACGCTGTTATTTTAGAAAATGTGGATATTGGTGATGACTCTATAATTTATCAAAACGTCAGCATTAGGGAAAATTGTAAAATTGGAGCAAGAGTAATTATTCATGCTAACTCTGTAATTGGTTCCGATGGTTTTGGTTATTATAATGATGAGAAAGGTGCTTTTCAGAAAATTCCTCAAATTGGAAATGTTGTTTTGGAAGATGATGTTGAAATCGGATCAAACGTTTCAATCGATAGAGCTGCATTAGGTTCAACAATATTAAAGCGAGGTGTAAAAATAGATAATCTCGTTCAAATAGCACATAATGTCAGCATTGGTGAAGATTCCGCTGTAGCTTCTCAAACCGGGATTTCAGGAAGTACAAAAATTGGGAAACATGTTTTACTTGCCGGACAGGTCGGTTTAGCCGGCCATATTGAAATTACCGATAATGTTATTATTTATGCTAAATCAGGAATTTCGACTAACATAAATAAGCCGGGAACTTATTTTGGTTATCCAGCAAAGGATATAAAAACTTCTTTAAAAATTGAAGCGCATTTAAGAAGGCTTCCTCAATATGCGGAAAAGATAAAAGAACTTGAAGAACAGATAAAAACTTTAAAAGAATTAATTGTGAAGAATACTGATTCCAATCAAGGTTCTTAAACAATTGAACAATTAATATTCATTCTTATCTCTCATTTTAAATATTTTCTTTAATAAGTATTTAAAAAATCTAAAGCTTTTCGTTTTAATTGAATTTCACACGTCAACTTACTATTTTAACCGCATCTTTATGATAGCTAAATGTTTTTAATTTATCCCGAATTATGGTTTAACATAAAATCTGCATAGAGAATAATATTTTAATAACACATTTAGGAATAACCAATGCTTGAATTGCAAAGAACTATTTTAAACCCCGTTTCAATATCTGGGGTAGGTTTACATACCGGTGAAAAATGTACAATGACTTTTAAGCCGGCTCCTGAAAATTATGGGATTAGATTTGTAAGAGTTGATCTGGGCGGAAAACCCGAAATACCCGCAAATGCAGATAATGTTATTGATATGTCGAGAGGGACTACACTTGGAATTGGTGAAGCTAAAGTTCATACTGTTGAACATGTACTTGCAGCAGTAGTAGGTTTGCAAATAGACAACATAACTATTGAATTAAACGGCATTGAACCCCCGGTTGGTGACGGCAGTGCAATGCCTTATGTGAAAATTTTAAAAGATTCCGGTTTCGTTCAGCAGCAAGCTCCAAAAGATTATTTAATAATTGATGAAACGGTTATCTACCATGAAGAAGATAAACAGGTTGATATAGTTGCACTTCCATTGGATGGGTATCGTGTTACTGTTATGGTAGATTACCAAAACCCGGCGTTAGGGAGCCAGCATACAGGTTTGTTTGATCTTGAAAAAGAATTTGTTACTGAATTTGCTCCTTCCCGCACATTTTGTTTTTTAAGCGAGGTTGAATCTCTCGCGAATAATGGTCTTATAAAAGGCGGAGATATTGATAATGCTGTTGTTATTGTGGATAAGGAAGCTTCGGCTGAAGAACTGGAACAGATAAGAAATAAAATTGGGATTAAAGAGAAAATTACTTTGGGTGATAATGGTATATTAAATAATAAAGAGCTTCGATTTAGAAATGAACCGGTTAGGCATAAGCTGTTAGATTTAATTGGAGATCTTGCTTTAATAGGTGCGCCGATTAAAGCACAAATTCTTGCTGCTCGTCCCGGTCATAAATCTAACGTTGAATTTGCGAAGCAGGTTAGAAAATTATACCAGCAGAAAAAACTTGTTAAGAAATTTCAATTCGTTAAAAAAGAAGGTGTTGTATTAGATGTAAATGCAATTCAAAGAATTTTACCGCATAGGTATCCTTTCCTAATGGTCGATAAAATAATCCAGTTGGAATTAGAGAAAAAAGTTGTTGGAGTAAAATCCGTTACAATAAACGAACCTTTTTTCGTAGGACATTTTCCAGGGCAGCCGATTATGCCAGGAGTTTTAATAATTGAAGCGATGGCACAAACCAGCGGGATTTTGATTTTGAATTCCCTCCCTAATTTTGAAGAAAAGCTTGTTTATTTTATGCAGATGAACAATGTAAAATTCAGAAAACCTGTTGTACCCGGAGATCAATTATTTCTTGAAGTTGAACTTGTGAATAAAAGAAGCAAAATTTTTATGATGACAGGAAAAGCTTATGTTAATGATGTTTTAGTTGCTGAAGCGGAATTTATGGCAGGTGTAGTGGATCGTGATGCTAGTATAAAATAATTTAATAATATGAATAAAATTCATCCAACTGCAATAGTAAACAGCAAAGCCAAACTTGGTGATAATATTGAGATTGCACCTTATGCGATAATTGAAGGAAATGTAGAAATAGGCAACGATTGTTATATCGGACCTCATTCGATTATTTATGATGGTGCACGTATAAAAAACAGGGTAAAAATTTATCAAGGCGTATCTGTTGCTCACCTTCCTCAAGATCTTTCATTTAAAGGTGAAGAATCAATTTTTATTATAGATGATGATACAATTGTTCGTGAATTTGTAACTCTTCATAGAGGAACGAAATCAACCGGGTTTTCGAAAGTGGGGAAGAACTGTTTCCTGATGGCATATTCTCATGTCGCCCATGATTCAGTAGTCGGCGATAATTGTATCTTAACTAATGGTGTTCAGGTTGGAGGGCACAGTGTTTTAGAGGATTATGTAATAATTGGGGGATTAACACCGGTACATCAATTTTGTAAAGTTGGAAGGCACTCAATAACCGGCGGCGGATTTAGAATTACACAGGATGTTCCTCCGTACATTTTAGCTGCAAGTGAGCCTTTAAAATATTCCGGGATAAATTCCATTGGATTAAGAAGAAGAGGTTTTTCAAATGATGATATCTTGCTTCTAAAAAAAGCCTACAGCTTTATTTATAGTAAATCATTAAATGTTTCTCAAGCCAAAGAAAAAATAATTAATGAAATTGGGACCGAGAATATTCATATTAAAAATGTCTTAAATTTTTTGAACGATAGTAAAAGAGGAATTATCGGTAAATGAAATGGCTCTTTTTAAGCTCCGGACTGAATTCCGGTAAGTTTAATATGAAAACGGATTCATACCTGGCTATGAACTGCGAAACGGATGAAGCAGTGTTCCGTTTATACCAATGGCAGCCTTACTGCATATCATTAGGTGCAAACCAAGATGAAAGCATTATTGATTATGCGGAAACCAAAAAAGATAATATTGATGTTGTCAAACGTCCAACCGGAGGAAAAGCAATTCTTCATGCGGAAGAAATTACTTATTCTGTAATTTATCCTGCAATTCAGGATACATCCGCGAGGGAGTTATATACGAATATTAATTTTGCTTTAAAAAAAGGATTAGAAAAATATAATAACAAGTTAAGTGAAATAGAATTAGAAAATTCCCAGGCTGATTTTTCTAAACTCTATAAAGAAACCTCCGGCTCAATTTGCTTTGCATCATCTGCAAAAAGCGAGTTGAAATATGATGGAAAAAAACTTGTCGGTAGTGCTCAAAGGAAATTTAAAGATTCAATTTTACAGCATGGCTCTATTTTGTGCGGTAATTTTCATACTAATATTATTAATTATTTGAAAATCCCGGAAGAAGAGAAAGGAATAATTCAAACAGAATTAAATGAGAAGACTATTGATTTAAATATGATTTTAAAAGAAAAGATCGATTTTGAAAGCTTATCGGAATTTCTTGCTTTGGGATTCCAGGAATATTTTAATATTGATAGTTTGCAATATGTATAAATCTTTCTTACTCTCGTTTTGATTTTATTCTTAAATTATATAACAACTTATGAGCACAGAAAAACAATTTAAAAGAGTTACTACTAAGACCCTTTTCATTTTAAAGCGGAAGGGAATTAAAATATCTGCTTTAACTGCTTATGATTTTATTACGGCTAAATTATTAGATGAAGCAGGAATAGATATTATTCTTGTTGGAGATTCCTTAAGCAATGTTTTTCAGGGGAATGATACTACGCTGCCTGTAACAATGGATGAAATGGTCTATCATACCAAAGCTGTTACCAAGGGAGTAGAAAGAGCAATGGTGGTTGTTGATCTTCCTTTTATGTCTTACCAGCTTAGCATTGACGAAGGCTTTAGAAATGCCGGTCGAATAATGAAGGAAACTTCTGCAGGTGCAGTGAAACTTGAAGGCGGTAAAAGAGTTGCAGAGATGGTGAAAAAAATTACAGATGCAGGAATTCCTGTAATGGGGCACCTTGGTTTAACACCGCAGAGTATTCATCAATTCGGAAGTTACAGGGAAAGAGGTCGGGATAAAGAAGAAGCAGACGAACTGATTCAAGATGCAAAAATTCTTGAAAACGCGGGTGTATTTTCAATTGTAATAGAAAAAGTTCCTGCTGAACTTGCTAAACAGATTACCGAATCAATTAATATTCCTACTATTGGAATTGGTGCCGGTGTTTTTTGTGACGGTCAAATACTCGTAACTCCTGATATGCTGGGATTAAATGTAGATTTTCACCCAAGATTTGTCAGGCATTATTCTAATTCTGCAGATGAAATACTAAAAGCAGTCAAGCATTATATAGATGATGTTAAAACTAAAAATTTCCCTTCGGAAGAAGAAAGTTATTAAAATCTAATTATTTTTTTAACAGCTCACACTGTCAGCCTTCTTTTTTCTTCAAAATATATTTTTATTTGTACTGATAATTTGGAATTTTTTTTGACTGTAAACTATCAAAGTTAATCCTTTTCTTTGTTAAATTTTTTCAAATTAATTTAAACAGCAAAAAAAAATATGTTTGTTTGGTGAATTGATGAATGAATTTTATTATTTAAAATATTTAAAAAGTTATGTGGTCCGGTTTAACAGTTCATTAAACTTAAAAAAGAATATATCATTATTATTTCTAATTCTCCTTTTTTATAACTCTTCTATTTTTTCTCAAGTCAACTCTAAAATATATCTTGAGGCTGCCAGCATTACATATATAAAACAATTCGGTAATGAATTATGGATTTCAACTTACGGCAATGGTATTTTCAAATATTCATTAAAAGATGATAAATGGACTAATTTTTCAACAAAGAGTAACAATCTGGATAATGATCTTTTTTATAATATCGAAGTAAATGACAAATACGTTTGGGCAGGTTCGGGGGATGGTTTATTTATCTATGATAAAAAAAGAAATAATTGGAGAAAAAGAAAATTTGCACAAGGCGGTCAATGGGGAAACTGGATCCGTTCTTTATTATATGATAAATCCGATAACATTCTTTGGATAGGCAGATTTATTGATTTAACTAGGCTGGAAGTTTCAAAAAACCGTTATATCGATTATGATATTTCCATCAACAAGGATCCTAAATCAAATAATATTAAAACAATTAAATTTGACGGCGACAGCTTAATCTGGTTTGGTACTGAATCCGGTGTGCATATATTTCAAAAAGGAAAAGATCCGGCAGATAAAAGTGCATGGCGTTATATAAACAACAAAATTGATAATGGTTTTAACGGAGATGGGGATGCTGTTTCAATTTCGGATATTCTTTTTGAAGGTGATAATGTCTGGTTTGCTACCGATGAATTTATTACACGCACAGAGCCGGGATTTAATATCGGCGGTATATACAGGTATAATAGAAAGTCCAGGTGGGATAGGATTTCAAAAAATAATGGCTTACCGGCTAACGGGGTTTATTGTCTTGAAAGAACCGGTAATCAAATTTGGGCAAGCCTTTATTCTTTTGACAGAGATGAAAAAACAGAATACGGGAAAGGTCTTGTGATAATTGACCGTTTTACCGGGAAAGTAACACCTGTTGATCTTAATAAAACTGATATCGAAACCTCTAAAATTTCCTGCCTGTATTTTGATGGAACAAATTTATGGGTTGGTACAAATAAAGGGCTAAATAAAATATTAATTGCTAATCCCCTGGCTAAATGGACAGGAGTTAAACCTACGGTCAAGAAAAATATAAAGAAACCTTCAATAAAAAATAATCCTTAAAAATCTATCTAATACAGTTGTAATTCATATATTTCCGGCAAAATGTATGAAA
>CAYUVK010000014.1:0-64199 GCA_964448105.1 uncultured Ignavibacteriaceae bacterium
GGGATCATATAAATAAGCTGTTGGAGCGGTAGCACCTTTTACGATGTACTGATAATTTATTTTTGAACCTATAGGTAATACTTCCTTAATTTTGAATATCCCATCTTCATCAGGACCGGATAAAGGATCCGCACCATAATTATTAAATGCACCCTGGATAGAAACCGTGGATATACTGTCTCCGAGAAATTTTAAACTTGGGCTGAAAGGATCAAATACAAATTCATAAGGTGCCGATAAAATTAAATTCGAAATAGTAAATGATGAAGAATCTGCACCTACAAATCCTTTATCATTCATAATCGACAGTTTAATTTTATGTGTTCCAAGATCAAGAGGATTGGTAACTTGATAACTAAATAAATGTTCTGTTGAATCATAATAACTTGGACTGTTTGGAATTTCTACCCCGTCAATCTCAAGTTTTATTGTAGTCATATTTAAATGACTTTTAGGACCAACTGCAATCTTTGCAGTTATTAAAGGAAGCTTCTCTTTGGTAACCAATCCGTTTTTGGGTTGAAGTCTATATACAAATGGATCAGTTATATATAGAATTGAATTATTATTATCCAACGGATCATTCCTTGGATTATAAGGATCCGTTAGCCATGATGTTATT
This sequence comes from uncultured Ignavibacteriaceae bacterium, assembly GCA_964448105.1. GTDB lineage: Bacteria > Bacteroidota > Ignavibacteria > Ignavibacteriales > Ignavibacteriaceae > CAVQBP01. The sequence goes on from CAYUVK010000014.1 coordinate 623, forward strand.
GAAGTATCTGAACCACCTATACTATAAGTAACAAACTTGTATTCATAAAATCCAGGTCCCAAATATGTATAATTTCTTGCAGTATCCGGTAATAATGGAACTGTAATTGTCCAGATATTATCACCTATATTTTTCATTACAAACGGATGACGATTATAAAATTCTCCCCAATTATTAAAAGATCCGTTTAATCCAATCCCGGATTCACCTGCTTGTAAAACCCTCTGCAGTTTGAATTCAATTGGAATTCCATTAACGGTATCTACTTGAGCATATAATGCGGCTTGTAATAAAATGGATAGAAATAAAAAGAGAAGATTTGATTTAATATTTATTCTTTTCTTAAAATATAGTTTAATAACCGTTCGCATATTACAATCTCCCTTTTATTAATCAGTAAACGAAATCAGTAAAGAAAAAAAACAGTTCTTAAGATTGAGCACAAAAAATAAAAATATAAAGGGTCGCTTATTCAACGACCCTTATTTTGATCCTAAAATTCAATATTTAACAAAAATTATTTCATGAGGATCATTTTCTTAGTCATAGTAAAATTATCTGCATGCAAGCTGTAGAAATAAATTCCACTTGCAAGATTAGCCCCATCAAAAGTTGCAGTATATTTACCGGCATTTTGGAATCCCTGGAATACGGTTGCAACTTCCTGCCCGAGAACATTATACACTTTCAAGGTAACATTACTTCCTTTAGGAAGTGTAAAACCAATTTTTGTTGTTGGGTTAAACGGATTAGGATAATTCTGGCTTAAAGTAAATTCAATCGGAACGGCAGTGGTAGCTTCTTCTTTAATTCCAGTAACTACTTGATCACCGAATTTATTAAATAATTTAATTGTACCACCGGATAAAATAAAATGAATCAGATGATTTTCAGCAAAACCTGCTTCATTATCCATAAAGCTGGCACCGCCGTTTAATGTATCAACACCATCGAAAACTGCACTATATTTAAATTCTGCTGGTGTAACTGAACCGGAAGGAAATACCTGCTTAGTTGACCATATATTATCACCTGCAATAGAATCTCCATTAACTGCATTTCCATCATCATATAATCTTATAAGATTACCACCGGAGGCTGTATCGGAGAATAACCAGTTATTTGGCCATTTAAGAGGTAAAACTCCGCCGCCTAACCAAACACTCTTTAATCCTGTAATTGTAGTATTGTGATACCTTTCTTTAGCACCGGTCATATTAACCCTGAAATAAACAGTATCGGGAGCCGTTGTTTGTCCGCCAACATCAATAGCGGGTACCAATGGACCGACGACTGTATCTGCTGCCGGGAAAGAAATTGTATGGTTACCTCCTGCTTCCCAGCCGGTATTTGTAAATCTTGATTGAGGGTCTGCATGGAACTTAAATTGAATAGGGGCTCCCACATTACCAGTAAATTCAAGATCAACAGTAAATAATGTTGGATCTGCCAAATCTTGCTGTAAAAGTTTACCCGGACCCCAATCTAACGGAGAGGTATCGCCTCTTACTTCAATCGAATCTGTAGCGGGATTAAAACCCTGATTTAACAGATTAGTCATATCTGCCTGGAATGTAATTGTAACTGTAACACCAACTGTTGTTCTTCTATTGAAGTAAGCAAGAGGTATAGTCTGATTTGCATCTGTAGTTACAGCATATGTACGGTTAGGATCGCCTTCCCAAACATCAGAATTAGGATTACTGGGATTAGGTATTACAAATTTGTAATTGATAGTTTTACCGGAAACAGAATCCGGAAAAGGTACTGCAATAGTATAGATCGAGTCATTAGTCTGGCTTTTTGAAAGGGCAAAATAATTATGAGCTTCTCCCCAATTCCCCTGCCCGACATATTGACCAAAATCTCCTCTTACAACTATTGAATCAGTTGCCGGGTCGAACTGATTAAGCTGCATATAAATCCCCATATGAACCTGAAAAGTTACATTTACATCTGCAAATGAACTGCTTGTAAAAACAACCATTGACAATGCAAACACTATTGTAATTAGTCGTTTTATCATATCATGTCTCCTTTTTTTGTTATGATAATAATTTTAATTAAAACATTTATGCCAAATTTTTTCGTTCTTCACCTCCTACATCATTTTACTTTAGAAAAATCATTTTTTTTGTTTCCACAAAATTTTTTACTTTCAGCAGGTATAAATAAACCCCGCTTGATACTTCTACCCCGCTATCATTTCTGCCATTCCATAAAACCGAATATTGACCAGGGGATTTTGTATCGCTCACCAATGTTTTTACCCTTTGCCCGAGAATATTATAAATGATCAATTTTACGTTTGCCATTCCCTGCCCGCCGACAGAATATTTAATTGTTGTAGTCGGATTAAAAGGATTCGGATAATTCTGATAAAGTGAGAAGTTATTCGGGGCAACTGTATTATTATTAATTGAAGTAATTATTGTATCTGAAAAAACCAAAACAGAGGGACCATAAGCCGGAACTTCCATATTGAAATCCGACAAATTATTTACCGGGAATCCATGATCATTTAATACATCGTTAAGATAATAATCCTTTCCAATCTGCATCTTATAATTAAGTGAATCGAGGTTCAAATGAACACTTGTAATTCTGCCGGTAAAATTAGAAACCACTACTACACTTGATGAATCGGCACTTCTTACATATGCATACACTGAATCCGGTGAGGAGGTTATTAATTCTCTATAATCACCAACCGATAATGATTTGTAATCTCTTCTTAATGAAATTAGCTTTTTATAAAAAGGAGTAAAGTTATTCGGATCCTGCCAGTTTATTAAACCCCGGTATGATTGTTCACCAACTTCCTGACCGGCATAAATCATTGGTAATCCGGGCATAGTAAGTAAAATTGAAGCAGCTAATTTTGTTTCATCAATATTATACTGTGAAATAAATCTTGCCTGATCATGATTTTCTATATAACGGAACGGTATTAAATAAGAAGGATAACTGGCCGGTAAATAAGAAGCTATTGTAGCTTCAAAATCTGATAACATACTATTGTTTGAAATAGCATTTTTAATATCATCAAAGAAAGAGTAATCATAACCGCTGTCAAATTTTTTATCAAAATAATTAAGATTAGATGCATTGAGTTCACCAAGCAGCAGGATATCCGGTTTAATCGTTTTTAACTCTTTTCTAAACTGCTGCCAAAAATCGGAACCACCCGGATGTAAATCATTTACTTCGGCAGCGGCATCGCATCTAAATCCGTCGATATTATAGTTTTCAACCCAGAATTTTGCTGCAGTAATAAAATAATCCCTGTTAAGCTGCAACTCATAATTAATAAATGGAAGATCTGTCCAGGTATATAAATACTTATATGTTCCGTCTGGATTCCACTTGTAAAAATAATAATATGGAGAATGTGAACCATACTTAAATGCATCAAGCATAAAAGGATGAATGTTCGAAGTGTGATCAACAACGTAATCAAGTATTACTTTAAATCCTTTGGCATGAGCTGAATCTATAAAAGTTTTAAAATCATTTAAATTTCCGTAAGCCGGATTAATACTAAAGTAATCGGATATTGCATAACCTGGCTGACTTGGAGAAAGAGGCGGACCCGGGTAAATCGGCATTAACCAAATTGTATTTACCCCCAAAGATTTAATATAAGAAAGCCGTGTAGTAACAGCTCTTAAATTACCATCCAAGCTCAAAGTTCTTACAAATATTTCATAAATCCTTGCCGAATCGATCCATTCTGCATGCCATGCATCAAGATCGGGAAAATAAGTACCCGATGAATCAACTATTAAAGCAATTCTTTCAAATGATGAATCTTTTGAAGTGGAACATTTTAAGGTATAAAAATATTCACCATGTTTTTGAGGTATGGAAAATGAAGTTGATGATGATGCTGAACTACTGAAAGAGATCTGCTCAGGGTTTTTCAAATCCTGGAGCCATTTAAATGATTCATTAAGCTGATCAATATTAGTAGATCCGCCGGCATTTAAGGAAACTGTTGTGGAATTAATATTCTTTACAATATCAATATTCGGTTTATGATTTATTATTCTATTAAAGAATACTTTAGTACTATAACTTTTTAAGTTCTGATTGTAATTCGCATAAGCCTGTAATTCATTTATTCCTTCCGAAAGAGTTATATCTGCAAATGCCGTATCATTGGAAAAGTTTAAATTATATTGATCGGCATTTACTATTAGTATACCCGAAGAAACAGAAGAATCACTGCATGCTACATAAACCCGAATAGAATCATCCCACCTGATATTTCCTCCGTCCGTAAGAATATTGACATACGGTTTGGAAGCCAATTCAGCAGAGATATCCTGGGGATGTATAAATTGAACTCCTCTTAAATTTGATGAAAGTTTTACATATCTTGAACCGCCGTAGTTAAAAGAGAAATTGTAATTGGAGAGATTTCTTTTTTCAATTGAATTATTATAAAAGAAAGCTGCATCATAAATATTCGGAGATTCAGAGAAAAGAGATCCGCCGTTGCTTTGAGGGACTTTCCACCCGCCGTTTGTATTTCCTAAATATGAATAAGCTAAAAAGTACCATCCTTTTGTAAAGCTTCCTGCAATATTTTCGATTAAAGATAACGGTAATTTAAATTTGAAAGTTCCTGTACTTTCAACATCAGTATTAATTGTTATACTATCTATTGAAGAAGATAAATTCAGATCATTAAATATTTTATTTGTATAAGAGGATTTTTGAACTGAATTGGGAGGAGTTAAAATGAAGAATACACCTTTGTTTGAAATATCCGGAATCTGAATACCTGCTTTATCGGGAGCATTATCTAAAGAACCATTAAGTGAATTAACAATTTCAAATCCCAAACGCGTATAATCTGAAACCATAGCAAATGAAACCGCGAATATTAATGAATCGTTTGCTGCATTTGAGTTAACTGTAATTTCTTTGATATCTGCGGAACCCTGTGCGCTAAAAGAAGGGTATGTATAATTGCCGGGTCCATTATCATCATTATCTTCATCTACATAATGATAGCCGGAATTTGAGGCATAGCTTCCAAAGGTCATCATATATTGAGTCTGAATTCCCGAAGTATCAGCGCCAACAAATTTTAGTTGATGTCTGCCTTCGGTTGCAGCAAACGGAATACATTTTATATCGACTCCCCGGTCAATTGAATCTATTGAAGATATTGATACCGGTGATCCATCAAGGAAAATTTCAATTGAATTTTTATCTATGGCATAATTTGAATCGCTAACAATTAAATGTGCATCAACTGATAAATTTTCTCCCGGAATAAATAATTGACTCTGCCTTGGAAATAATACTTCAAAGTGAGGCGCCGGGTTTACACGCTTAATTGCAACAGTTCCAAAATCCTTCTCCATAATAGGATTGTCAGGATCGTTTATATACTGCCCGCCGTTTATTATATATTGATAAATATTAGGAGTTCCGATGTTTAATGGAGTTGTAAATGTATAAACTCCGTCACTATCCGGTCCGAACATCGGGTCTGCACCAAGGTTATTGAACGTTCCTTTTATCTCAACTTTATTTATATCACCAACTAGTTTAAGATTAGGAGAAAGAGGATCAAATACAAAAGTATAAGGTGCAGAAATTATTTCATTAACTATATTAAATGTTGATTTAAGATCTGCAGATGAACCGCTGTTATTCTGGACCGATAATTCCACAGTGTGCTGCTTTGTAATTAAAGCGTTAGCAGGAGTATAAGAAAATATGCGAGAAGTAGAGTCAAAATATTGCTGTGCATTCGAAACAGGATTGTTATCAATTAAAAAGCTTAAGGATGAAAGCTTAATGGAAGATGAAGTTGTCCAGGAAATCTTTGCGGTTATGTCAGGTGTACGGTTATTAGTTGAAGTATTATTTAACGGAAGTAAATAATAAATCATCGGATCAGTAACATTTAATCTGCTGTTATTATAAGGTCCGCCGTAATCGGAATTAAGAGGATCTGTAATCCAAGTTGATACACTTGTATCGCCGGAAGCGCTTACATTATAGGTAACAAACTTATATTCATATTTCCCTTGTGGTATAAGCTTAGTTACTTTCCATATGTTATTACCAGTATCCTGCATAGGAATTAAATGCTTATTATTTCCTGTCCCATCGGGGTTATTTCCCCAATTATTAAATGAACCGTTTACTCCCACTCCAACTTCAGGAGACCTTAAAATTTTATAAAATTCGAATTCTACTGGAACCAATGAAGAATCTGTTTGCCCAAGCAGAATAAAAGGATAACCTATCCCTAATAAGAGATTTAAAAATATTTTTTTCACTTAAAAACTAACCGACAAAGCAAATTTTTGAATATTATTCAACTTACCATAAGATTCATATGCATAATCCAAGTTCAATCTTAAATTCAAAAGCAATTCATAACTTAAACCGAATCCAAACGTAAGACCTTCTTCATTTTCCGGAATACCTATGGATTTATATCCAACCCTTGCATAAATTGTATTATTCCATTCATACTGAGCTCCAACATTTGCACTCTGTGCATTATCATTTGGATGAAGAGCATCTACCGCAAGAGTAACTCTATTATCTTCGGTACTTAAAACATCCATAGATAGTCCGATTCTGAAAAGCAATGGTAAAGGATAACTATCGGTAAAATATTCCGCGGGAATTTTGCTGTTCGCTCCCGCTTTTGATTCATCGGGATTATGAGTTATATAAAGATCTTCACCGCTCATTCTCATATCGGTTCCGAAATTTGATATTTCCATCCCGATCTTCATATCATTAAAAGGAGTTATATATAAGAGGCCGGCATCAAGGGCGAAACCGGTTGCCGATTCATGCCATATTTGCTGCATAATCATTTTAGCTGTACCGCCAATAGAAAACCTGTCTGATAAATTCCGGGAATATGTCAGACCCATTGCAATATCTTTTGCACTCCATTCTTCTCCCGTTCCGTCAGGCATTTGGATTGTAGTAACCCTTTCACTGCCGTAATCGAGGTAAGTTACACTTACTCCAACTGCATTGTTTTCGTCAAATGCTACAACTCCGCCAAAATAATTATAACTGGTACTTATTAAATAATTAGTATGTTCTACAAGGATTTCGGTTTTTCCTCTCCGGGATATACCCGAAGGATTCCAATAAAGTGCAGAAGGATCATCTGCTACTGCAACAAAAGCTCCTCCCATTCCAATTGCTTTGGGCCCGGCACCTATTCCGAGGAAAGGAGCAGCTGTTGTTCCAACTTTATCTTGACCATAAGTCATTCCAATTAGAAATAAAAAGATAAAAAACAATAAAAATTTCTTCATAAAAACCTCTTACTTTATAATAGCGAGTTTGCCGGTTTTTTGTCCAATACCGGGAACATCCACAAGATAAAAGTATACACCGTAAGCAACATCAATGTTTTCCCTGCTTCTTAAATCCCAATCGACAGTTCCGTCATTTATGCTTTGATTCGGATCCATTTCAAGCTTTTTTACTAATTCTCCTCTTACTGTATAGATATAAATAGTTGAGTTTTTAGGTAAATGTATAAATGAAATCTTTCTGTCGCCTCTTCCGCTGGTTATTGTAGGCGGCAGAGGAGGTTCCTGTGAAGTTGCCGCAAGATATGGGTTCGGCACTACTCTTATATTATCTAACTGTGCCGATGCAAGACCGTTCTCAACTTTTGCACTCTTTGTAGTAATTTCAAGTACATCTTGACTGGAGAATGGTTTTGTTACCCTGACTTTTAATGTGTCACCTGCTGTTGGCTGGTAGCTTGCAGTATCAGCCCCTGAAGTTTGCAGCAGCCATGTAATGATCGTTGTGTCTTTTCCGGCTGCAGTCTTTGTATCCTGCAGAAGGATTATTCTATCAAGCGATGAAAACATATTTTTTATTCCAGCATCGAGGTAAGCATAAGAAACCTGCTCTCCCGTTACTGCATCATAAATTCTAAAGTTTGAATTTGTCTGGGGAATATTATAAGGACTATTATTATAAGTTATAGTCAGCGCTGTCGATGTATCAGCAGGAGTGTGGCTTGCATCAAAGACTAAATTATAATCTCTCGGGTAAGCTATGCCTTTTTCTGTAACATTAGCTAAAGAAAATGTTCCGAATGATAAGATATAATCTTTTTTAGGATGTTCTTTATTCCATTTAGATAAAGCGGTATCAATTTTTACTTTCCAGTCGTTTTCTACATTTAGATATACTCCATCAAATAAATATTTATCTCTGTCACCTACAAGCGTATCTTTAGATGAAAGAGGTGCCTGCAAAATTGTATCGGGAATACTAGGATTTGTATAATCTATAACAGAATATGACTGCGTTAAAGGTACATAGCTTTGTATTTTATCCTTAAATGTAACCCGGTATGTTTTATCTTTAACATTATTTGGATTGACAACATTTAAATAAACCTTACCTGTACCAAAAACAGAAGTTCCGGGTGCATGACCAAGTAAACTAGGGGCTTGGGGACCAACATATCCTGCTACAGTACTTCGTGGAACTATATACCCGGTATTAACATCGGTACTTACAGTTCCATTACTGTTTACGGTAATAAATTTTGGATCTTCGGCTGGATAAAAATTATTACTTGCATCACCTGAAGTATAAGCAGTCACAGCATAAAAATATCTTTGACCATTCTCGAGCTTTGTATCCACAAAAGAATGTACCAAGCCCGAGTTGCTGCCAAGATAAAATCTCGGCAGTTCCGCTAGGTCTTGAGTAGCTGGTACAAAATAACCTGAAATGCTATCCTTTAAATCAAAAGTGGCGATAGGTTCACCCCCGCCTTCGGTAAATCCTGGATCCGTAGAACGGTATATTTTATATCCCTGGAATGATACATAACCTTCGGCTTTGCTATCCCAAATCAACGTAACTTGTTTATCGCCCGGAACTATTTTTAATGTGGGTTTGGGAGGTGGTTTAAGAAAATCATAATTCGAATTATAAATCTTTTGTGCGATTTTTTTATTCTTGAATATATGGTTACTATCGGCTCCAAAAACAAGTGCTAATGAAAAGCGTTCTGTTCGATCGGTAAGAAGAGGAAAATAGCCTGAAGAATAAATAAAATCTCCATCCTGCGGTAATAAAGGAATAACATCAAAATACCCCGGTTTCATTCTATTCCAGAGGATTTCATTATTATTCATTGGAGGAGATGCAGTCTGGTTAAAAAAGTTAAAGCTTGTTAATCCAATCTGGTCAGATTCATTAACATCGGTTTTATCAAAATGAGGTTCACCTAAGGTAGGCATCCCATCACCTTCTCCGGGATCTTTTGTATCAGCAATTCCATCTGCCCCGATATCATCTTTCGCCGGATTCCAATCTCCGTTTTCATCACCTGACCAGTGACTTTTTACTATTGCCGGATATCTACCTGTAACAGGATCAGGTGTTTGGCTATAATCCGGAACATATCCTGAAACTATTTCGCCGGGACCGCTATCTCTGCGTTCATCAGTAAGTGTACTATTTTCTCCTGCACTGGTAAAGTAATTATGATATGCCAATGGTCTTGTTTCGGTTTTTATTACTATTCCGGTAGAACTTTGAAAAATTCTTTGGTAATGTAAGTCATGATTTTCATCGACTATACCGTTTAGATTGTCGTCTAATCCATTATTAATAATTTCAGTTAATGTAACACCATCGTAAATTTTATATGATTGACCGAGTGAATAAACTACAACTGTATCTGTAGAACTGTGAAGTAATGTATCAAGAGAGACAATTGTTCTTTCATATGTTGTAGGATTGATTAAGATTATTTTATTGTCAGGCCAACTTGGATTGGTACCGGGATTAGTTCTTGATAGGGTACGTGTTGAAACATATGCTTTTAATGATGAACTGAACTGGAAATCATTTTGGGTGAATACAGGAGCATTTGGATCAACCTGATCATTATCGTTATCGATTGCATCGAAACCATTTCCCGGACTTTCCAGGTAGGCATAACCTGCAAATCCTATTTTAGTCCTTACTCCGGGTAAAACCTGATCAATTGGTATCCAGAGAGGATCTGCAGTAGCATCATCATTATCCCATGTATACGTTAAATTGTTATTAAGATCAAAATATCCTAAATCATCCCTGCAATCAACATAAGTTTGTCCAACATCTCCGACACATCCTCCAACTACTTCACCGAAAACAACTTTATTATAATTAGTTGTTCCGATATTGGTTATATCATAAAGCCAGAAAAGAACATCCTGGGCTTGAATTTGAGCCCACTGCATTCCTCTTACACTTACTAAAAGTCCCATACCATTACGTGTGGTATCGGTTGAATCAGGATAAAATAAATTACTCGTTCTATACTGCGGATTGTTATCGGGAGCATCATCTATTACAAAAAAAGTTTCCTGATCTGCTCTAATAACCCCTTTGCCAAAATAACCATCCCAAAGAGCTTTGCCTGAAGAATCAACCCAATCAGGATGATCCGGCCAGTAAGGCGGCCATGTTGACGGTTTATGACTAATTGCTACCGTGTCCTGCCCTTCATTTACATAACCGGGTTCGGGAGCAAAACCCTGGAAGTGACCATCTTTTGGATCTGTTTTAGCTGCCTGGCCATTTCTCGGACCGGTAGTAATAGTAACAGAATGCAGAGTGTCGAGTTTCCCGTCACCGTTATAATCCCGAATCGGTATTTCAATTCCGACTAATGGTGTTACATCACCTATATAACCGTCTTGTGTAGAAGGATAAGGCCAGTATCCTCTAAGATCACCCGGATTAGTACCGGCAATTGAACCATCATTACTATAAGTAATTGCTACCCTGTTTCCATTAAGCAATCCAAACCGGGTGTATAAAGCATTTCCTCTATGAGTTTTTGCCCACTGAAGATAATTGTCTTGTTGTGCAAAGGAAAGAGAAGCAGTTAATAAAATAAGAGTTAAAATGTAAAGTTTATACATATTAAAAACCTGCATCTTTAAAATGAAATTGTTGAGCCGAATTCTACTCTTCTTGGTTCCGAATAGTTACCCGGTCTCATATAATAATCTTGTACTGATGAAACATAACGAGGAACATTAGATTGAGCTTGAATTTGCAACTGCTGCTGTTCATCAAGCGACCAATTAGGCTGACCGGTATCTGTAAAAACTCTTACAGCATTTTTTGTATCAAGTAAATTATTCACTCTTAGAAATATTGAAACTGTAGATGATCCAAATTTAAAATCTTTGAACAATCTTAAATCGATATTATTGCTTGAAGGAATATTTTGTGAATTATAAATAAGAGTTCCAACGTTAGTAATTAATTGAGGGGTATACGGGGTACCGCTACCGTAAGAATAAACAATACTACCACCCCAGTCTGCAGAAGGATTTATATAACTTAAAGTAACATTTAAAACATTTCGTTGATCCCAATTAAGAGGAATTAATTGTGTTTCAGCCTGCACTCCTGAATTTCTTAAGTTAAAGGAACTGGCGGGATCAGATGCGGTACCTTTAGCAATTTGAAACGTATAATCAAGATTAGCAGATAATCCGCCGCTAAACCTCTTTCTAACTGAGACTACGATACCCCGAACAAATCCAAAGTCTGAATTTACGTACTTACTATATACTTTAGAACCGCCAAAAACATATTGCAGTTCATTTAAGGTTCCAGCTAAGTTTCTAATATCTCTAAAATATCCTGTAACATCTATTGCAATATCATCAGTTAGTTGCTGCTGAACACCAAGTTCCCCGCTTGTGGTTTGTTGCGGTTTTAAATCAGGATTTCCAATTATGTCCAGGTTACTCTTTCCGCCTGTGACTGCAAGCTTATAACCAGGGTTTTCGTAAAGTCTTTCAAAATTGGGAAGCTGAAAGAATAAACCGTAAGAGAAATGAATTATTCCTCTGTCTGTTATAGGGAATGATACTCCTAAACGGGGACTAATTTGCAATTTATTTGTTGCATTTTTATACCAATACGTCATTCGCTTTGCAACTGCATCTGCGTGTGTTCCTCCCGGTGCCACAACGCTATCTTGATTTTGAGGTTTTAGTGGAATATAAATATTTGGATCAGATGGATCTGCTAAAACTTGTCCGTCAGGGTGAAAATAATCAAAACGTAACCCGAAATTAACAATTAAAGATTGATATTCCATCTTATCCTGGAGATAATATGAAAACTGCCAGGGCTTATGCAGATATTCTTTATTATCAGGATTTTCTAATGAAGGAATTTGAACACTAATACCATTAGCATCGGGTGTTAAAAATGGATTACCATCCAGCAGCGGATCCCGGTTATTATCCACTGTACGCATTTGAAGGTTTATATCATGCAAATACAAACTATATCGTTCATATAAAATACCTGATTTAATTTCATGATGAGAACTTATCTGGCTTGTTATATCGAATTTTGCAGTGTAGGTGTTTGTACTACGGACGCCATGAAACATATTATTACCACCTGTGTAAAATGTTCCTTCCGGGTAGGTCAATAATTTTGTGTGAACATATTTCTGATTAAAAGGATCTTTTCTTTCAAATAAATCAGAGAGAGAGAATGGAGATGTATCTAAATATCTTCTTTCATCTCTAAAAGAATAGGAAAGACCTAAAGTATAAAAAGTTGAACTGCTTAGAGTGTGAGTTAAAGTTAGTGTATTTAAATATCCTTTTTTAAAATTGCTAATTTGACCATCAGGGTTATATTTATATTTGAAACCGTTATCAACATTATTATTATCATAATCTTTACCACGTGTATTATCTAAAATGTAATTCAAAGAAATCTTAAAAGCTGGTGAAATATTATAAGTAAGCTTCCCCTGTCCGTAACCTTCCTGGAAAGGAGTCATTGCGACTATTGCCGAATCACCGGTTTGCTGGATATGCCAATTTAAAGGATTAGGATCTTGAGCATCGGCAATATCCCATGGATTATATTTCCTTATCCCGAAAATATAGCCGCCTGTATAATAATATCTTGCATCCATATAAAAGAAAAGCTTATCATTAATAATTGGACCATTTAACGATCCTTCCAGCCAATGAATTTTATTTGCAGTCTGATTTGAAAAAGGATTGACTTTATTTGTTCCCGTAAAAAGATCTTTATTCGAAGTTAAATAGGCACCTTCATATGCTGTAATATTTCCATGGAGCTCATTGCTGCCGGATTTTGTTGCAATATTAACTATACCGCTCATTGCCTGCCCGTATTCGGCATTGAAAGCACCGGTTACTACCTGCATTTCCTGGATAGAATTTGTATTTACATCAACAACTGTTTTCCCGTTATAAGCATCTGTTACCGGAACACCATCTATCCAGTATGATACTTCGCCGGATCTTCCGCCCCTGAAATGGAAATCACCGTTATTATCTTTTACAATACCTGCTTGAAGCTGCAGTGCATCCTGAAAACTGGTAATAGGCAACGATTGGATATCCTGGGCATTTACAATTGCAGTCGACGAAGTTAAATCTTTCTGAACCAAAGGTTTTGTTGCAGTAACTATTACTTCTTGTTTTAACTCAATGGTAGTCTCCGATAATTGTATATCAATATTTGTAGTGAGGTCAATGGATACTTTTACATTTTGAACGGTTACCGAATTATAACCAATTGCCGAAGCTTTTAAAGAATAAGTTCCCGGAGGTACACCGATAATGATATATTCTCCGTCAACATCGGTTGCAGCCCCATAGTTGGTACCTAAAACAATTACATTAACAAAAGGGAGGGGTTCTTTTGAAGTTGCATCTGTAATCTTCCCGGATATTTTCCCGGTTTGTGAAAATGATTCAGATGAAAAAAATAGTATTGTAATTAAAAAAAATTGTAAAAAATATTTCATTATCACTCCTGATATGAAAATTGTCTCTTGAAACCGATCACTAATTTACCCGAACATTATAATCACCAAGAACTTTATTCAACAAAACAAAACTTGAAATCAATATTTTAATCTATTATTTAAAAGAATATTAGAATTTTAAGAGGAAAGCCGTATAATTTTTTTATATTCGGTCCTTATATTATTAATTAAAATCTTATTCCGTGAAATAAAAGAAATTTATTATTGAAAAAAATGATAATTTTTTATAGCCACTAAAACCTATAGATTTAAGTAACTTCAGTCTACTACCTAAATGAAGGTTTTTTTATTATACACATATTTCAAAGCCGAAATTATACTACCTAAATAGAGTGTTTTATTTTTTCTTTAAAAATTCACTTTATTTGAGCCTGTAAATGCAGTTTTTTATAAATGTTTTTAAATGAAAACCGCATATCTTCAATATTCATTAAAAGAGAATCCGCTATTGCTTTAAAGCTGTTCCCTTCAACAAGTTTATTTAAAATATCCCTTTCACAATTGGTTAATAAAGTCTGATTGTCTTCATTATTCAATTGATTTTTTTGTTGAAAAAAATTAATTACTTTTCTGGCGATGCCCGAACTCATTGGCATTCCTCCAAAGTACGCTTCTTGAATTGCCTGAAGCAATTTTTCCGGGGGGGTTCTTTTTACTAGATAACCGCTTGCGCCCGCACATAGGGCATCAAAAATAAGATCATTTTCTTCATACAATGTTAAAATAAGTACTATTAAACCGGGCCTGGCAGCTTTAATTTTTTTAATCGCATTTATTCCATGCTGTCCCGATGAACCAATATCAATTAATAAAACATTAACTTTTAGATTATTAATATTTTCAATTAGAAACTTATAGCTAGGATAAGCTGCTTCGCAAAAATATCCTTCCGTTTCATTTATTAAAATTTTCAATCCTTCGCGGATTGTATCGTTATCTTCAATAACAATAACATTAATCATCTTTAAGTATAATAATTAAAAATTAATCACTGATATTTGTTTTATTAAAATTTTTGTGTTAGTAGTAATCTATAATTATTGGTAAAATCAATCTACTACACGAATAGAGGTATTTTTGATGGAAAGAATATTTATTTTATTTTTTAGTTACTCTAAATGGGTAGAATTTTGATACTAATTCTAAAGTAAAGGGTAAAAAGTAAAAATTGATTTGTTAAATTTTATAACTATTATGATTCTTTTTATATTTATGTGCCGGATCTAAAATACATTTTTAGTAAAGGCTCATTTATCTATTAAAATATTAAAAAGTTTATTGAGGTTGAATGAAAGGAATTATTCTTGCCGGTGGATCTGGTTCACGTCTTTATCCAATAACTAAAGTTTATAGTAAACAATTAACTTTAATTTATGATAAACCTTTAATCTATTTCCCGTTGTCGATTTTAATGCTGGGACAGATAAAAGAGATTTTAATTATTTCAAATAAACAAACTATCCCGCTATACAAGCAGTTATTTAATGATGGCTCACATCTGGGTTTAAAGTTAGAATATGCAGTTCAGGATGCTCCTAATGGAATTGCCGAAGCTTTCATTATCGGGGAAAAATTTATCAATGGTGAGAGTGTTACTTTGGTTTTGGGAGATAATATTTTTTACGGTAAATTAGATTTTTTTTATAAAGGTATCAAAAATAACGATGGGGCAACTATATTCGGTTACCAGGTAAGTGACCCGCAAAGATATGGTATTGTTGAATTTAACAGGGAAGGTAAAGCAATTTCAATTGAAGAAAAACCGAAGAATCCAAAATCAAATTTTGCAGTACCCGGACTTTATATTTACGATAACAACGTTTCCGAAATTTCAAAAAATCTAGAACCCTCTCCAAGAGGAGAATTGGAAATTACTGATGTTAATAGAGAATATTTGAAAAACGGAAAATTAAGCGTGGAAAAAATTGGCCGCGGAGTGGCATGGCTAGACACAGGTACACCTGAAGCTTTGCTGCAGGCTGCTAATTTTTTTGGTGTAATTGAAGAAAGACAGGGACTTAAAGTTGCCTGCATTGAAGAGATAGCTTATAAAATGAAATTTATTAATAGAGATAAATTTGAAATCATTATTCGGGATATGCCTTCTTCATTATATAGAAATTATTTAGAAAAATTCTTAAAAGACGATGATAACTTTTGATCTATGAAAATAAATAAAACTAACATTGATGGTGTCTTAATTATTCAACCGGATGTATTTAAAGACGATCGCGGCTATTTTTTTGAATCTTACAGTTTAAAAAAATTTAAAGACAGCAAACTGGATTTAACTTTTGTCCAGGATAATATCTCCAAATCGAAGAAAAGAACAATTCGGGGACTGCATTATCAAATTGGTAAATCGGCGCAAGGCAAACTTTGCCAGGTAATATCCGGTGCTGTTTTAGATGTTGCTGTGGATATTAGATTTGGTTCCTCAACTTTTGGAAAATATATTTCGGAAATTTTATCAGAAGATAACCACACTCAGATCTGGATCCCGCCGGGTTTTGCACATGGCTTTGCAGTTTTATCCAATGAAGCAATATTTCATTATAAATGTACAAATTATTATAACAAAGCTGATGAACGTGCAATTCTTTATAATGATCCTGAAATTAATATTAATTGGCAAATAGAAGCCCCGGTAATCTCCGAAAAAGATCTGGAGGCTAAAAGATTTAATCAAATTGAAAAAGATTTTGAGATTTACGAATAATAATTTCTAACTATATTATAAATAATCTTACAAGAAATGAAAGTACCACTTTTAGATTTAAAAGCACAATATAATTCGATTAAAAAAGAACTTGATGAAGCAATTATAAAAGTTGCCGAATCTCAATATTTTATTCTTGGACCCGAAGTTGAAAAGTTAGAGAAAAATATTTGCGAGTATTTGGGATGCAAATATGCAGTTGGAGTATCATCAGGGACAGATGCTTTACTAATTGCCTTAATGGCTCTTAATATACAGCCGGGCGATGAAGTTATTACTCCGGCTTATTCTTTTTTTGCAACAGCAGGTGTTATTTCAAGATTAAATGCCGTACCCGTTTTTACAGAAATTGATCCCGTTACCTTTAATATAAAACCGGAAGAAATTAAGAAAAGGATTACCACTAAAACAAAAGCTATCTTCCCGGTCCATCTTTACGGACAAAGTGCTGCAATGGAAGAAATATTGGAAATTACCGCCAACAAAATACATATAGTTGAAGATGCAGCCCAAGCGATTGGAGTTCAATATAAGAATGGGAAGATGGCCGGAACAATTGGGGACATTGGCTGCTTTTCATTTTTCCCGAGCAAAAATTTAGGTGGTTTTGGAGACGGCGGATTAGTTGTTACTAATGATGAACAGTTAGCTGAAAAGTTAAAAATCTTAAGAGTTCATGGTGCGAATCCAAAATATTATCACAAAATCATTGGTGGAAATTTTAGATTGGACGCTATTCAAGCAGCAGTGCTGAATGTAAAATTACCATATCTTGATTCATGGTCAGAACAGAGAAGAAAAAATGCTGAAACATATAATAAGCTGTTTATTTCAAAAGGATTGGCAGAAGATACCGGTAAAACAGAATTCACTAGTAAAAATAAGGTTTTACTTCCAAAAGCAATTTACAAATCAGATTCTTTGAAAAATTTCCACATTTACAATCAATATATAATTAGGGTTCAGAAACGGAATGAATTGAGAGAATTTTTATCAAATAATGAAATAATAACAGAAATTTATTACCCTGTTCCTTTTCATTTGCAGGAATGTTTTTCAGATCTTAATTACAAACTAGGAGATTTTCCAATTTCGGAATCAATTGCAAAAACTTCTCTTGCACTCCCGATATATCCGGAATTATCTCGTGAGCAAATAGAATTTGTAGTGGAAAAAATAAATGAATTTATAGAAGTAAAAGAATGAAAGTATGAATGAATATAATTTTTCCATTCAAACATTCGGAATAATCATATTAAAAACCTAATTTTAATTATATAATGAACTTAATAAATAAGAAAATATACATCGCCGGTCATAGGGGAATGGTGGGTTCCGCTGTTGTTAGAGAACTGGAAAAAAGGGGATATAATAATCTTTTATTAAAGACATTATCAGAACTTAATTTGATTAGACAAAAAGAGACTGAGGATTTTTTTAATGCAGAAAAACCGGAAATAGTTATTGTTGCTGCTGCAAAGGTTGGCGGGATTTTAGCCAATAATACTTATCGTGCACAATTTATTTTTGACAACTTGATGATCGAATCCAATGTAATAAATGCGGCTTATCAAAGTGGAGTTGAGAAACTTATATTTCTCGGCAGCTCATGCATTTATCCAAAGCTTGCTCCACAACCATTGAAGGAAGAATACCTGCTTTCTGATTATCTTGAAAATACAAATGAGCCATACGCAATAGCAAAGATTGCCGGAATAAAGTTATGTGAAAATTATTTTTGGCAATATGGGTGCAATTACTATTCAGTTATGCCTACAAATTTATATGGTCCAAATGATAATTTTAATCTTGAAACATCACACGTGCTGCCGGCTTTAATCAGAAAATTTCATGAAGCAAAATTAGATAACAATGAAAAATCTAAAGTTGTAATTTGGGGAAGCGGCAAGCCAAAACGTGAGTTTTTATACGTAGATGATCTTGCCGAAGCAGTTGTATTCCTAATGGAAAATATTAATGCTAATGATCTTTATGAAAAAGGAATATCACAATTGAATATCGGCACAGGAGAAGATCTTTCAATTTCAGAATTGGCAAATTTAATTTCTCAAATAATAGGTTTTAAAGGAGAAATTGTATACGATTCCTCTAGGCCCGACGGTACTCCGCGGAAATTGATGGATGTTTCAAGAATTAATAAATTAGGCTGGAAGTACAAAACATCTCTCAGAAAAGGAATTGAAAAAACGTACGAATGGTTTTTGAAAAATTAAGTTGCCCCATTGAAAATTAAAAATTATAAAAGGAAGAGAAAATGGATAAAGGTTTGGGGGATAGATTATTTAATTTTGCTTTGACTTCCATAAAATTTTTAGGCACATTACCAAAACTTCCCGAAACAGGGATTATAAGATTTCAACTTGCAAAATCATCCACCTCTTCTGGAGCTAATTATGAAGAAGCTCAAGCAGCATCTTCGAAAGCTGACTTTTCGAATAAAATGAAAATTGTTTTACGGGAAATGCGAGAATCAAATTATTGGCTGAGAATCTGCTTATGTTCAAATTTTGGGGAAAACTCACTGAATAAAAGCTTAATTGAAGAATCTTCAGAATTAAAAAATATTTTAGGTTCAATTTGCAGTAAATTTAAATAAATATTATAAAATTTTTAATTTTTAATTTCTAAGTTTTAATTTTATGAAACGAGCACTAATCACCGGGATCACCGGGCAGGACGGAAGTTACTTAACTGAAATTTTATTGAACAAAGGATATGAAGTTCACGGTATTATTAGAAGGAGCAGTTCTTTTAATACCGGGAGAATCGATCATCTATATTCCGATAAAAATATTCTCAATAAAAAAATGTTTCTCCATTATGGTGATCTAGTTGATACCAGCAATTTAAACCGGCTGCTTGAAAAGATAGAACCAGATGAAATTTACAACCTGGCTGCACAAAGCCATGTAAAAGTATCCTTTGAAATACCCGATTATACCGCTCAGGTTGATGCTTTGGGGACACTCCGCTTCCTTGATGCTATTAGAGAAGTCGGCTTAAAGCAGGTAAAATTTTACCAGGCTTCTACAAGCGAGCTTTACGGCAAAGTTCAAGAAGTTCCTCAAACAGAAAAAACCCCTTTCTATCCCCGTTCTCCATACGGAGTAGCCAAACTTTACGGCTTTTGGATAATCGTTAATTACAGGGAAGCTTATAATATTTTTGCATGTAATGGAATATTATTTAACCATGAATCTCCCAAACGAGGTGAAACTTTTGTGACAAGGAAAATTACACGTGCAGCAAGCAGGATAGCTGCAGGTTTACAAAATACTTTGCTGCTTGGAAATTTAAGTGCAAAACGGGATTGGGGTTACGCTCCCGAATATTGCGAGGGTATGTGGAAAATACTTCATTATAAAAATGCCGAAGATTTTGTACTGGCAACCGGGGAAACTCACACTGTAAGGGAATTTACCGACTTAACTTTTAACGAAATTGGAATTGAATTAGAATGGACAGGAAAAGAAGAAAACGAAAAGGGTATGATTAAAAGCATAAACTGGGATAAAGCAGAATCTCTTATCAAAGATGATATTTCATCCAAACAATTAAAAGTAAATCTTTCTAATAAATTACAGAAAAATAAAGAAGTTGTAGCAATCGATCCTAACTACTACCGTCCCACTGAAGTTGAACTTTTAATAGGGGATTCTTCAAAAGCTAAAAAACTTTTAGGGTGGGAAGCTAAAACTAAGTTTAATGAATTAGTAAGAATGATGATTAAAGCAGATCTGTCGAAAACTTTAATTAGAGGTTTTTAGATTTTATCTACAAGGTATCAGCAATTTATATGCAACAGATCATTTTATTTAAATTGTCTTTTGCGTTTCATTAAATACATTATCGTTATTATTATTAATACTATTAAAAGTATTTCAATTATGAATGGTGTAGGGTCGAAGCTAGTTTGAATATTCAACTTTGAAACATTACCTGATAATACAAATGCTGCCCAATAATAAGGGTTCGGCGAATATTTTCTTATAAATTCTATTTTAGCCTGCCGCAATGCCTCTGATTTATCAAAACCTTCACTTAGATTTTTATAAAAAAGTGTCATAAACTTTGCGGTATATTTATCGTTAACAGACCATAGAGAAACCACAACACTTTTTGCACCTGCTTCAAAAAAAGCTTTTGTCATTCCCAAAATCCCTTCCGATTCGTCAATTACTCCCAGACCCGAATTACAAGAACTTAAAACAACAAGGTCGCTTTTTAATTTAAGCTGAACAATTTCACTGGCCTCCAAAAATCCGTCATTATCAGGATCATAATAATTTGAAAAGAAAATTACCGGCTGTTTATTTAATAGGAACGAATGAGTTGAAAGATGGATAATTCCGTTTTGACTTGCGATATTTTTGAAGTTAGTCTCAGTAGCATTTTTTTCAGTAAGTATTTTATTTGCATTTACTATACTTCCTATTTCACGAACTTCTTCGCCCGAATATTTCAAAGGAAGAAGTGGAATTTCTCTTGGTAAACTTCCTTGCTCATCCAGCAGCCCCCGCCTTTCGGAAAATCCTTTAATTTTATTATTTATTAATGGATCTCCAACCAGTAAAACCTTTTCATTTTGAGAAAGGATATTTTGATGCTGTTGAATAAAAATTGCTGCAGAAGGTGAATAAGAAATATCATAATTCAACACAAGAAAATCTTTATCTTTATAGTTATACGCACTTTCATCTTCATCGTATTTTGAAATCAAGAATTCAAACGGGAGTGTTAACAATTCGGGAGAAGCAGAAACAATTATTTTTTCCCCGGGATTAATTTTATCGAATGCAGGTTTTAGTAATTTTTCAAAAAGTTCATAGGCAGCCTTTGCATTAAATGCAAAAAGATCCTGGTTATAAAAATCAGCCCGTGATGAAGAAGAATATTTAAAGTAAGGAGAAATATCTCTTACCATTTTTTGAAGAACCTTGCCGGCTATATCAATTTTGAAATGATAAAATTTATTTTCGCATATTAAAAACAAATAGGTTTCTTTATGGGTCGTATAGATTGATAAAAAGTTTTCATTCTCATTTAAATTCTTTTGAATGTCAGATAGGGATAAATTTTGCCCGGTATTTAAATATTTATTTATTGCAGGGTTCTTTGTTACTAATTGTTTCTTTAATAATGCGAATTCGGCTTTTGCTTTATTTGTTTCTGTTTCACTGTAAATATTTGAATGCAAAACCCATTGGTAATCATATACTTTCTTGAGCAGGGAATCATTTTTAACAAGGCTTTCTAGCTTTAAATTATTCAGGTTGTGCATCGTATTTCTTGAACGGGATCTATCAATTAACTCGAATGCTTTAACATATTTGCCCTGGCTTAAATAAAATTCTGCAAAAGAATTATAAATTTCATCTTTGCTTGCATAGTAAGAAATCTGCACCTGTTCATCTTCAAATAAAGGGCGTGAAACATCTTCTATTAACCGGACTGCAGATTTGTAATATGATTCTGCGCCTTCATTTAAATTGTTTTCCTCAAAAAGTTTTGCCATAAGATAATCTGCTTCTATCTCTGTATCGAATTCATTCAGTTTAGCTCCCAGTTCGGCGGCTTTCATAAAAGCCTGCCGTGCACCATTAATTTCTTTTTTTGCTTTTAAAATTTTCCCTTCAATTAGATATGATTGAGCCGCTAGGTATTCCGATCTATTCTTTTCCAGGACTTTCCTAGCCATACCCAGAGTTTGTCCTGCATTTTTGAGATCATCTTCTTTTATATACAAAGAGGCAAGATCAATACATGAAGATACTTCGGAATAAGAATCGTTATTTTTTTTTGATAATTCTATTGCTTTATTAAAATAAATCGAGGCATTTTTAAGGCTATCCATCCCTTTATATACAACAGCCATTTGATTAAATATTTGCGCAGAAAAATAAGTATCACTTTGGTTATTTAACCGGGATGATTTTTTTAAATAGTCCAAAGAATTTTGATATCTATCCAGACCAAAATTTAAAACACCTAAACTGTAATTAATTTGTGCATCAAGAGAAACTTCTTTTATTTCTTTTGATATATTCTGAGCTTCCCTGTAAAGCTCAATCGCTTTAGAATAATTTGATAAATTTGTATATATATCTGCCATCCCGATTAAATTCTCAATCATAGCCCGTTTATTTTCACCGGAATAATCTATTCCTGTTTGGAATTGTTTTAGTGCAGATTCATAATCAAACATCTGTGTATAAATTTTCCCCATATTATATGAAAGAAGAGATAGACGCAGCTGATTGCCGGCTTCGGAATAAAGCTTGTAGCTTTTCTCATAATTCTGTTTTGCTTTTATTAATTCATTTGTAAATGAATATGAAACTCCAAGCTCTGAATGTGCAAGCGCTTCTGCATCAATATCACTTATTCTTTCGGCGATTTCAATTGCAGATACATAATCCTTTCTTGATTTATCCAGTTCCCCTTTTACATCTGAAATAATCCCCAGGTTAACCAAAGCCCTTGCTTTATCTTCCAGATCATTTATCTTTTTAGAAAGATTATATCCCTGGTTATATAAATCAAATGCTTCTTTATTCTTTCCCGATAAGAAATAAAGAGAACCTTCCGCAAGTAAAATTTTTGCGGTTTCCCAATCATCGATATAGCTTTTATTTTTTTTAAAACCGGAAAGGATTTCCAGAGACTTATTGTAATCACCCAAATTCCTGTAAGTGTAGGATAATTGGTACATTAACGAAAAATTTAACGAATCTTTTTTATAACAGCCCTTTAATAAATCCAACGAGTTTTGATATTTCCCCTGAGAATAAAATATTAATGACTTAAGATAATCGATATAAAGAGAATTTATATTTGCCTGAACTTTACTCTCCAAAACCGGGAGAAGTTCAACTGCCGATGCTGCAAATACAAGTTCATTATAATAAGGGAGGTAACTAATTCCGTCCTTTTTATTCTTGGACCGAAGGACTTTCAACTTTAATTGTGAGTAGAGTGAATCATACATCTTTTTAAAATTATTCTGCTTTTTATATACCATGGAAAGAAGAAATGTTCTTTCAAATGAATAAGGAAATAATTTAAGTTCTTTTATCTCTTTATTGTAATCAATATCTGAATTTATTAGATAGTGATTGTACTGTTTCAAATAATTATTATTCCATCCATCGGTTTTGATACTGTTTCTTAAAGAATCAATATTCAATAAAGAATATGTTTCAAGCTTTTCTGATTGAGGCTGATTGGCTGTCGGAATATTGTTTGGTATAAAGGCAAACAGGATAAAAACAATTTGTAATATGGTAAATTTGGGAAAAGTCATTTATTAAAATCCTGCTTGCCCTTGGCAAGTTATCGTAATGCATTCAAAATATTTTCTGCTTCATTCATCTTGCTTCCCTTTTCTTTAACAACATTTATCAATTCACTTTTTGCTTCTTTTAAATCACCCTTCATAAGATTTGCTTTGGCCAGATAAAAATATGCATCAAGAGTAACATTCCGGTAATTCCCGGAATCATTTTTTTGAATTGCTGTTTGTAAATTCTTTATAGCAAATTCAATATAATTATTATTATAATGCGGGAACAAACCGGCAACATCCTGTTCTGCATTATTAAGATAAGTTAAACCAAGAATATAGTAAGAGTAAAAAATTGTTTTATCACCAGGATTATTTTTAATATCCAATTTAAGATATTCGATGGCTTCTTTAATGTTTCCCTCATCCAGTGCATTTAAACATTTCAGAAAATCATTTGTTGCTCTTCCCCTTGTTGTATAAAAATCAGGTTTGCTTTCTATCGAAGCCAGGTCATAATATCTGGGTGAAGTAATTTTCGAAATAGTAAACATTACAACATACATTATTCCCAAGACTATAATTGATAAAACTGCATAACGGTATATATTAATTTTTCTTTTAGCTGGTATGTGTACATGTATTTTTTGTTCATCATTTTCCTTGTTCAATTCCGAAGCAACAAAATTTTCAATACCGCAGAATTCTTCATTTAAATTTTGAAATTCTTCACTGCATTTTATACAGTTTCTCAAATGGTCTTCAATTTTAGTAATTATCTTAATTATATTTTTATCTTCAGGAGCTAAATTATTTTTATATAATATATAATCACCTATCTCATCGGTGGAAAGATGGGAAGAAGAGTTTAGAAGAGTATTTACCTTTATATATGTATCGACAAATTTTCCTGCTTCTTTATCTTCAGCAATTAATTGTTCCAATTGTAATTTTTCTTCCTCGCTGAGATTTTCTTTCTGAAGCAGTTCAGTTATTTTATCCAGGTTATTCATGATTTTTCGAAATTTTTTTTACAACAATAAAGTTAGCAACATAAAAGTCTAAAAATTAAATAAGATAATCATTCATCAATAATAGTAAATATGCATCATGTAAAAGTGACAGTTAAAATTTACTTTTTAATTCTTCAATGGTTCTATAAAACATTTTTTTTACCGCATCTTCGGATTTCCCTATACTTTCAGCAATTTCTGCAAATTTAAGTCCCTCCCAAAATCTCATCTTCAGAATTTTTTGCTTATCACTGCTTAATGTATTTAAAGCCGAAAGAATTTTTTCAGCATCTAATTTATCATTAAGATTTAACTCTTTATTCTCAATATAAAAAGCTTCATTAAGTTCAAATACTTTACGGGACTTATTTTTTTTGTACCAGCTGACAAAATTCAGGAATAAAACTCTTCTTAGCCAAAATTCAAGGTTTTCAATATTTTGATATTGTTCGGCAAAAGAGAGATAAACATTGTTAGCTAAATCATCTACGTCATCAATATTTCTTATTTTCCCCTGTCTTTGCTTTGAAAGAAAATAAGAATAACATATATTTCTAACATATCCTGATAATTCATTAAAAGCAGCAGAGTCCCCCTTTCTTGCAGACGAAAATAATTCTTCTAACTCTTTTTGCGAAAAATTGATATAATTTAGTTTTTGTAAACTCAAAATTTGGATGTCACTAATAATTTATTTTTGTTACTATTTATTATACTTATTCCTAAAATTTTTAACAACATGTATAGAAAATTCTTTCTAATAATTATTGCTGCATTATTACCAATACTCAGTTATGCCCAGCCAAAATTAAAGATAGAACCGGATAAAATTGAATTTCAGTCTCCTTTTGACAGGCTTAAAAATATATTATTTATTAACGAAGGGACAGATACATTATCGATAGATTCAATTTATTACGGTAATTATAATATCTATTTTAATTTCTACTTTTTAAGATTTGATGTCGATTCACGTTTCCCAATTCATATTGCTCCAAATGATACAATAAAAATGGACTGCATATTAACAAATTATTATTATATCCCTTCTCAAGATACTTCCGATAACATGCTTGTTTATTCCAACGGAATAAACCCATTAATGAATATTAAAATTACAAGTTACTATAAAGACACAGGTGGCTGGGGTACAATTTTAGGAAGTATAACGGGCAATAATCTGCCTTCAGATAATGCACATGTTTATATACTTCATAACGGGACTAGAATAGGCAAATCTATAACTACAGATGCCTCAGGTTTTTTCTCCGTTAAAGTTCCCAATGGTTTATATACTGTAGCAGCAGAAAAAGATTCATTTTATACTACATTCTTTGGGCAAACATTTTCACCATATTCATCAAAAATAATTAATTTGAAAAAAGATGATATTGCAAGTGTAAATATTGATTTGGCTAAAATGACAAGTCCTGGTTTTTCTATTTGCGGACAGATTATGGATTCTCTCTCCTTAACCCCCCTAAAAAGAGCTATAATAATTGCCAGCAAAGGAAGACATACACCAAGTAAAATTAATGCTTCTCTGAATGATTCATTACCAGTAAATAGTTATTCTGCAATTATAAATCCCGATGGCGCTTATCATATTAATAATATAACAGAACCGGGATATTATATAATTCAGTCATTCTCAGATTACTATGTACCTTCGTATTATAAATCTAATGATTATTCATCACCATTTTGGGAAAAAGCAGATTCAGTATACATTGACGGAGATATTTGCAATTTAAATATTCTTATGCCGCGCGATTCTTCGGTTGGCGATGGGAATATTTCAGGCTCAGTTACAATTAATCAGGGTACAGGTTCTAATTTTAGTGATGTTATTGTTTTTGCTCAATCAGTCGAGAGTTATCATATTTTTAATCACTCTGTTGTAGAAGATAACGGTAGTTTTACTATAAATGATCTCCCATATGGTCATTATAGAATAATTGCACAGAAGGTTGATTATACAAATGTTTATAGTAATGAACTAACCATAGATTCATCAAATACTTCTATAGATAATATTGAAATAAACTTTGACATTGCTAGTGTTTCTAAAAAAACCCCGCTCCCTATTTCACCGGTTTTATATCAGAATTATCCGAATCCTTTTAACCCTTCAACAAGTATCGAATTCTTTATTCCTTCCGGTTACAACACTACATTAAAAATATTTAATATACTTGGTGAAGAAGTTAAAACATTTTATAATGGTTATTTATCTCCGGGAAATCATAAATTTAATTTCGATGCCTCGAATTACAGCAGTGGAGTTTATTTTGTAATTCTTAATGCTGGTAATTCGCATCTGGTGAAAAAAATTGTTTTGTTGAAATAAAATTTAAACCAAGATTTTCTTATCTATAATTTAAATTACAATCTCACCTAATTTTTCAAGCATAACTATCATGGATATTTATCTTCAAGTTTAGTATTTGAAAATTAATTTCAATATTTTGTTGCGTTCATAAGTTTATATTTTATGAATTGTCTGTTATTGTAAACACAGATTTATAATCAATATTCTCATATCTTTAAATATAATAAGGGGTTATAGAATATTTTGATAACATAAAAAGGAACGGCTTATGAAAAAAATATTTGTACTATTATTTGCAATTTCAATTATTACTTATCAAACAAAAGCCCAGGAGAGTCTCAAGCTTACTAAACATCATGCATTTTCCGGTACACTAATGCTTGGTACCGAAGTCGGGCTTACTTTAGGTTATACTGATTACTCAAATACAAAACCTCAAATAGTAGGCAGGGGAGTATTGGAATATTTTTTCCCAACTACATCAAGTGGTATATTTGGCTTAAAAGGTTTCTATAGTGCCGGATATGTCGGGGGAAAAGATGATAAGAAAAATCCGACGGAATTTAGATCTTCAATAATAAGAATCGGTGGCGGAATATCATATACATTTTCAATTAAACAGAGGGTATTTCCCTATATATTTTTAGGTTCATCTTATGGCTGGGTAAATCCTGAAGACAACAATGGTAATACCCTTCCTTACGGCCCAAGAAATATTAAAATAACCGGAGTGGATTACCATGGAGAAGCTGGTATTAGGTTTTTATTGTCCAACGAAATCAGCCTCAATGTAAACATAGGAGCTGAACTTAGTTCAGGTGATCACTGGGATGGACTTCCGCCGCAAGGAAGTAACGATATGCTCATTCAAACTATGGCAGGATTTTCTTATTCATTCTTTACTCAAACAGATGAAGACGGAGACGGTGTTCCGGATTCGAAAGATCAGTGTCCAAATACACCGCCGGGGGTTAAAGTAGATGATTTTGGCTGTCCTATTGATTCCGATCATGACGGAGTTCCCGATTATAATGATAAATGTCCTAATACAGAAGCTGGCTTGAAGGTTGATGAAAATGGCTGTGCAATAGATTCGGATAATGATGGTGTTCCAGACAAGTATGATAAATGCCCCAATACTACTCCCGGAATTAAAGTTGATGAATTCGGTTGTCCTGATACAGACAACGACGGCGTTTATGATGAAAACGATAAATGTCCGGATACGCCTGCAGGAGCACCTGTTGACGCAACCGGCTGCCCAAAAGATTCCGATGGTGACGGAGTACCGGATTATAAAGATGAATGCCCTAATACTCCAAAGGGAATGGAAGTTGATGAAAAAGGGTGTGTAATTAAAAGAGATACTGTTAAGGTAAGCTTAAGCGGTGATACTAATTTCGAATCAGGGAAAGCTGTATTGCTTTCCAACGCCTATCCGATTTTAAATAATCTGGTAGAAAGTATGAAGACCGACACTAAAGCAAAATTAAGAATTGAAGGGTATACAGATTCTATAGGTTCAGAATCATATAATCTGGAGCTTTCAAGGAAGAGAGCACAAGCTGTTGCTGATTACCTGGTGAGTCAGGGAATTGACAGCAGCAGACTGCAGGTAATTCCAATGGGAGAAAGCAATCCTATTGCATCAAATAAAACTGCAGAGGGAAGAGCAATGAACAGAAGAGTAGAAATTATTCCGCAGCATTAATTTCTTTAGAAGCTTATCTTAAAGTAGGGAATGCAAATTCTGCATTCCCTACATTAAATATCCTGTTTACCTTTCAGATTTTATTCACTGTCTTCTTTTTTCATCGGCTTGTTTCTTTAATAATTCATATTCTATTCTTAATTCTATTAAAAGACTATCATTCTTTCTAATATTCTCTTTATCTTTTAACCTGGTTTCTGTTTTTTCGTTGAGAATGCACAAATAGAAATATTAATAAACAAATATTTCTCAATTCTCTAAAATCCCATTAAATTAGTAGAACAGTTTTTACAAAAAAGGGAACCGCTAAATGAAAATTTTTACTTTTCTTTTAATTCTCCTTTTTTCATGGTCTTCTTTCTCCCAGCAGTATCAAAGAAATAAATATACTGCATTCTCCGGGTCTGTTGTTTTAAGCATGGAAGGAGGTGCAACCCTTGGCTTTACCGATTATAAAAATAGGAAAGTCGATTACATGGGAAGAGGTTCTGTTGAATATTTCTTCCCCTCGTTTACAAAAAGTTCTTTCGGTATAAGAGCAATGGCTGGGGGCGGTTATATTAGAGGAGAAGATCCTAATCTCACCCCCAATACTTTTAGTACAAGTCTTTTATTTGCCGGCGGAGGCTTAATTTATGCTTTATCACTAACTAAAGTGGTTACACCATATTTATTTGCTGGTGCAGCGTACACATGGTTTGATCCGAGAGGTGAAAATGATGTTAAGCTGCCGAATAATTCGGCTGTAGTCTACAAAAAAAAGGAATTAAATTATTTAGGCGAAGTCGGGGTAAGGTTTCTCGCAACGGATAATTTAAGCTTTAATCTTGTCGGAGGTGTTCAGCTTAGTAACCATGACTATCTGGATGATGTTGCAATCGGCACAAACAAGGATTTGTTTTTTAGTGTACTTGCCGGCGCTTCCTTTTCATTTTTTATTACAAGGGATTCTGATGGTGACGGAGTAGATGATTCCGAAGATCTTTGCGGTGATACTCCCCCGCATATTAAAGTGGATGATTTCGGCTGCCCCATTGATTCCGATAAAGATGGAATCCCTGATTACCTTGATAAATGCCCCAATACACCCAAAGATGTTTTAGTAAATAACGATGGCTGTCCTCTGGATTCGGATGGTGATGGTATTGCTGATTATTTAGATCTTTGTTCAAATACACCCCAAGGTACACCTGTTGATAAATCTGGCTGCCCTTTAGATCATGATGGTGACGGAGTACCTGATTTCAAGGATAAGTGCAGTAATACACCTGCTAAAGTTGAAGTTGACGAAAACGGATGTCCGTTAGATTCAGATAAAGATGGGGTTCCCGATTATCTTGATAATTGTCCGGGTACTGCTGCCGGAACTAAGGTCAATGATAAAGGATGCCCGGTAAAAGAAGAAGTAAAGGAATACTCATTAAGTGCTGGCGCCAATTTTGCATTTGGAAGTTCTTCCCTTTTACCCTCTGCTTACCCTGAACTGGATAAATTAGTTGAAGTAATGAAACAAAACCCTTTTTCAAGATGGAGAATCGAAGGGCATACAGACAATATCGGGAGTAAAAAAGGAAACTTGAAAATCTCCCGCGAACGGGCTGAATCGGTTTTAAATTATTTTATCTCAAAAGGATTAGTCAGAAACAGGTTTGAGGTATTCGGTATGGGTATGGATTATCCAATTGCAGATAATTCAACCGAAGCAGGAAGAGCAAAGAATAGAAGAGTAGTAATTATACGGATAAACTAATATCAGGTTAAAAGTAAAAACTCAAAAGTGAAAAAACACTTGATATTAATGTTTACTTAAACATACATGGAATCTAATATACTTTTGTTTAGATTTGATATATTTAAGCACTTAGAATGAATGAGTACAAAGTTTTTTCTACCGGGAACGGACAAACAGTTAAATATCCTTCTTAAACAGATTGATGTAAAAAATTTCTCTGTTCTAATTATCGGATCAGGCAACGAAGAAGTTTCAAAAAGATTTCTGCTTGCAGGTGCAATTAAAGTTGTTGTTATAGTTCAGGATAACGATTCGATTTTAAGAACACGAATAAATTTATCGAAGGAAAAGGAAATTATAGTCAGATTAATGGAGTTCGATAATACCGACTTTAAAAATTCTACATTCGACATGGTATATGCTCAAGCCTCAATATCAACTCCCAATAGGAATAAAATATTAAAAGAAATAAAAAGGATTTTAAAACCGGGAGGATATTTGTGTGCCGGGGAAATTGTAAGCTTAACACAATCACCACCGCAATTTGTAATAGATATCTGGAATAATTCTAGCATTTCTCCCCTTTTTTCAAATGAGCTGGAAAAGTTTTATACCGAAAGAAATTTTAAAGTTATCCAGGTAAATGATATTTCATATACTTTAAAGGAATTCTATAAATTAAGCAGTGATCTATTGAAAGAAAAATCAAACGATCTGCGTGATGAAGAAAAGGTCTATTATAAAAAATTATTAAAGCAAATCAGTCATGAGTCAAATGCATATTTAAAGCTGGGGGGTAATGCTCATATGGGATTTTTAGTCTTAATAGTAAAGAAAGAGCAATTGTGAAAAAAGGAGATATAATTGAATTAGATATTGAAAACTATGCTTTTGAAGGAAGAGGTATTGGAAAAATTAATAAGAAAGAAATTTCCCCTGGAGCTTCTCAACAGCAATCGAAATATGTTGTCTTTGTAGATAATGCATATCCCGGTGATAAGGTAAAAGCTCAAATAAAAAAGATTAAAAAATCTTATGCAGAAGCTAAAACAGAGCAGGTGTTATCACCATCCGGTTACAGGGTAGAAGCCAGGTGTAAATATTTCGGAGTGTGCGGCGGATGCAAACAGCAGGACCTGGATTACAAAAAACAATTGGATTTTAAACAGCAGCAAGCTAAGGAAATTTTTGTGAAAATGGGTGGATTCGATGATTTCAAAATTGAAGAAATTATTCCTTCGGAAAAAATATTTTACTACAGGAATAAAATGGAATTTTCATTCTCAGATAAAAAATGGCTGACAAAAGAAGAAATAAATTCCGGGGATGATTTCGATAGAGATTTTTCTTTGGGGCTCCACGTCCCAAATGTTTATGATAAAGTTTTAGACATTAATGAGTGCTTTCTTCAATCTGAGCTAAGCAACAAAATCTTAAACTTTACCAGATACTTTTTTAAAGAAAGAAATATCCCTGTTTATAATACACGAACTCATCAAGGTTATTTAAGAAATTTAGTCATAAGGGAATCAGAGAGTACAAATGATTTAATGATCAATTTAGTAACCTTTTATGAAGATAATATTTTAATGAAAGGATACACCAATAGTGTTGTAAAGGAATTTCCGCAGGTTACAACAATTGTAAATAACATTAACCTGAAAAAAGCTGCTGTTGCAATAGGTGACTATGAGAACATTTATTTGGGTGAAGGTTTGATTTATGATTCTATAGGTCAATACAATTTTCGGATTAGTGCAAATTCTTTCTTTCAGACAAACACTCTTCAAGCTGAAAATTTATATAAAACTGCATTCGATTTTGCCGGGTTAAAAAAAGATGAAACGGTCTATGATTTATATTCCGGTGCCGGTACCATAGCTATATATATTTCGGGAAATGTGAAGAAAGTTTATGCTTTTGAAAGTGTTCAAGCCGTAGTAAAAGATGCAGAAGAGAATGCAAAAATAAATAATGTTGAAAATGTAAAATTTTTTACGGCAGACCTTAATAAATCATTTCTCCCGGTAGTAAATGAAAACAAATTGCAATCACCTGATGTAGTGATATTGGATCCACCGAGGAGCGGAATGCATAAAAATGCCGTAGGAGATATTGTAAAACTAAACCCTGAAAAAATTGTCTATGTGAGCTGTAATCCCGCGACACAAGTCAGGGACATTAAATTATTTGTGGAAGGCGATTACAAATTAATTAAGATAAAACCTGTTGATATGTTCCCGCATACCTACCATATTGAAAATGTAGCGTTGCTGATAAAAGTATAGTATACTTGATAATATTTTTCCAAATAGGATTGAGGGTTTCGTATGACCTTTTTATCCCTTAACTAAAAATTTACTTGCCTATTATTAAAAAATAGAGTTAATTTAAAATAAAGATAAAGGGACTTTGGGGCATGCAAATGAACAAGCATAGTAAATCCTGCAAGATAAGTTATGATCAGCTGTTTGAAACTCAATGAAATATTAGTTTAATGTAAACCTTTTCTTAAGTGAAGGTGCATTATGAAATCTAAAAAATTAATAATAGCTATTATCATCTTTTTTATCCCTGCAATTATATTTATAGGTTGCATTTATAATCCTTTCACCCCGATTATTGGAGATAATTCTAAACCGGAACCATTTTGCTTTGATTTTGCAGAAAAATATAAAAACAATCCTGAAGGTTTTTTCAATTTTATAAAAAGTCTCTGGGCTGATACGGTTGATTATGATAAAAACAAAGGAATAATTAAGGTGAATGAAAAAATACGAAACACGTGTAACTGTCCATTTATAAGAGAAAAAGAAGCTCCGGGAATCTTATGTGAATGTTCATTGGGAACTCAAAAGAGAATTTATGAATGCTTATTTGATAAGAAAGTCAATGTAACATTAGAAAAATCTGTTTTAAGAGGGATGAGAGATGCAGTTTTATGATTCAATTATTGTGATAGTTACAAATAAGAATGATTCTTAAACACAAACCACCTTTAACTGTTATCATAATCTGTTTATTTGAAGTAATAGGATTAATTTTATTGTCATTTGCTTATTCAAAAAAACAACAGAAGAAATCGGTTTATGGTATCAAATTTAAATAAAGAAAAAGTGATTTGGGGGATGAAATTTTTTTTCGAGAATTCACATAAAATTTATCATTTACGGAAAAGTTATATGAAGAAAATATTTTTTTTAATCTTCGCAATTTTATTTTTATCATGTTCACCGCTTTCGAAATTACATAAACATGAGATGCGTAGTCATTGGAAATTGATTTATTATAATTCCGATAAGGGTGATTCCTTAAATGGAAATATTGGTGATTTAATAAATGCAGTAAAAAATGGAAAGCAGGTAAGAATAATTATGGAAAGAGATTCTATTATATTTGCGACGGAAGCTGAATATTTATGGGTGAATAATAACATTGTATATGCGCAAAACAATGGACAGGTTAGTGCACATTTTACAGGAGAAGAATTAGTCTTCCAGGATGATTCGTATTTTTGGATGTTTATTGTAAATACTAATGGGGAACGTAATATGATAAGATGGTCTGTGGGAGAACATGAGATGAGAGGACAAAATAAGGATAGAGTATTTATTAAATGGTATGTTTTGGACTAAAAAAAATTAGACTATCCCTGAATTTATTTTGTAAATTAATTCTAAGCCGGCTGCGCTTATTAAGTACCTGTGTTTTTTATTTTCAAGGAGTTTTTGAGTCCAATCTACAAACCCGCCATCAACTAAATTTAATTCGTCGCCTCTATAATTTAAAAATATTCTAAACCGGCAAAGCTGATAATAATTATTTCCATTACCTGGATCATTGTATTCGATTCTTACTTCATCAGGCATATCTTCCAATAACATTCTCAATTTATTATTGAATATCGTATTATCTTCCTTCAATTCAATTTTTAAGATTATATCTTTCCTATCATATTCTGTTGACAGTTGTTTCATATAAAAATGAATATGTTCTTTTACATTCTCAAGTTCAAAGGAATACCCGCCGGTATCAAGACCTCCTGTAGCCATGCAGAAAAGACCAAAGTGAGCTGAGAACAAGGGATTGGTAAAATACTGTGCCCTCACATGCCGGTGGGTTGTACAGTATTTTATTATTCTATTTTGTTTTTCTTTCTTGAATTCTTCTGCAATTTTAAGTGCCAGTACATTTGTAGCATCCGAAATTATTTCGGTCCCTCTCAATGCACTTACTATATTGTTTTGATCAACAAATGCAACAGCCGAACAGGTGCCCAATGGAGTAAGCGGAGATAATTGAATTGCCTTAAAACCATTTTGCTCACCTTTCTTAAGCCAATTAATTTCATATTCCTTATAACTCAAGGGATTAACAATAGAGGGGAAAGTAAACCTATTGTTTTGAAAATGATTAAGAATTTCAGGCGGTGTTAGTTTTTTTGCAGTATTTGCATAAACTTCCATGATCAAAGAGTTTAGTTCAGAGTTTGAAAGCTTATTTGCTATTTGCTGTGTAATACCGGGTAAACCGATTTTCTTTTCAATTTTTTTGACAATTTTATTCATTGTATATATATCTATATAACAATTTTTGTTTCATTTATTATCCACAATCAGTACAAACTCACCCTTTAAATTTTTCTGCTCGGCAATATTTAAAATTTCTTCCGTGGTTCCCCGAAAGAATTTTTCATCTTTCATCGTAAGCTGAAATGCCAAAACTACTTTTATATTCTTTCCCAAAACTCTAACTATATCGGTCATCAAGCCCTTAAGCCTGTAAGGAGTATCAAGTAAAACAATAACTTCTTTTACTTTTTTTAAATCAGTTAACTGTTTTCGTCTTGTTTGCTTGTTTGGAGAAAGCCAGCCGTAGTAGTAAAACTTTTCAAAATCCAACCCTGAAGCGGTTAATGCAGGAAGCAGAGAATTTGCACCGGGTATTGGAGTAACATTAATATTTTGAGATAAGCATAATTCAACCAGCAAATGCCCGGGGTCGGAAAAAAGCGGCGTCCCGCAATCGGAAATTAATGCTGCGGACTTCCCTTCCAATAATTTCAATATTATATCATTAACAACTTCATTTTCATTATGTTCATTAAGAGTAAATAATTCCTTTTCAATTTGAAAATGAGAAATTAATCTTCTAGCTTCTTTATATTCTTCACAAATTATAAAATCAGCTCCCTTTAAAATTTTTAAAGCACGAAATGTAATATCTTCGTAGTTACCGATAGGCGTTGATACTAAAAATAATTTACCATTCATATTTCTAAAATAAATAAAAATCATAGGAGTTGGATATAAATCTTATTTAGAAGAGTAAAAGTTTAAAATTAAAAGCCTGTATCGAATACGATTCGGTATCAAATTTCAAAAAATTAATTGTGTAATAAAATCTAGAAGTATTTGAGGAATTATAAAATATTCCGGATAGTAACCATTCTTCAAATCATATTTTTTGAAACCAAAGGAATTAATATTTATTTAGCTCTTTTGCTCGGTATTTCTTTATCAATTTGAATTAAAATCTTTTTTCAAATTTAATTTTTCCGCAAACTGATTAACTAAAGGATCTATTACGGGATTATGGGGTGCATCCAGTTCTGCCGCGAGCAGCTGTTCTGCTATTTGAATTATTTGAATATAAGGATCATCGGCTTTTGTTGAATTATGATTTTCAACCAAATAGATTATTTTTTGAGGAAAGCTCCAGAGCTGAAGTAGAATAGAACCAAGCTTATTATGCTCAAATATAAAAAGACTTTTTTCGGCTTCAAGAACAGTAAT
The DNA here is from genome assembly GCA_964448105.1 of uncultured Ignavibacteriaceae bacterium. GTDB lineage: Bacteria > Bacteroidota > Ignavibacteria > Ignavibacteriales > Ignavibacteriaceae > CAVQBP01. The sequence continues at coordinate 37,101 of CAYUVK010000014.1, forward strand.
TTTTTTGCTTCTATATAATTGACTAAAAGTATTAAAAGTATCGGATTCAGTATAAAGCCATGCAATCATTCCAATATCACAGAGGAGTGCGGAAATAAAAGCTAAATCTCTGTCAACTCTTTCCGTCCAGCTTTCTGCAACCCGTTTAGCTATCTTTGCTTTCTTTAATGATAAATTCCAAAAATCATTGATAGTGCTTTGGTAACGTGAATCCAATGAATCAAAAAATCTTTTAAGAAGCTCAAAGGAAACCAACAATGTCTTAAGTTGTTCTAAACCGATCAAAATGATTGCTTCACGAAGGGAAAAAATTTCTTTTCGAACACCATAACTGACAGAATTTGCAATTTGTAAAATTTTTGCAATTAAAAAAGGATGGTACTCTAATTCATTTACTACCAGGTTAATATTTACATCGGGGCTGTTTAATACAAAATTTAAACGACTATTAATTGTTTTGGGCGCAGGTAATCTGGAAAAAGATTTCAAGAATTTTTTGATTTTACTCTGCTCCAGCTTAATATTAATATCGCAAAATTTATTAAGAACGCTAATCAATTCGTTATCATCCCACGGCTTCATAAAATAATAATGTGCAATACCGTTGGCCAGCATATCCAGAACGGCCAGCTTTTCTTCGTACCCGCTAAGAACTATTTTAATCGATTCCGGGGAAACATCCGAAGCTAAAATTAAAAAATCTTTCCCGGAAATCTCCGGCATCTTCATATCGGAAACAATTAAGTCTACTTTTGATGTTTGTAGAAAACGCAATGCTTCTTTAGGAGAGGAATAAAAATATTTTATAAATTTCTCTTTTCTTAACAAGCTGTTTAATGAAGAAAGTATGGCTTCTTCATCATCTACAAAGAGAATAGAATATTCACTTGAATTCTTTTCTTCAGATATCGATTGACTTGAAAAAACGGGGGTTATTAAGTCTTTATCTTCCTTCATCACTCTAACTGTCTTCCTTCTTTCTTTTTTGTTCTATGGGAAGTTTGATTTCAAACATTGTACCTTTACCTATTTCACTGGTAACGTTTAATAACCCCTCGTGTTTTTTAATGATCGACATACAAATCCAAAGTCCAAGACCTGTTCCTTTACCTAAGGACTTAGTTGTAAAGAATGGATCATAAATTTTGTTAATATTTTCAGGGGGAATACCACAGCCGTTATCAGCAATACGTATAAAAACGTAATCCTTTAGTGAAAAAGTATCTATAATAATCTGTCCATTGTCGTTGATTGCGTGTACGGCATTTAAAAGGAGATTAACAAATACCTGCTTAAGTTCCCCGACTTTGCATTCTACTAAAGGCAGCTTACCATAGTTTTTAATTATTTCGGCTTTGTATTTTATTTCATTCCAAACAAGAGTTAATGTTTCTTCTATTATATTATTAACATCCTCTTCGGATAAATCATCAATCATTGAATAAGAAAAGCCCTGGAGCTGCCGTACAATATTTTTTATCCTCTCTATTCCGTTCACATTATATTTCATTAAATCATTAAAGTCTTTTCTAATAAATTTCAGATCGATTTGCTTTTCCATTTCCGAAAATTCATTAATCATATTTTTAATTTCACTATTGTCGGGAAAAGATTTTCCGAGTAATCTCCATTTATCAAGAACTGAATTGACATCATTAAAATACTCGTTAAACCTATTTATATTACTGGAAACAAAAGCAAGCGGGTTATTTATTTCATGGGCAATACCCGCAGTAAGCTGACCCAGCGACGCCATTTTTTCGGAGTGGATAAGCTGATCTTGAACTCTCTGTAAAGAGGATAAAGCTTCTTCCAAAGTTTTGTTTTGAACTTTTAATTGCTCTTGTGAATTCAGCAACTCGGTTTCAGTATTTTTTCTAAGAGTAATATCCTGAATCAATATAACAAAATGAACAACATTAAAAATTTCATATGATGACAGGGTCATTTCTGAAAAGGTTTTTTTATTGTCCTTTGTTTTAATTAGAATTTCCAATGGTTGATTTTTAAATTCAGGCAAATGTTTCTTAAAGAACTTGCTTTTAATGTATTGTTCAAGATGATCATAAAAATCTTCCGGATTACAAAATATTTCATCAATTACATTCCCATGTAGTTCTTCTTCGGAATAACCCGAAATTTTTGACACTGCAGGATTTGAATATTCGATAACTTTATTTTCATTTATAGAAATAATACCATAGCTTGCCGAATTGGTAAGTGCCTTAAAAGACAATTCAAGTTCCCTGTAAAACATTTCAATTTCTTTTTGCCTGGTAATTTCTCTTATGATCCCAACAACACCGTAAGAACTATTGTGTTTAACCCTGGTCAAAGCACTTTGGAAATGAAACGTTTTCTTTTGTTTTGTAAAGTTCCATTCATAGCAAACATTCCCGTTTTTTACACATTGATGAAAACGTTCAAAGTGCACATCTTGTGAGTTATTATTAAAAAATTCACCTATTGTTTTACCAATAGCCTTAGAAGGGCTTAAGTTATTTAATTTGAACCAGTTACCGTAAATTTCTTGAACCTTTCCTTCCGAATCAGCAAAATAAGTAATATCCAGAAGAAAATTTATATTTTTGAAAATAGGCGAAATTACAGTGTTTTCCTGAATTGTTGTCATAATTCATTTAATTTTTTAAAAAAACCTATATCTATAATCGAAGTGATTAGCACAAACTTTAGTATTTCTGCTAAATGGAAGCTTGTAAACATAATTACTATGAGAAGGCATTAAATAATCAAAATTTTTATCTGATGAATTTAAAAAGTTGAAGAAATTTTAAATTGCATTATCAAGGAATTTATTCTTAATTTGAATGTATTGATTTAATAATAATATTCTAAACAAATTTCACATTACAATAACCAAAAAAATTTCGGGGAATTAAATTATGGGTGAAAAGCACATCAATGGAGAGAATTTAAAAGGATTACCTACTAATGCATATACCGAATTAAAACCGGGTGAAGAATATACCCCGGTTATGCCGCCATTTAAAGCGGTTCCTGAAGTCAGCAGCTACTCTGTAATTTGGGGAGTTGTTATGGCGATTATTTTTTCTGCAGCTGCTGCATATCTCGGATTAAAGATCGGGCAGGTGTTTGAAGCTGCTATTCCAATTGCAATTATTGCAGTTGGATTATCTGCCGGAACTAAAAGGAAAAATGCACTGGGAGAAAATGTAATTATTCAATCCATCGGACAAACTTCAGGCATAGTTGTGGCAGGTGCAATTTTTACAATCCCTGCTTTGTATATCTTAAATCTTAATGCTGAATTTTATAAAATATTTCTTGCTTCACTTTTCGGAGGTGTACTGGGAATCTTATTTCTTATTCCTTTTAGAAAATATTTTGTAAGCGATATGCATGGTAAATATCCTTTCCCCGAGGCAACTGCAACTACAGAAGTACTGGTTGCAGGAGAGAAAGGCGGTAAGCAGGCAATTGTATTGGTTATTAGCGGTATAATTGGAGGTTTGTATGATTTTATAATTGCTTCATTCGGCTGGTGGAGTGAAGTTTTTACAACCCGTGTTATTCCTATAGGAGAACAAATTGCTAGTAAAACCAAATTAGTTTTTAAAGTAAATGTTGGTGCCGCCATTACCGGATTGGGATATATAATCGGATTAAAATATTCCGCAATAATTTGTGCCGGTTCATTTGTTGCGTGGTATGTTTTAATTCCTGTTGTTGCTTATATAGGTCAATACTTAAATCAGCCCCTTGGATCAAATGTCACATTGTTGGTTAAAGATATGTCGGCAGAACAAATATTTTCAAATTATGTTCGTCATATTGGAATTGGCGGGATTGCAATGGCTGGTATAATTGGCATAATCCGGTCTTCCAAAATTATCGTTTCGGCTTTCTCTCTTGCTGCAAAAGAGATCTTAGGTAAAAAGAAATTGGTTGAAGAGAAGCTCCGCACCCAAAAAGATCTAAGCATGAAATTCATAGCCCTTGCACTAATTACAACTGCAATCTTAATTTTTGTTTATTACTATTTTGGAGTTGTACACAATATTGTTTTTGCTTTGTTAGGATTATTAATTGTTCTAATAATCTCTTTTCTCTTTACGACGGTTGCTGCAACAGCAATTGCAATAGTAGGAACAAATCCTGTTTCGGGAATGACATTAATGACTCTAATCCTTTCATCAATAATTCTTGTTTCAGCAGGATTAAGCGGGAATTCCGGAATGGTAGCTGCATTATTAATTGGCGGGGTTGTCTGTACAGCACTATCAATGGCAGGTGCTTTTATAACAGACTTAAAAATTGGTTATTGGCTGGGTTCATCTCCTTACAAACAGGAAAGATGGAAATTTTTGGGAACTTTGGTCTCTGCCGCAACTGTAGGGTGGGTAATCCTTTTATTAAACCAGACTTATGGATTTACCGGACCAGATGCACTTGTAGCACCTCAAGCTAATGCAATGGCTGCTGTTATACAACCATTAATGGCAAACCAACCGGCTCCATGGATGCTTTATGTTGCCGGTGCAATAATGGCTTTGATTTTAACTATGCTTGATGTTCCTGCACTTGCATTTGCACTCGGTATGTATATTCCACTAGAATTAAATACCCCTTTACTTGTTGGAGGACTAATTGCCCACTACGTTTCAACAAGAAGTAAAGATGAAAGGATTAATACAGCAAGAAGAGAACGCGGAACTTTAATTGCATCCGGGTTTATTGCGGGAGGTGCCTTAATGGGTGTTGTAAGTGCACTACTCCGCTACTTTGGATTTAATTGGATCAATAACGAATGGGCTGAATCGCATTCAGCCGAACTTATTGCATTAATCATGTTTGCCGTTCTGTGTGCTTATGTAATCTGGGATTCAATGAGGGGGAAACCGGAAGAGAATTCTAATCAATAAAAATTGGAATTTTAGTAGCACAGATTACTAATCTGTGCTGCAATCAACTACAGGGGGAAGCGATTTTATTTTTAATTGATTCTCTAATATTGCTAAAAAATTAGTTTTAGTTAAGATAGAAATTTCAATTGTTTGGTTTTTCCTTTGGATGAAAATATTGATAACTTTCAATTAAAGCGCGAACTAATTCTTCAATTTTAAACGGTTTAACAATATAACCATCCATTCCTTCCGAGAGGTATCTATCAAGATCCGATTTCAATGCATTAGCAGTCATTGCTATTATTCTCGGCTGTTTTTCTTTCGGAAAATTTTTTCTGATTTCCATTGTCGCTTGTTCTCCATCCATATCCGGCATTTGAACGTCCATAAATATCAAATCATAGGATTGACGCTTTAAGGCATCCAAGACTTCAATTCCATTAAAAGCCACATCAGTATGATATCCGATCTTTTCAAGAAATCGTCGTGCCACTTTTTGGTTAACTATATTATCTTCCGCTAGAAGTATATGCAAAGGATAATTCTTACCGATTTCCGTATCAAATTGAATTGACGAAATATCCTGGTGTTTATTAAGTACTTCCGTCTTTTCTTGAAGAACGGTTAATAAGACCTCTGTTAAATGAGAGAATTTAATAGGTTTTGTTAAAGTCGCAGTAAAATTGGAAAGATTTCCTTTTTTATCCCTATATCCATATGAGGAAAGGAGAATAAAGGGGAATTTACTTGCAGCAGGTAATTTTCTAAGTTCTTCGGATAGTTTTACTCCATCCATTTCAGGCATCTGGAAATCTAAAATGGCTAAATCGAACGATATATTATTTTTAAATAGCTCAAGCGCTTCCGGCCCTGAGGCAATTCCCTTAGGGATCATTTTTAAAGATTTAGTTTGCTGAATCATAATGTTTCTATTGGTTGCATTATCATCAACAATAAGCACTCTTTTACCGGCAAGTACTGATAAATCTTTTGAACTCTCTTTTTCTTTCAAATACTCTGTAAGAATTGTAAAATGGAAAGAGGTTCCTTCACCCGGAATTCCGGTACTTTCCAGCCACATAGCGCCGCCCATCAACTCACTGAGCTGCTTACTAATTGCAAGACCAAGGCCTGTACCGCCAAATTTCCTGGTTGTAGAAGCATCTACTTGTGTGAAAGACTGGAATAATTTATCCTGACGATCTAATGGAATCCCTAATCCTGTATCTCTTACTGTAAAGTGAAGTAAATATCTGTAATTATCCTGTAATTGACCTGAAACAGAAACAACGACTTCACCTTCTTCTGTAAATTTAATTGCATTACTTAGGAGGTTAACAAATATCTGACGAAGACGGGTAATATCGCCAACAACATTTACCGGTAAACCATCATCTATTGAATAAGCTAATTCAAGTTTTTTTTCAGCCGCTTTTGAGGCTACAAGGTCGAGTGCCTCTTCAATGCAAAGCCTAACATCAAACGGCTGTTTTTCAAGTTCAATTTTTTTAGCTTCAATTTTAGAGAAATCTAAAATATCATTAATAAGTGTTAATAGAATATCTCCGCTATTAAGTATTGTTTCGGCAAAATCACGTTGTTCATCATTAAGAGGGGAATCCAAAAGCAGCCCGGTCATTCCTATAACTGCATTTAGCGGAGTACGGATTTCATGGCTCATATTTGCAAGGAATTGATCTTTTATTTTATTTGCTTTTTTGAGATCTTTGTTTTTTTGTTCTAACTCTGCATATGTTTTATGTAAAATTTCTTCCGCTTTTTTTCGTTCTGTAATATCCTGGTTAATACCATATGTTCTTATAGTCTTTCCATTTGCGTCTTTAACAGTAAAAATTTTTACAGCTACATAACCTGTTTCACCGTTAGGGTATATTACCCGGTGCTCCAGGCTGTTGCTAAGGCTGGATTCTTTTGATTCAATAGTCTTGTGAATTTCATTATTAACGAAAGGAATATCTTCAGGATAGACAAAACGTTGAATATAATGTGAAGAAGACATTGTATAACCGTCTTCATCCTTAGCTGTTGTATGTAGAATAGAATAAAATTGATCGTTAAAAGTAAAAAGATCATTTATGACATCATATTCCCAGTGACATAAGCGGGCCATCTTTAGGGCGTTTGAAAGTTGTGTCTCACTTGTTAGTAAGGTTTCCTCCATTTTCATCCGTTCCGAGATATCAAGCCATGAACCAAAGATCTGGGAAGGGTTTTGTTTTGAATCGCGAATAAGTACGGCTTCGTCTCTTATCCAAAGATATAAACCTTTCTTGTTCCGGATCCTGTATTCTAATACTAATTTATCTTCTTCCAGAAGCGAATCTCGATTGAAAATAAAATATTCATAATCATCGGGATGTATTATGTCTTTTAAAAAATCGGGAGTTAATGCATCTTCAGCTGTATAGCCAAACTGGTCAATATTATCACCAACCCAGTTAATTATAAAATCAAAGTCGGAGATTTCTACAGTATACAGAATAGCGGTAGTAGCTGTTACGAGATGACGCAAACGGGCTTCGGATGATTTTAATTTTTCTTGAATCATTTTACTCTCGGTGATATCTCTCGACATTCCGAAAGTACCGATTATTTCACCCCGGGTATTTCTCAAGGGTAATTTTGTTGTTAATACCCATGATATTTTCCCCGAAGGCAAAATTTCTTTTTCCACTTTATTTACAATTGTCCTGCCTGTTTTTATAATTGATAATTCATCTTCCCGGGCATCATTTGCATGCTCATGATCAAAAAGATCGAAATCATTTTTTCCAATAATTTCATATTTTGAAGAAATTCCAACTTTCTTTAAGAAGCCGTCATTAACCTTAATGAATTTACTTTCCAGATCTTTAAAATAAATTGCATCAGGTGAATTATCCATTAATGCTTTAAATAAATATTGGTTTAATTCCTTTTCATTTTTACCGTTTCCCTCATTGTCTTTAAGTAAATTAGATTGGTGATTGTTATTGGAGAAATATCCAGATTCCCTGTTTTTGTCGGATTTGTTCAATTTATTTCCCTTTTAATCCCAAATAATTTTTTTTCTTTTTTAATTAACAATTATTAGACCAAATTTACTAGCAATAGAATTCCTATTCACATAATCGAATAATTATTAATATAGTTTACCTTTTTTAAATTGATGTGTTTGAAAAGCAGAAAGATTCACTAAAAATGCAAGAAGTTCTTTCTGTCAGTATGTGAAGAACTAAGAAAGAAATCTTTTTGATACTTACTTCATTTATAATAATACAATAGTTATTTTCTTCCCTATCTATCTAAGATAATGCAAGTTCCTTTATTTTTTTTACCATTTCATCCAATTTTAGATCAAATCTTTCACCGGTTTTACGAATCTTTACTTCAATTTTATTATCTTTTAATTTCTTATCTCCAACAATTATTTGGACAGGCATTCCTAAAAGATCAGCATCATTAAATTTCACCCCTGCCTGAACTTCATTTCTATCATCATAAAGGACTTCAAATCCTGATGAAGTTAATTCTTTATAAATATTTTCCGAAGCATCCTCAATCTCCTTCTTCTTCATATTCAATCCCATCAAATGAATTTGAAAAGGAGCTAAAGTATTATCCCATATTATCCCATTTTCATCATGGTTTTGTTCAATATAGCATGCAAGTACTCGTTCAACTCCTATACCATAACTGCCCATAATGATTGGATTTTCTTTCCCGTTTTCATCAAGAAAATTTGCGCCCATTGATACCGAATATTTTGTTCCGAGTTTGAAAATATGTCCAAGTTCAATAGAACTAAAAACTTCAATTACACTATTATCGCAATTAGGGCATTGTTCTCCCGATTTAACAATTCTTAAATCATTGTACTCAATATTTTTTACATCACGAAGCATATCAATTCCCCCAAAGTGATAATTATCTTCGTTAGCACCGCTATATAAGTTGTTTGCATCTTTTAGCCTGTTGTCCGCAATTATCCTGCTTTCAAAACTAATAGGACCAATTGAACCGGCAGAAGCTTTTGTGAATTGAACTAACTCCTCTGGTTGAGCTGGCCTAACAGTTCCTCCTAAAATTTTCTCAAGTTTTATTTCATTTACTTCATCATTGCCGAGCATTAAAACCATTACCGGTGTACTTTGAAATATGTAAACCCTGGATTTTGCACATTCAGTTTCATCTATTTTAAGAAACTCACAGAGTTCATCTATAGATTTAATACCAGGTGTATGAATCTTTTTTAACTCATCACTTTTTTTGGATCTAATTTTCGGTTCAACTTTTGAAACTGCAACTTCAACATTTGCAGCATAACCGCATTTTTCACAATAAGCTACTGTATCTTCGCCAGCTTCAGATTTCACCATAAATTCTTCAGAACCTGTTCCCCCCATTGCACCGCTTGATGCACCAACAACAAAATATTTTAATCCGCATCTGTTAAAAATTTTTCTATAAGCTTTATCGTGAAGCGAATAAGATTTATCCAAGCCTTCCCATGAAGTATCAAAAGTATACGAGTCCTTCATCAAAAACTGCCTGCCTCTAATAACACCGCTTCTCGGTCTTGGTTCATTTCTAAATTTAGTTTGAATCTGATACCAGATTTGCGGCATATCCTTATAGGATTTAACAACATTACGTGCATGAAACGTCATAATTTCTTCATGGGTTGGAGCCAGGACATAATCTCTGTTTTTTATATGGAACATAGTATCACCAAAAGTTTCAACGCGATTTGATTCTTCCCATATTTCTTTAGGATTAAGTGCAGGTAAATGAAATTCCTGTCCGCCGATGGCATTCATCTCTTCCCGTATTATTTCAGATATTTTTTTAATAACTTTATATCCTATTGGCAAAAAAGAATAAATTCCTGCCGAAATCATTCTTATCATTCCTGTGCGAAGCATTAAAATATGACTCTTAACAACCGCATCAGTCGGAACTTCTTTAAGTGTTGGAATAAATGATTTACTAAATCTCATTTTCCTCTTTTTACTTTCAAGATAACTGACTTTTAAATGAATTTTCAAAAATAACTATTTGGTTATGCTTATCAAAGCAGGGGATTTGTATCTTTTTTATAAAAAACTTTTTTGATGTATTATAAATCAAAAATTATCAACAAAATTTTAACCCAAATTTGTCATTAGAAAATAAAGGATATTTAGCAAAGCGATGAATTTTCATCACTTACAAAATAATATTGTTATCAAAAACTATATGTTTTAATTACAGTAAACCTTAAAGACTTTAGCGAGTCTAACTTATTCTATTCAAATAAGTTATCTAATGTTTTTTCTAATGGCGGTCATTAGAAATTTTTCCTATTGACAAATCTGGGTTTAAATATTTTTTAATATGAAAGATTATAATCCATGGCATACAGTAAGCAGCGGCAAAGATGCGCCGAAAATAGTAAACAGCATAATAGAAATTCCCAAAGGTTCAAAAGGAAAATATGAACTTGATAAAAAGAGCGGACTTTTAAAGCTCGACCGTGTTTTATTTTCTGCTGTTTATTATCCAGTAAATTATGGATTTATTCCGAGAACTTACTGTGACGACCGAGATCCTTTGGACATTCTGGTAATTTGTTCTATTGATGTTGCTCCATTATGCATTGTTGAATCGAAAGTAATTGGCGCTATGCATATGATTGATAACAATGAGCGGGACGATAAAATTATCTCAGTTGCGAAGAATGACATGTCTATTAATTATATAAATGATATAAAAGAGCTGCCGCCACACACTTCGGTGGAATTAGAAAAATTTTTTGAAGATTATAAAAAGCTTGAACATAAAGAGGTTGTTGTCCAGGAGTTTCTTGGAAAAGAGGAGGCTTATAAGATAATTAACGAAAGCATTGATTTATATAATCAAAAGATTGAGTTTCTTGATCCAGCAGGATAGATAAACATAATTTCATAATCTTCGCGTACAACAATTTGAGATTAAGATTAGGATTAAGAGTAAGATTAAGATATTGAGCTGTAATTAATTGCGGGTTTTTGAAACCAGGTAAACATGATCATTCGGACGAACTAATATATCGCAAGGGAAAGTTATTTTATCCCCTTTTTCAACTGCTTCTATTTTAACGTCATCTTTTATTATATTTTCCAGCCTCAAATTAATAACCCCGGTAGTTGGACCCGTAATTAAAATATCATCGTTTATTTTTAAACTTCCAGATTCGATTCTGACATAAGCTGCCTTTGCTTTCTTATAATAGTTCAAAACTTTGCCTGCAAATATTTTTTTTGATATTGCTTTGCTACCGTAAATATCAGCATAATCGTCGGAACTTGGCTTTCCAAAATAAAAACCTGATGAAAAACCCCGGTTATAAACCGTTTCCAATTCTTTAAGAAAATCTTTTTTTGTCGCGCTGTTAAGTTTGCCTTGATAATAAAGCTCTATTGCCTTTCTATAAACAGATACAACTTTTGATGCATATTCAGGACTTCTTTTTCGTCCTTCAATTTTAAATGAATTTATTCCGGCTTCAATTAATCTATCAATAAATTCTATTGTGCAAAGATCGTTTGGTGACAAGACATAATCTTCCCCTATTATTAGCGATTTGTCGATAGATTTATCATAAACTTCGTATTCTCTTCTGCATGGCTGAATGCATTCCCCTTGATTCGCACTTTTACCAAATAAGTGATGACTCATGAAGCATCTGCCGCTTACTGCGATACACATTGCTCCATGCACAAAAGCTTCAATCTCAATATCTGTTTTCTCCCTAATTTTCTTTATTTCTTCTAAAGAACATTCCCTTGCTAGAACTACTCTTTCTGCACCAAGTTTTTTATAAAATTCAACGCTCATAGAGTTGGAGATAGATGCTTGAGTAGATATACAGAAAGGTATTTCATATTCTTTACATTTTTCAATTACGGACAAATCCCAGCAAATAATCCTATCAACCTCGGCTTTTTTTGCCGAGGGAACTATTTCATTAAGCTCTTTCATTTCATTTTCAAGAACTATAGAATTTAGTGTGAGATATGTCTTTACATTATGTTCCTTGCAAAAAGAAGTTATTTTATCCAATTCCTCTAATTTAAAATTTGCAGCCTTAGATCGCATATTCAACTTTTCAACTCCAAAATAAACAGCATCAGCACCAGAGCTAACCACTGCAGACAGCATAGTCCAGTTACCGGCAGGGGCCATTAACTCGGGAGTTGATAATTGGTCGTTGGTGGTTGGAGGTTGGTTATTTAGAATCATATTTCTTTTAATCTTTTGTTCTAGGAAATTTATATAAGCGCTAAGTTTTGGTAAAAGTTCGTCTAAAATATTCTTAATTTCTTTGATTTCATTTTCTTTCAATAATTTTCTTTTATAAGATCTTCTTAACTAATGTTTTGTCTCAAATAATGAATCACGGGCAATTTTACAAAATCTTTTAAAATCCAGATCACTTCCTTTACCGGAGCCTTCTGCAATATTAGCGCCAATACTATCGGAAGCATCTACAATTTGCTTCCCGATAGTATCTTTTGCAAAATAATCCTATGTTAAAACTAAATCCCAAATTAAATCCGCAAGTCTTTCAGACAACTTGTAAATTTCAAGATTTTCAAATCTTGATTTAGACATATTTACCAACCTCCAACCGTCTACCTCCAACTACCATCTTTTACTATTTTTCTTCCCAAATCTTACTAATCTCCGCAATAATTTTTACAGCCATTTCCATATCTTGAACGGCAACCCACTCTTCTTTTGAATGAAAACTATGTTCACCGGCAAAAATATTAGGACAAGGCAATCCCATAAATGAAAGTTTGGATCCATCCGTACCCCCTCTAATCGGATTCATTATCGGTTCTATCCCGTAACGTTTCATAGCTTCAACGGCATATTCTTCAACCTGAGGATGTTGATTTAAAACTTCTTTCATATTTCTATATTGTTCATTTACTTCAAAATCAAATTTAGCCCCCGGAAATTTATTCACGGCTTCTTGAGCCAAATTTTTAAGTATATCTTCATATTCGCTTAATTTTCCTGTTATGAAATCTCTTATAATAAATTTAACTGTAGTCATCTCTTCATTTCCATTAAACGAAACAGGATGAACATAACCTTCTCTTTTATCTGTTGTTTCAGGAGATAATTTATCTTTCGGTAGACTTTCAATAAAAGCGGATGCAACTTTCATTGAGTTGATCATTATTCCTTTAGCATAACCTGGATGAATATTTTTACCGATAAATTTAATTGTTACTCCATCAGCACTAAATGATTCAGTTTCAACTTCTCCCCGGCTTTGACCATCCACTGTATAAGCATATTTAGCATCATACTTTTTTACATCAAATTTTTCTGTTCCTCTGCCAACTTCTTCATCGGGAGTGAAACATATTTTTATTGCTCCATGCTTTACTTCGGGGTGTGAAAGGAGATAATTAACAGCATCCATAATTTCTGCAACACCGGCTTTATTATCGGCACCGAGCAATGTAGTTCCGTCTGCAGTAATAATATCAAATCCTTTCATATTTTTTAGATCAGGATTCTCGCTTTCTTTAATTACGACATTACCTTTTTGAAGCTTAATGTCCCCTCCCTGATAATTTTTATTTATTATAGGATTAACATTTGCTCCAGTTACGGCAGGTGAAGTATCCACATGTGCAATAAAACCAATTGCCGGAACATCTTTATTTGTATTAGAGGGAAGTGTTGCCATTACATACCCATTATCATCCATATGTGCATCTTCAAGTCCCAATTCTTTTAGTTCTTTTGCAAGGTCTTTTGATAAATTTTTCTGCTTTTCAGTGCTTGGAAAAGATTGTGAATCATCATCGGACTGTGTATCATATTTTACATAGCGTAAAAATCTTTCTACACAAGTAAACTTATAACTGTCATCGAACATTGTAACCTCCGTATTTTTTACAGGTTTATTTTGTTAAATCAACTTTTCAAATTCCACTTAAAGATTCTTTTACGATTGATGTATCAAGGAAATAATCCAACAAAATAATTCCCTGCACATTAAATATTTGAATTTTTTTTAGTATATAAATTTCAAAGATATATTGTTAATCTAAGAAAAAATCAATTGAAATATTCCGAATCCTATAGATTTTTACTCCCATTTAAAAGGCAACTCATCGAATACTTGCTCATGTTACATTAGTTATAACTTTTGATACATATCTGGTAGAGAAGTCATTTTATATTTCCGAGGTTTGATATGTAAGAAAAGGGATATTAAAACAATAATGAAATTAAGAACTAAATTAATAAAATATATATTCCAAACAGTTTTTATGCTGATTATCTTCTCGGCAATTGCATTTTCACAAACGAATAAATTAGCAGTATCAGCAGATAAGAATACAAAGGTCGAAGCAAACTATATATCAGGATTATATTCTAATAATGAATCATTAAGAGTAAATAGTGCTTATATGCTGGGAGAGATGAAATCAGAAAAAGCTGTAATACCTTTGATGGATATGTTCAGGAGAGAGAAAAATGATGGTGTAAAGTTGGTTGCTGCTTTATCCTTGTTAAAAATTGGTGATCCGAGGGGTATATTTTTAATAAAGAGATCAATAGAATTAAAAGAAAATGATGGAGTTAATATTATACTCCAGCATTTATACAAAGATTATAGTCAAAAAACAAATGAAATTTAAATAAATAGAAAACCCATAGCCCAAGCACAATCCCTTCTCCTATAAGGGGAGAAATACCCCACACAATTGTGGGGTATTTTTTTAATAATGTGGGTTAAATCATATTTAACAAGTCAAAATCAAATAAAATGCTAAAATTTATTTTGTTTTTGGTAAATAATAATACTATTTTAAAATAACAGCTTTAAAAAGCTGTTTTGTTTATTAATTATATTTCTTAGAGGTAAGTTAGTGAGTACTAAACTTTTTGTGGGTTCTCTCCCTTGGGCGGTAAACGATGAAACTTTACGTTCTACATTTGAAGCACATGGTAAAGTTGTTTCCGCAAAAGTGATTACAGACCGTCAAACCGGTAGGTCCAGAGGATTCGGTTTCGTTGAAATGGAATCTGAAACCGAAGCAAGTCAGGCGATTCAGGCTCTAAATGGTTCCCAGCTAAACGGCAGAAGTATAATTGTTAGTGAAGCAAAACCAAAAAGCTAATAAAATCCTGCAGGAAACTTGCTTTTGTTAAGCGCTCTTTTGGGGCGCTTTTTTTATCCCTTTTAATTTTCCTAAAAGATATAGGTATTAATACCTACTCTAAAATTATTTTTGCCTATATAATTTAATTTCCAGGCAAATTCAATTTTTAAGGGAATTAAAACATGTCCAATCCCGAAACCGGCTTCATAAAAGGGATGGTTAAAGGTTTTTACAGGGTGTACTAAAATTGATTTGGATCTATCGCTAATCTCTGAAATTCCAATATTAAGAAAATTGCTCAATAATATTTCCGAATCTTTTAGAAAAGGAATTTTCAACCACCGGAATATTTCATCTCTAAAATTATTTTCCAGAAAAATATTAAGAATTCTATCACCAAAAACTTCATTAATATTTAAGGCCCGGAAAGAATAACTTTGATATAGTCCATCAATATTTCCAGGGGAACCGTATAGAATCTGGAACGGAAGCTTGCCGTTAGTATACATCCCGTATATTTTAAAGTCTAAAGAGGTGGATTTAAATGTATTTATCATACCAGAAGCGGATAATTCATACTTGGTAAAATCAAGATCACTCTTCAGAAATGATTTATTTGAATATGCAATATTCACTCTAAAGATAACATAAGAATTTCCCAAAGAAATTCTTCTTCGAAAAAAACCATCTTCAATATAATCTCTAAAATCAATTTTAAAGCCGCCGGTTAAAGCATTTATTTTTGTTTCATAAATAACCGGATTCTCATCGAACTTTTCATTTTTATAGAATAACGCAAAATCAGTATTCTTATCTGCATTTCTATCGGTGTGATTTATAAAACCGGCATTTAAACTTAAAACAGGAAAAACTTCTCCTTCAAGATTTATCTTAAATCCTTTCGAGTAATAATACTCCCTGAAATCGTCTTTTAATACTATAGATGAAAAAGTTGAAACAAGATCACTATATTCATCCGATGAACCGAATAATATATTTAGTTTATTAAAATAATTTGCCGATAAACTATACGTTCTATAATCACCAAAAAGATATTGAGCAGATAAATCTGTTTTAAATTTTTTATCTGAAAAACCATATGAAAATTTTAAATCGGAATTTAATCTTTTATCAAATAGATCATTAAAAAATAATCCAAAATCAATAGCATTCCCTTCAACACTATTGAAGTGATACATTCCCAGGGGCGCACTTGTAGAAAAGTTCTCGCTAAAGTTTATTTTATTAGATAAAGGGGAAAACTTATCCCAAAAAGAAACGGGTAAATTCCTGATACTATCAATTCTTTTATAAGCCGCTTGCTCTTCTATTGTGTTGGGGATTGACTGAATATTTCTCCAGTAAGAAGTATTTTTTTTATCCGCTCCGGGTAAGACCGTAACTCTAGCTTTGTCGAATAAATCTTCTTTCATTCTTATATTAATTTTATAATCATATAAAATTGAATTTAAATCAAATCCGAACTTTACTAACCCTAAAACATTTGCTTTAACGAACAAACGATAATCCACAGGCATATAAATGGAATCAAAAGGTGAGAACTGCTGAAAGACTTCGACAGAATCAAAAATGCCGCCGATATTTGCAGTCCTGTTTAATTGAAGATCAACTTTAATTAAATCATATGTATCACCGGTAATAAAAATATCTCCGGTAAACCCGGGATCTGAAGGATCTTCCGGCGACATATAAATTTGATATACCATCTGGCTGTCAATTGCCAATGTTTTTTTTATATAAAAGTAATAATAATCCAAAGCATTACTAGCTAAAGGTCCGGGAAGATCATTACCGAGGAAATTGATATTATTTTCGTAAAAGCTCTTAATTATTCTACCACCTGTTAAAGTATTTATTTGCGGCGGAAAATTTGCGGTCTGTTTCCGCGCCACAATTATTTCTTTATAATCATCCGGTTTTTTATAATACCCTTTACTTTCATTTTCCAGAATACCTGTTATTTTTAAAGGAATGGTATCATTTGCTCCTAAGCTTACATTTACCCTATTTCCGTGTGCACTTATATCATGCTGGGTTTTTATTAATCCTTTTGTATAAGCTTCAAATTCATAATCATTTAATTTTTTATTTCTTTCTTCCTTCTTTAATATTGCTTTTTCTATTATAGCTATTGCAGGATTTATGCCTGGTTTAACAACAACTTCAGGCAACTGAATATCGGAAGGAGATAAATAAAAATTCACACCGGTTAAATTTTGAATTACTGAGATTGATAATGTATCTGAATTATACCCGATATAGGAAACAACCAGCAAATATTTTCCTGCATTTAGCTTCAGTTCATAATCACCTTCTTTATTAGCGGCTGTTCCGTTGGTTGAATTAAGAACTCTAATGTTTGCATAGGATAATAACTGATGTGTAACTTTATTTTCAACCCTGCCATCAATTGTATATTGCTGGGCGTAGATTATAGAAGAAAAAAAAATTACAATCAATAATATTTTTTTATTCATTTCAACTTTATATATGTTTATTATAAAAAATACGGATATTTGTTAAATAGAAATAATATAAAAAGAATTCATTGTATTCTGATGAAGGACAAAGAGATGTTCCCGGTTTCTTAATGAAAAATTAACTAATTATTTTATTAAAATGAATATCATTCCCTGGTAAAAAACTAAATAACTTACCTGGATTACTTTTGGAGATGAATCAATATTATTTAATTCTGCAAATATTGCTTGTATTAAACTTAACGGGACAGACTAAACTTGACACGGCAAGAAATACAATACGAAGAAATATCCAAAGCAATATCCCTGCCGGTGAAAAAATATCAAGTAATAAAGTCGACTCATTAGAGATAAACGGGGAAAAAGTAATAGATAATTATATCTCTGCAATCGGGGGAAGAGATCTTATAAATAATATAATGGATAGAACAACATATATTACAGGCAGGGTGAGAAACATGGATATCAAAATTGTTGTTTACCAAAAAATCCCAAATAAGTATTTCCAGACAATTGAACTGGGAGCTGCAAAACAAAAAATTATTTTTAACGGTAAAAAAGGAGTAATAATAACTGACAATGGAACCCAGGAGATTCAAGGTCTTGATCTTGAAAAACTTAAATATGAAGCAACAATGCAGCTGCTTTTATATTTAAATGCATACAATGTAAAAGCAGAACTTAAAGGAGTTGAAAAAGTAAGAGGAACTACTGCTTTTAAATTAATACTTAAATTCCCCGGTAATATGAAATGGACCCAATATTATAATTCAACTACATTCCTTAAAGTAAAGGAAGTGAAACCTATTAGTTCCCCCCAGGGTGAAACAGTTAATCAAGAAACTTACTTTAGTAATTATCGTGAAGTAGATGGAATTGTATATCCTTTTACAATTAAGCAATTTTTAGGTTCATCAAAATTTGAATTTTATGTTGATTCAATAAAAATCAATACCGGTTTAAGCGACCGGAATTTCGAAATTGAATAAATTAGATTGATGACTATATCAATTAGATTTGTTTTGGTTAATTATTAAACATTCAAAGAAACATAATGCAAAAAATTTATTCCGTAATTGTTTTTGATCTTGGTAATGTATTATTGCCTTTTGATTATAATATTATGTTAAATAAACTGGAGAAAATTGAAAAGAATCTCGGACAAAATTTCTTAAAATATTACAAGGAGAATTATAATATTCATAGAGCATTTGAAAGAGGTGAGCTTTCTGAAAATAAATTCCTTGAAAAAATGCTTTTAAGCTTAGATAACAAAATCGATAAAGAGACTTTTTGTAATTATTATTCGAAAGTATTTTTTATAAATGAAGATATGGTTTCGCTTTTACCGGAACTAAAAAAGAATTATATGCTGGTTTTATTATCTAATACAAATTCAATTCATAGAGAATATGGCTGGAAAAATTATGATTTTATAAAGCTCTTCGATAAGCTGGTTTTATCTTATGAAGTAAAAGCTTTAAAACCGGAAGAAAAAATTTATAAAGCCGTAGAAAACTTCACTAAAAAACCTTCCAGCAAACATATATTTATTGATGATATCCATGAATATGCAGAAGGGGCAAAAAAAGCTGGATGGGATTCAATTCATTTTACAAATTATGATGATTTGATTCAAGAACTAAAAAAGAGGGATATATTAACAATTAGTTAATATAATAAGTGCTTTTCTTTTTATTAATTTACATTAATAATTTTTAAAATAATCATTCAAAAATTGATACACTTAAAATTAAATCCGGTAGTATTATTTCTTTTAATTACCGCTTCTATTTTCTTATTTCATTCCGGATGCGAACGAAAAGATATTTATGAAGTAAAAAAGATTAAAACAATTGACTCAGTTATCATAAAAGATACTTTACAAAAACAAGAAACGCCGGAATTAAAAATTACTTACCACAAATATCCTTCGAAAGGATTAAAGACATTAACAGATTTAAGAAAAGAATATGGCATTCCAAAACGAAGAATTATTTTAGCCTTAAATAGAATTGATCATAATAATGTAAGTGTTAATGATACTTTAATAGTACCGGATACTGTTTCTACTGATATTATGATTTATTCTCCTTTTCCTAATAAAGTAAAAATTTTAGATTCCGTTCCCAAGATCATTTTATTTTCTTATCCTATCGAAGCATTCGCAGCTTACGATAGTGGAAACTTAGTAAGATGGGGACCTACAAGTCTTGGTAAAAGAAGTACACCTACTCCTGAAGGATTGTTCTTTACTAATTGGAAAAAGGAAGAAACTATAAGTACTGAAGACTCAACGTGGATCTTACCCTGGTATTTTAATCTCGATAACAAACGAGGTATTTCGCTTCATGAATTTTCACTGCCGGGTTATCCTGCTAGTCATGCATGTGCCCGTCTCCTTGGAGAGGATGCGGAATGGATTTACAATTGGGCTGAACAATGGATAATTTCAAGAGATGGAGAAAACGTAATTGCTTATGGAACTCCGGTTATAATTTATGGAAGGTTCAAATATAAAATAAAACCGCCGTGGAAATATTTAGCTGATGATCCTCATGCTACTGATGTTCCCGAAACAAAAATTGACTCTATAGTTACTCCTTTTCTTTCTACTATTAAACAACGAAGAGAGATTAGAGATTCTGTTCTGGCTGCACGAAAAAAAGTTGCTTTAAAATAATCGTGTTTTTTTCCGTACGAAATTTTTACCTTCCGCTTTTTAGAAATCCACTGTACTAATATTTATATTTGAATTATTTTTAAATTTAATTGGGGTATAAAATGGTTTTAAAACTAATAATTCCTTTATTTTTAGTAATAACTTTCTTGTCCTGTGAGCAAAAGAAAGATGAACAAAATATGAATGAGAATAAGGATAACTTTAAATACCAAACTGAGCAGTTTGCAGACCTTGGAATTCTCCGGTATAAGGTTCCGGGATTTAATGAACTTTCACTTAAAGAAAAAAAACTGGTTTATTATTTATATAAAGCAGCATTATCGGGCAGGGATATTTTCTATGACCAGAACTATAAGCATAATCTTGAAATAAGAAGAACGCTGGAAACAATTGTTAATAGCTTTAAAGGCGATAGGAATACGGATGATTTCAAAAATTTTATGATCTATACAAAAAGAGTCTGGTTTTCGAACGGGATTCATCATCATTATTCAAATCAAAAATTTAAACCGGGGTTCACAAAAGAATATTTTATTGAGCTTATTAAAAATTCAGACAAACAAAATTTACCTTTAACAAACGGGGAATCGGTTGATGAATTTCTAGAAAGAATAACTCCGATAATTTTTGATCCGGGTATTGCACCTGTTAAAGTCAATTTAACTCCTGATCAAGATTTAGTAAAGACTTCGGCAGTAAATTTTTATGAAGGTGTTAATGAAAAAGAGGTTGAAAATTTTTATAACAAAGAAAAAATTAAGAATGATTCGACTCCAGTTTGGTACGGATTAAATTCCAAGCTAGTAAAAAATAACGGTAAAATTGAAGAAAAGAAATGGATGCTCGGCAGAATGTATTCCTCCGCAATCGAAAAAATTATTTTCTGGCTTGAAAAAGCTGTTACCGTTGCTGAAAATGATCATCAGAAAGCAACTTTAAATAAACTTATAGATTATTATAAAACTGGTGATTTAAAAACATGGGATGAATATAATATTATGTGGACACAGGATACTTCATCCAGTTCTGATATCGTAAATGGTTTTATTGAAGTTTATAATGATCCCTTAGGAATAAAAGGTTCTTATGAATCTATTGTTTCAATAAAAGATAAAGAAGCGACTAAAAGAATAGCTGCAATTGCCGGTCAGGCACAATGGTTTGAAGACAATTCTACAATTGATAAAAAATTTAAAAAGAAAAATGTTGTTGGAATTTCTGCAAAAGTTATTACCGTTGTTGTTGAATGCGGTGATGCGTCACCATCGACTCCAATTGGAATTAATTTACCCAATTCAACATGGATTCGAAAAGAGTACGGTTCTAAATCCGTAAACTTAGGAAATATTGTTCACTCGTATAATGAAGCTGCTTCAGGTGATGGTTCGCTCGAAGAGTTTGCTTATTCGCAGGAAGAAGTTGAGCTTGGTAAAAAGTATGGTACGTTAACGGATGACCTTCACACGGATATGCATGAGGTGATTGGGCATGCTTCCGGGCAAATCCTGCCGGGGGTCGGTACTCCGAAAGAGACTTTAAAGAATTATGCTTCAACAATTGAAGAAGCCAGGGCAGATTTAGTTTCGCTTTACTATTTGCCGGATCAAAAATTAATTGATATTGGTATAATGCCCAACAAAGAAGCCTTTAAAGCCGAGTATAATAAATATATCCGGAACGGTTTACTTCAGCAATTAAGAAGAATAATTCCCGGTGATAATATTGAAGAATCTCATATGCGCAACCGGTTATTAGTGTCTAAATGGGCTTATGAAAAAGGAGAAAAGGATAATGTAATTGAGAGGAAAATAAAAGATGGTAAAACTTATTTTATAATTAACGATTATAAAAAATTGAGAGAATTATTTGGACAATTGCTGAAGGAAATACAAAGAATAACATCCGAAGGTGATTTTAATGCAGCAAAGAAACTTATTGAAACCTATGGTGTAAAAGTTGATTCTGATCTCGTTAAAGAAGTCAGAGAACGATATGCAAAATTAAATATATCAGCTTATAAAGGATTTATTAATCCTATCCTAAAGCCTGTTTACAAAAATGGAGAAATTTCAGATATCATAATTGAATATCCGGATGATTTCACAAATGAGATGCTTTATTACGCTAAGAATTATTCATTTCTTCCAAATAATAATTAATCGTGATTTCTTGGGAAAAAATTTTCAGCATAATTAAATAAGTTTAATTATAACTATCAATTATTATGTAAGTCAGCACAAGCAAAATCATTTTAATTTCAACTTTATTTACTGTTAATTTGTAGAAAATCTTTTACTTTGTACAGAGTAAGATGATTCTTTTCTACAAGGAAAGTACCCAAAGAATCTAATTGATTGACAAACGATGAATCGTAAAAATTTCTATTTTCTTCATCAACAAGAATATGGGTTACTTTATATTTTAATAAAATTTGCTTACGTTCATTTAACTCTAAATTCGCTCTAATAAATTTATAAACAGCTTTTGCCCGCATTTCCGATTCATTTATAATCAGCGGATCATAATGTGCTAGAGGTACTATTTTGGCACCGATTGCCATTGGTATTGGCCATGACGGCATAATTTCAGTCATTACTACATCCGAGGATGTTAAATATTTTTTTAGAAATAAGTATGGTTTAACTGGGCTGTCATAAGAGTGAAATTTAAAGGGTAAATCAAACACATTTTTTGCGTATGATTCAATTTCAACCATTCTCAACCGAACAGGATATATTAGAAACAAAAAGATAATTATGATTCTGATCCCCTGATTTTTTAATGAAGATCTTATTGTCTTAAAACTAAATAAATCTATTTCCTTTAAGTATAAAGAAAGACCGAGATGCATTATAAATACTGAATAAATAAGAAACCTGCCACCGATATCAATATTTAAGAAATAAGAAATAGTATATATTGCAAAGCAAATCGACATGCTGTAAAACAAAAACTTGTATCGTTTTTTAAAATAATATAAAATGATAGGTATGATACCGATTAAAGCAAAACCTAAAGAACTTATTTGATTTGAATACAGTGGGGTTCTAAACCAGTGCCCTGAAGTTCCTTTTGTAAAAACATCCCAATAGCTGAAGTACGGCCAGAGTAATGATATAGCAAAAGCAACTATGGGAACAATCTGCAAAATAAATAATTCTTTAAAATTATTACTTTCTAGAATAATTGAAAATGCCAATACAAAAAGAAAAATTGAAGTGATTGGATGAGAAATAAATATTATAACTGAAAGAATAAAATATATTACCAGATAATTAATTCTCTTCTGTTCAATGTATTTTAATAAATAAAACAGGGCATTTAATCCTAAAGCTAAAGCAAAATATCCAGTTACAGCTTGAGAATTCAAAAACGAACTCAGTTTGAATTCATTCCAATCAAATCCAGTACCCCAAACAATCAACACTACTAGTAAAGTATATAAAGGTAAAAGTTTGTCTTTAAATTTAGTGGATACAAAAAGGTAAAGACCCCGTATAAAAATAAAATAATTTACGATTGCAATAATTCCTAATAGTGTAAAAATATCTAGTCCAGTAATTCTTTGAATAATACCCCAGAAAACCGTATAAGGCACAAACCTGGGGGAAGTATTACCCGGTAACATAATTAAAGGGTTTGAAGGATGGATTGGATGTATTGAAATTTCTTTTATAGCTGCCCCAGTTTCCCAAATATCATCGGTAAAAGGCCATGGTTTATTGAAGGAAATAAAGACTACTGCTAACAATAACATAAATGTTACAATTAAGTAGTGCTTATCCCAAATATTGGCTTTGATTTTATTAAAATTCATTTATTTAATCTTAATGCAGTAGTGTTTTTATCTAAATTAATACATTAGAATTTATTGATAAATCATTATTCTTTCTGTACATCCTGAAATTTATAATTCCTTTTCGCTGTAAAAAACTCTTAAAAGATACCAAAACAACCCCTAAACCGTAGTAAACACTTCTTGAAAAATTAATTGAGGAAGCTTCTCGAAAATATTTTGTTGGGCAGGTGATTTCGGCTATTTCAAAACCGGCTAAAAAAATTTGAGTAAGTAATTCATTATCGAATATAAAATCATCAGAATTGTTATTGTAATCTATGGATTCTAAAACTTTACGGGAATAAGCTCGGTAACCTGTATGATATTCTGATAATTTTTCACCGATGAGAATATTTTCCACAAAAGTAAGTATTCTATTGGCAATGTATTTATATTTTGGCATCCCACCTTTTAGAGCACCCTTTCCAAGTATTCGTGAACCAAGTACTACATGGTAAATATTGTTTGCTATAATATATATCATGGAGGTAATCAACTTAGGTGTGTACTGATAATCGGGATGCAGCATAACAATAATATCTGCTCCTAATTGTAAAGCTTTATTATAGCAAGATTTCTGATTTGCCCCATAACCTTTATTTTTTTCATGTAAAATTA
The DNA here is from genome assembly GCA_964448105.1 of uncultured Ignavibacteriaceae bacterium. Lineage (GTDB taxonomy): Bacteria > Bacteroidota > Ignavibacteria > Ignavibacteriales > Ignavibacteriaceae > CAVQBP01. Next base: position 61,784 of record CAYUVK010000014.1, read on the forward strand.
TATTAGTTATTCCAAGATCTTTTGCCAACGCAATAGTCTCATCCGTACTTGCATCATCAACCAGTATAATTTCATCTACAATATCAAATGGAATTTCTGAATAAGTTTTCTTTAAAGTTTTTGCAGCATTGTAAGCAGGAAGGACTACACATATCCTTAATGATTTAACCATATATTACTCACCCCCGAAAGCAATTTTTAATAATGATTAAAAAACTATATCACGAAAGAAAAAATAATGAATTTACCCCTTTGAATTTTTTACTCAATTATAGATATTTGATTAAGTCTAAAAGGGGCGTTAATGCTTATTAACAAATTATTCATAAAATTAACGAATAATATTTATATCCAAGTATTTAGGTATACTCTATCAGGTGCTGTTGCTTTTTCTGTTGATTTTGTGACACTATTTTCCCTCACAGAATTTCTGGGAGTATATTATATGGTTTCTGCCGCTATAGCATTTTTACTTGGACTTTTTACGAGTTATATTTTAAATATAAAATGGGTATTTATCAATAGAAAATTTAATAATAAATTGATCGAAATAAGTTTGTTTTGTTTAATCGGAATTATAGGGGAATTTTTGAATCTCGCTTCAATCTGGATATTTACAGAATATTTTGGATTATTCTATTTGCTTTCGAAAATAATTACTACCTTTATAATCTTTTCATGGAATTTTTTCGCAAAAAAGATATTGTTATTTTAATACTGGAAAAAGTTTAATTGAGAATTAAAGATGCATTAATCTTGAATTAAATTCTTATATGTATTGATATAAATCATCCTGATTGCTTATTCATTTTAGAATTTTTAAAAAATACTTATCTTGTTATAACGTTTCAGTTGATTTCAAACAATAAAAAAAACAAAATTTATGAAAAACTCTTCGGGTGGAGTAGAGAAATAATGTAATTGTAATATCAGAATTTGGGAGCAGTAAAATAATTTGAAAATTAAAAAGCACAAATTCATCAGTTAAGAATAATTCCTAAATAATAGATTTACTTTCTCAAATTAAATTTATAAATATTCCCGAAATTATTTATTAAAATAGGAAATAAGATGTCCTCTGAAATTGATTTTTTATCCGCAGATGGTGAAATTTATGAACCGGTACAGCAGGATAAAATAACTTACGAAGATGAAGAATTACTAGACTCGTATTCTAAATCTGTAATAAGAGCTTCAAGTATTGTTAGCCCTGCTGTAGTAAATATTAATGTTTCAATAAAAGGAAAAAATAATAGGAATATTCAAAGCGGAAGTGGATCAGGATTTATTTTTACTCCTGATGGCTTCATATTAACAAACAGCCATATTGTTCATAGTGCTTCTAAAATAGAAGTGATTCTTTCGGACGGAAGGAGATATTTTGCAGATTTAATGGGGGATGATCCCGATACCGATCTTGCAGTGATCAGAATTGATTCACCGAATATTGATCTTGTTAGTTTGGGTAATTCGGAAAAAATTAAAGTCGGTCAGCTTGTAATTGCAATTGGTAATCCTTACGGCTTTCAAACTACCATCACAGCCGGAGTTGTAAGTGCATTAGGACGTTCTTTGCGTGCTAGTTCTGGAAGACTAAATGATAATGTAATTCAGACTGATGCAGCATTAAACCTGGGTAATTCCGGTGGTCCGCTAGTAAACTCAGTGGGTGAAGTAATAGGTGTTAATACTGCAGCAATTCTTCCTGCTCAAAATATTTGTTTTGCTACTGCAATTAATACTGCAAAGTTCGTTGCCGGGAAACTTATTAAAGATGGTAAAATAAGAAGAAGTTATATTGGAATAGCAGGTCAAAACGTACCTATTCACAGAAGAATTACCCGTTTTTATAATCTTCTGAATGAAAATGGTATATTAATTACTTCTATCGAAAAAAATAGTCCTGCACAGAAAGCCGGGTTAAGTGAAGGAGATATTATTATAGGATTTGATGATCAAACCGTTTCAGGAATTGATGATTTACATAAACTGCTCACTGATAGGCAGGTAGGGAAAGAATCAAATATAAAAATTCTTCGCCGTACCGAAATAATAGATCTTGAAATAATCCCTTCAGAAAGATAAAACTGGTAATATAGTGGCTGTCCCAAAAGTGTAAATTGTTATTTCGCTGCTTTTGGAACAGCCTTTTATATTAATATTAACAAAAAAATATCTTACCAATAATCTAAAGTTCAATAACCTATATCTATATTTTTTGAATTTAATGCTGATCATATTCTTACTATATTTATTAAAAGAAAATCAAATCACTTTTAATTATAGTATAACTTTAAATGGGTTTAAGTATTGGAATAGTTGGACTACCTAATGTGGGGAAATCCACTGTATTTAATGCATTAACAAAAGCACAAAATGCTGAGTCGGCAAATTATCCTTTCTGTACAATTGAACC
>CAYUVK010000015.1:0-25463 GCA_964448105.1 uncultured Ignavibacteriaceae bacterium
TTCTAATTTTAATTTTGAATTGCGGGATACGGACTTCGGATTATTTAAGACGCTGACTACAATATTTATTTATTTCAGTTGTGACTTTTTCAGCCAAAGGCTGATCAGCCTCCGGCTGAGAATTTTGATTTTTAACTTTTGACTTTCCACTTGCATTTCACCCCCTTTATTCAAATATTCGTTATCATTTTTAATTTTTCCTTTTCCAAATTAGGAGCATCAACTAATGGCAGAAAACAATTCAAACTCATCTTCGTTCAAACCTTATATTTCACCAAAAGATTTTATTCCTGAATTTACACCTAAAGCTATCATACTTGGAGCAATTTTCGGAGTAATATTTGGTGCGGCTTCAGTTTATCTTGGATTAAAAGTAGGATTAACCGTCAGTGCTTCAATACCTATTGCAGTTTTGGCAATTGCAGTTTTTAAGAAAATCGGAAATTCCACTATACTTGAAAATAATATTGTACAGACCATCGGTTCGGCTGGTGAATCAGTAGCTGCAGGGGTAGTATTTACAATTCCGGCTTTGCTTTTTTTACCGGGAGGAAGAGATTATTTCCAATATTTCCAGGTTTTTGTTCTGGCTCTTGCAGGTGGAATACTTGGTGTTTTGTTTATGATTCCTTTAAGAAGATCTTTGATTGTTAAAGAGCATGGGGTTCTTCCATATCCTGAAGGTACTGCTTGCGCCGATGTCCTTATTGCAGGTGAAAAGGGAGGAAACCTTGCAAAAAAAGTCTATTATGGATTGGGGATTGCTTTTTTATATAAATTTCTAATGTCAATACTTGGATTGTGGAAAGATGTCCCTGAACATGTTTTCGGAAGACATTCTGCGCTGCCGAATGGTACTATTAATGGTGAAATTACTCCTGAACTTTTAGGTGTAGGCTATATAATTGGTCCGAAAATTTCAGGGATTATGGTCGCCGGCGGAGTTTTATCATGGCTTGCATTAATCCCTTTAATTACAATTTTTGGAGATAGTTTAACGTCAGTTGTTAAGCCTGGCACTAAATTAATTTCCGAAATGTCTGCTTCTGAAATATGGAATAATTATATAAGATATATTGGGGCAGGGGCTGTAACATTTGGCGGCATAATTACTTTAATTAAATCATTACCGACAATTGTAAGTGCTTTTAAGGATTCATTTAAAGATCTTAAAGAAACAAAGACAACATCTAACCCTGAAAAAATAAGAACGGAAAAAGATATTCCGATTCCCTATGTTGTTTTTGGAAGCATTGCCTTAGTTATTTTTATGGCTTTAATTCCAACCATCCCTACTAATTTTCTTTCAGCTATAATGGTGGTAATATTTGGATTTTTTTTCGTTACCGTTTCTTCAAGGATTGTAGGTTTAATTGGTTCATCATCGAACCCGATTTCAGGAATGACGATTGCAACACTTATGGCAACATCTTTAATTTTTGTGGGAATTGGATGGACCGGAGATTATTATCAGCCGATTGCTTTGGTTGTCGGTTCAATAGTTGCAATTGCTTCAGCTAATGCAGGTGCAACCTCACAGGACTTGAAAACAGGTTTTCTAGTTGGTGCAACTCCATTAAAACAGCAAACCGGTTTAATAATCGGTGTTCTCGCATCTGTTGTTGCTATAGGGTTCACACTTTTACTTTTGGAAAATACACTTGGTATTGGAGTAATCACTCCTCATCACCCAACACCATTGCCGGCACCTCAAGCAACTTTAATGGCTACGGTAATTAAAGGATTGATCAGCCAGAATTTACCATGGGGATTGGTTATCTCGGGGATGGCACTTGCAGCAGTAATGGAATTAGGCGGAGTTAATTCTCTTGCCTTTGCAGTTGGTGCTTATTTGCCATTGTCTACTACTAGTCCAATTTTTATCGGTGGATTAGTTAAATGGTTTGTTGATAGAAGAAAAAAATCTGCAGATACAGAATCAGAAACCGGGCCTGGAGCTTTATTTAGTTCCGGCTTAATTGCTGGTGGTGCATTAACCGGAATTTTGATTGCTGTTTTGATTGGATGGACTGTCGGCAAAGATGCTCAGGGAAATGATATATCATTTTTAAGTAAAATAAATACCGGTTTTTCTCAAACACTTGGAACCGGCGGTGATATCTTATCATTAGTAATGTTTATTGCATTAGCAGCAATACTGTTCAAATTTGCAATGAGTAAAGAGGATAAAATATAGCTTTTAGGTATGAATAATTAATTGAATAATTTAGTTTATTATTCATATATTATATTGTATTTTTGAATTTTATGTCCCTTTAGTGCTTGGCAGAGGTGCTATGATAAAATTTATGATTAAGTCATCGTTAGTCGGTTTTATTTTATTCTCGGTATCAATAAATGCCCAGACTTTTGGTTTTGGATGTCTTGGTTTTGTCGGGGGATTCGGAGGATATAGTTATCAAAGGTATCATGCTGACGGTTTGAATAATTATGTTGCCGAATTTAATAAAACTAATAATGATTCTTTAGAAGCTCCGATGAGCAATTTCGGAACTGCTGCCGGTTACCGTGTGGGAATAAATTTTTTCAGAGCTAATTTTACGGGATTTATATTAACATCAAAAGGTTTTTATCAATCTTTAGTTGAAAGTAAAGATGCTCAAATTATTTCTACTTTCGGAACTTCAAATTCAAACTATAAAGTTAGATTAAATACATGGGGAGTAGGATTTGATGTTGGTACAACAATTTCCGGTGCTGTAAGCTGGAAAGTTATTGATGCAGCATTGCTTTTTAACAAAGCTACTTTCACCAATACTCAAAATTTACCAGGTTCTTATACTGATATAAAAGAATATAAAAGCAACTCGAAGCTTGGATATTCTATTGGAACAGGCTTCATACTCCAATTAATTGATGAATATATTTCAATTGAAGGCCTGGCTGCTTATACTGTTTTATCAATAGACGAGCTTCAATTAGGCGATGGAACAAAATTGACAGTGAGTGAAAGTTCTACACAGCCAATGAATAATTTTATCGATGCAGGCGGTTTTAATGCAGTAGTACAGTTGAATGTTGGATTTCCATTATAACTATTCACTTTAATAAAATTTTTCTGATTTTTAAGATTCTAAGTAAAATTATCCGAAAAGAGTGATTAATATCAAAGAATATATATTCTCCTTTTGACTATTATTGTTTATTATCCTTCAATTTTTATTTATTTTTATACTTGCTTTTTTCATATCCTTAATATAAAATACTTTATAGAAGATTCGAAATAATTAGGAGTTTTTGATGGCAATTTTACCTGTCACTGTTTATGGTGATAAAATTCTTAGAAAAAAGACTGATAGAGTTGAAGATATAGACTTCAAAACAATCGAATTAATTAAAAATATGTTTGATACTATGAGAAACTCAAACGGGATCGGTTTGGCAGCAAACCAGGTTGGTGTTGATCAAGCAATTTTTATAATTGATATTTCCGTTGCGGAAGGGTATGAAAATTATAAACCTATGGTATTTGTTAACCCGGAAATAACTTATCGGTCCGAGGAAAAAGTTTTTATTGAAGAAGGATGTCTCAGCATCCCGGATGTACGTTATGAAATTGAAAGACCTTCTAAAATAATTATAAGATATTTCGATTCGGATATGATAGAACAAAGCCTTGAAGCTAATGATTTATTAGCACGTGTAATTCAACACGAATTTGATCACCTGCAGGGTATTTTATTTACTGATTATTTTGATGAAAAAGCAAAAAAAGAATTCAAGAGTATTTTAAATAAAATAAAAAGCAGAGAAGTTGAAATAGACTACCCGATTACCGAAGACATAGACTACCAGTTGAAATGAGAATAGTGTTTTTAGGAACACCGGACTTTGCTCTCCCTTCTTTAAACATTTTAATTCATAGCAAACATGAGGTTGCTGCTGTTGTTACTGCTCCCGACAAAGAGAGAGGACGCGGAAGGAAAGTATCTTATACTGCAGTTAAAGAATTTGCATTAAAAAATAATTTACCTGTTTTACAGCCTGATAAATTAAAGGATCAAAATTTTATTGAAGAACTTAAAAAATACAATAGCGATGTTTTTGTTGTTGTAGCTTTTAGAATTTTACCAAAGGAAGTTTTTGCTATTCCTTCAAAAATATCTTTTAATTTGCATGCTTCACTTCTTCCTAAATATAGAGGTGCTGCACCTATTCAATGGGCATTAATAAAAGGCGAAAAAGAAACCGGTGTAACTACGTTCGCATTGGAAGAAAAAGTTGATACAGGCAATGTTGTTCTCCAGGAAAAAATTAAAATTGATGATGATGATAATTTTGGTTCATTGCATGATAAACTCAGCGAATTGGGAGCTAACGTGGTTTTAAATACAGTTGATTTAATAGAAAAAGGAAGTTTTGATTATAAAAAGCAGGATAATAATCTGGCAACCCCAGCACCGAAAATTACAAAAGAAATAACTAAAATAGATTGGAATAACACTGCAGAAGAAATTCACAATCTTATTCGGGGCTTATCCCCTTATCCCGGGGCTTATTTTGAACTAAATGAGAAACAGATAAAGGTATATAAATCGGAGATTGTAAATAAACATCTTGCTGCAGAAGCTTCATTTCATGATAAATCAAGTTTAATAATCGGATGCAGCAGGAATTCATTATCTTTACTGGAACTTCAGCAGGAAGGAAAAAATAAACTTAAAGTAGAAGAGTTTTTGAGGGGATTTCGTTTTGAATAATCTTACTTATAATCTTGCTCTTAATCTGTACCAAATTTGAATAAGATTTTAAACATGATTAAGATAAAGAATTGATTGAATAAAATTCTATAATATTTGATTAAATAAATTAAACGAAATGCTAAGGAAAAGAATATGCAGTTTAAGAACAACATTTTAGATGTAATTGGTAATACTCCTCTCATAAAACTGAACCATTTAAATAAAGGATTAAAACCGCAAATCTTCGGAAAGCTTGAATCAGTAAATCCCGGCGGCAGTGTAAAAGACAGGATTGGAATTGCAATGCTTCAAGAGGCTGAAAAAACTGGTTCAATTAAACCTGGCGGAACTGTTATTGAAGCCACTAGTGGGAATACAGGCATAGGTCTTGCACTTGCCTGCGCAGTTAAAGGTTATAAAACTATTTTTGTAGTTACGGACAAAGTCAGCTCTGAAAAAATAAATTATTTAAAAGCTTTTGGTTCAGATGTTATTGTTGTTTCAAACGCAGTTGGAAAAGACCATCCGGATTATTATGTAACGGTTGCAAAAAAGATAAGCGAAAAAACCCCTAATTCAATTTTTATGTACCAGTATTCAAACCCGGCTAACCCGGAAATACATTATAAAACTACCGGACCGGAAATATGGGAACAAACGGAAGGGAAGATAACCCATTTTGTTGCCGGCATGGGAACCGGCGGTACAATTAGCGGAGTAGGCAGATATCTAAAAGAGAAAAGCAAGGATATTCATGTTATTGGTGCCGATCCGTACGGCTCCATTTTCAAAACTTATATGGATGATGGAAAACTTATGGTTGGTGACCCATACCTGGTTGAAGGAATTGGACAGGATTGTCTCCCTAAAAATGTCCATTTTCAATATATTGATAAAATAATAAATGTAACCGATATAGATTCCTTTAGTTATGCAAGGATGATGTGCAGGCATGAAGGAATTTTTTGCGGTGGAAGCACGGGGACAATTGTCTGGGCAGCTTTGCAGGTTGCTAAAGATTTGGATGAAAATGCGGTAATAGTCTTTATTATCTGTGATACCGGTGAAAGATATTTGTCAAAGTTCCATAGCGATGAATGGCTTCGAGAAAAAAGGCTGCTGACACATGAAATGAAATCTCTGGGCGATATTTCAATGGCAAAAAGACAGAATGGTTCAAAGGAACTTGTTTATCTTAATGCAAAAGATAAAATTAAAAAAGCTTTTGAAGTAATTAATAAAAACGGGTTTTCTCAAATACCGGTTATTGATGAAGGTAAATCCGTTGGCAGTATAAGAGAAGGCAGATTGATGGCAAAGCTTATCGAAGATCCGGATTTAATGGATTCGAACATAGAAAATATTATGGGAGAGAGCTTCCCGGTTGTTGATGAAGATATTGATCTTTCTTCTGCTAAAAAATATTTAAGCAATTCACCCGCGGTTCTTGTTTCAGAATATGGGAGAATAATAGATATAATTACCAGGTATGATATTTTAGAGCATACTGATATTTCATAAGGACAAATCTAAGTTCAAGTGTAAGTTCAAGTTCAAGAAGTTCAAGTTCCGGACTCGACCTTACTTATAACGTGAACTTGAAAATTAACGGAGCATAAATGGGTTTTTCAACTGATGCAATTCACGCAGGCCAAAAGCCTGATCCTGTGACCGGTGCGGTTATTACACCAATTTACCAGACTTCTACTTATGCACAGGAAGAATTAGGAAAACATAAAGGTTATGAATACGGTAGAACACAAAACCTGACTCGTGAAGCACTTGAAAAGAATATAGCAACACTTGAAAAAGGAAAATTCGGAATTGCTTTTAGTTCCGGTGTTGCAGCAACTCAAGCATTGATGAGCCTTGTAAAAGCTGGAGATAATGTTATTGTTTCAAATAATGTTTATGGTGGAACTTATCGGTTATTCGAATTAATAATGACCGATTATGGAATAAATTTTACTTGGGTCAATACTAGTGAATTATCCAATATTAAAAATGCAATTAAAGAAAATACCAAAATGGTCTTTCTTGAAACCCCGACTAATCCAATGTTAAATCTAACTGATTTGAAAGCTGCTGCAGAAATTTGCAAAACAAATAATCTGATCAGTATAGTTGATAATACTTTCATGAGTCCATATTTTCAAAATCCTTTGACATTGGGGATTGATATTGTTCTTCATAGTTCAACAAAATATATAAACGGACATAGTGATGTAATCGGCGGGATTTTAATTACGAATGATGAAAAAATTCATAACAGGTTAAGATACATTCAAAATGCTGCGGGAGCTGTTCCTTCTCCATTTGACTGCTGGCTTGTTTTGCGGTCTACAAAAACATTGGCAGTTAGAATGGAGAGACATAATAAAAATGCAAATGAATTGGCTGAGTTTTTATCAAAATCTTCATTTATAAAGAAAGTATACTATCCCGGTCTGTCTTCTCATCCTCATCATGATCTCGCGAAAAAACAAATGAGGGGTTTTGGGGGAATGGTTGCTGCTGAATTAAAAGATATGGAAACAACAAAAAAATTATTAAAGAATGTGAAAACATTTACTCTAGGTGAAAGTCTGGGAGGAGTTGAAAGCTTAATCAGCCATCCGGCAAGTATGACTCATGCTTCAGTCCCTAAAGAAGAGAGAGAAAAATTAGGTATTATGGATACTCTTGTTCGATTTTCAGTTGGTATCGAAGATATTGAAGATTTAATATCGGATATTGAACATGCGATAAGTTAATAAAATGCATTTATAAATTAGATATTGATCTGTACTTTAATTAAATGCTTGGCCTATAGAATTCTAATCTTAAATAAAAATACTCCCAAAATCATTTTAAATGTTAGAGAAAGAATTTGGTATTCGTTCTACATCCTTAAAAGATCAGCAGTTTCTTTGGGATATGCTGTATGAATGTATATTTATCCTGGAAGGGGAGGAACCGCCTTCGAAAGATATTGTTAATAAACCTGAATTATCTAAATATGTTGAAGGATGGAAAAAGAAGGATGACATTGGTTTAATTGTTTATGAGATAAAATCTTCAAAACCTGTCGGTGCTGTTTGGATTAGAATTTTTTCGGAAGAAAATAGAGGTTATGGTTTTATTAGTGAAGAAATTCCCGAATTGTCTATTGCGGTTATACGCGAATATAGGGGAAAAGGATTAGGAACTTTATTATTAAAAAATCTTTTTAAAATTATAAAGGGGAAATATCAATCAGTTTCTCTAAGTGTTTCAAAAATCAATCATGCAATAAAATTATATAAAAGGTTAGGCTTTTATGAATTCATAAAAGATAACAATACTATAATTCTTAAAAAAGTTTTATAATTCTTTTTAAGGACTAATTAATCTGCAATAAATCGACTTCTTGTTTTCTATTGATTAATCAAAGTCGTAAAACATGCAGGAGCCAGAGTAAATTTTGCCATTCCATTATTAACCTGAACCGATTTTTCCTTTTCCATACCACGGTCTCTGTCTGTAACATACATATTTAATTGTTTAACAGTTTCAGGCAACCCGGTCAAGGTTACTATTCTCTCTGCTCCGTTATTAACTATCTCAATGCTGTAGATTCCATTCTTTATATCGCCGAACGCGACACAATTGACATTTGGTCTATTACAGGATATTGGAAGATAAAACGATCCTTTTGGAGTTAATCCGAGCTGTTTTAGATTCCAGAATCGCTGGGTTGGTTTTAACGGACCCTGAGTATCATAAATACCATTGCCGGTTAAAACTGAATAATCTGCTGTTAATTGCCATTGTAAAATAGAACTCGGTTGACATATCGAATAAATACGAACATAAAGATCAATCTCATCAAGGGCATATGAAGGTTCAGGGAAAATTTCAGGATATCTCCAAGCCGCAGCATCATTACTTCCTTCGGCAATCAATAAAGGGACATTAAGTTCTTTGGCAATGTCTGCCCAGATAGACAGTGTCCAGTTGTCGCATCCCCGCCACGAATGAAAAGATACAGCTCCGATGTATTGATGAGTCGCAGGATCATCTAATGCAGGTTCGACAAATCCGTATGAAGTAGCATCGGAATTATCTCCCAACAACATTTTGGTCTTAATACCTTTAGATGCAAAATAAGCACCAAACTGTTTTATGAGTTCGGCATGTTCTTCACCCGTTTGACGGACATTTATACCAAGGTCTGATTCATTAAATGAAAACAATGCTGGTTCAACACCATATTTTTCTTTAAGGTAGATTAAATAGGAACAGATTGATTTTTCAATGCTTCTCATTTTCATATGATTAAGCGGATTCCCGCGGGGTTCACCGGGTTTTCTTCTAAATTCCATCTTACCAATTATTGCCCATTGCGGCGGATACCAGGTGCTAATAATAATAGGTATATTTTTTTTTGCAAGCCTTTGTGCCATTTCCATTGCACTAACTACCCTTGGACTTATATTACCGGACTTTGCTGCTTCGATCGGATCAACACTTTCATCAGGCTGCCAATTGAACCACGGCAATTCAACACGCCCCCAGGTTACATTTAAGTTTTTTAAACAGTAATCAATAACAAACGGATCAGTTTCCGGTTTTTGAAGACGGAAATTTCCGCCGATACCATCAAATACCCGTCCAGGATTGGCAGTATCAAGTGAAAGTTCAATTGGCTTTTTATCTATTGAACCCGATATTTTAAGTGTATAGTCTGCTTCTGCTTTTTGTCCTTGAACAGCATTTCCGGAAATTACCGAAAAATAAATCTGTGTTTGACCTCCAAAGAAAGGATTAGGTTTTTGTACTAAAATTTTTGTCGGTTGATCAGTACTAATTTCAAATTTTCGTTCTTTTGTATTAATCCTCACACCTTTAGCTGTTACGGAAACCGGTCTAAACCTTTCTTCAAAAGGGTTATTATTTCGCTCGGCAGTAGTATCGATGGAACCTTTTACCAGTGCTATGTAATTAATCTCGGCGTTTGAATATTCATCATTTGGAAGTTCAATGCAGAAATAAACTCCTTCCATCGTAACATTGGAATCTGCAGTTAACTTGTAGTTAACCTTTGCGACACCCTGTCCTGAATCCTTTACTATTTCAGTAAAAGGAAAATTATCAAGAGCTGATGTTACAATAACATTTGAACCTTTACGTGAAAAATCTGGGTTTTGTTTTTCTTTTGCTGTTTGAATTATATCGAACCAGCCTTTTTTAACAACTCTTAAACTTGTTTCGAATTTCATTAATTCACCATCAACACGAATTCCCCTTAAATTGCCCCATGCAGTAACATCGGCCTGTGCAAAAAGTTTATATATAGAGCCGTTGAAAATTAAAAATAAACTTATCATAAGTATTAAAGAAAAATTAAAATTTTTAAAAAGTCCATATTTGTAGTTTAAATTATCCATTTCAAATCTCCAATTCGAATGCTTACCTTATGAAAAATAAAACAACAACTTCGTAATTTTCATTCAAAAATCCTAAAAAATTTGTTAACAGAAGTGATGTAATGAGAATAATATCTTTTTTTCATAACTTTGTAATGTTAAATTTCCTTATAAATAAAGAAAATCTAAATAATGATTAAAAAGAGAATTTTTATTCTTATTGCTTTATTATTTATTTCATTTGAAATTCAATTAAAAGCACAAACAGATTCAGTTGAAATTAACATTATTGATAATTTTGTAACACCGGAAAAACCTCACAATTTTGTTTTGTCTTTTTTTACGAGTGAAAATGTAAAATCAAAAGTTCTAATAGACAACACTTACGAATATACCGTCTCGGACACTTTTAATAATATTCACAAAACCCGAATAGATATTTCTAAGCTTGATTTTAAAAAGCAGGATATCCCTTTTGTTATAGTTGTTGAAGATTCATTAGGTAATAAATACACCAGTGAAAAATATGATTTCCAACTGCCCCAGGAAATAAAAGTAAAGAGTGAATCTAATTTTCTTCTTTTATGTTTGTTCGGTGGATCAGTCTTTTTATTGCCCACCCCGACTTATGTATATGCAAATCACAATAGTTATTTCAGCTTAACTAAAGAAATACCTCTAATTTCCTTAAGTAAAAAAGGTTTCACCTATCCTGCCGGATATTTCTCATTGGAATATTCACATATTTTTAATGCACCCGATAAAAATTTTTTAAGGATTGGATATAAACAAATTATTGAAATTCCGGGTGTACAATATCTTTCGCCGGGGATAAACGGCTTCACAAATTTTAAGGGGTTTAACGGTATTAGCCCTGAACTTTCTGCCGGACTTTTTAAAATACTTGATACCTTTATTTTATATGTAAGATACAGGTATAATGCTAAGCCTGGTAAGACTGGTTCGGAATTCCAGGAAATTTCTTTAGGGCTTTATTCTAATTTCTTCTCTTTTTATTTCTAATTTATTCAAGGTAAAAAACTATTTGTGAAGTGAAATGAATTTCACTTCACGTTTTCACCTTTGGGATTCTTTTAAAATCAAAACTTTATAAACTAAAATTCCTAAAGAAAAAGATACTTTCAAATTATTAATTATTCATTGTTTCATTTATACGGCAATTTGTCAATTGAACCATTAGATAATATTTTCCATTTTTCATAAATGAAATTATTCTTATACATAATATTTCTCTTTTCATCTCTTGCGTTTTCTCAAACAGGAAAAGTTAAAGGTAAAATAACTGATGGTACTAACCCCGTACCTTATGTTAATATTACTGTAACGGGAACATTATATGGGACTTTTAGTGATGAAAACGGTAATTATGAAATTAATGTTTTAAAGCCAGGCAGTTATAAACTCCAATTTAGCGCAGTTGGTTATAAAACTGAAAATCATAGTATTGAAATTAAACCTGGAAAGACTCTTGAATTAAATATTATTTTATCACCGGTGGTTATTGAATTTAATTCGGTTGAAGTAATTGGCTCTAAAAAACAGGAGCAAAAGGATACAAGAACAAGCTTAATAGATTTGAATCCAAAGAGTGCAAAAATTCTCCCAGGTGCAGGTGAAGATGTATTAAGAACTCTGCAGTCCCTACCAGGTGTATTAGCTCCAAATGATTTTTCATCTCAATTAATTGTGCGTGGTAGCGGTCCGGATCAGAATTTAATTATTATGGATGATATAGAAATTTTTAATCCGTACAGACTGTATGGAGTAATCAGCATGTTTAATCCTGATATTGTTTCCGATGTGAATTTAATTACCGGCGGATTTCCGGCAAAATATGGGGACAGACTTTCTGCCGTGCTGGATGTTACAAATAGAGAGGGGACTACAAACAAAAATCTTACCGGGAGTCTTAATGCTTCAATAATCGATGCAAACCTTGTGCTTGAAGGAAAGAATCCCTTTAATCTAAACGGAAGCTGGATATTGAGCAGCAGGAGAACTTACTATGATTTAATAATTGAACCGTTTGTTAAGAATGCAGGACTTGTAGACCAGAACGTTTCCTTTCCAAATTTTTATGATGTCCAATCTAAATTAGTTTTGGGTCCTTATAATGGGAATAAAATATTAGTTAACGGGATCTTTTCCAGGGATGGTGTAGATCTGATTAGTCCTCAAAATAGAAAAACAGCCGACAGCATTGGAGTTTATAATGCAACAAAGAACAGCGTACTAGGGCTTGCCTGGCACTACTCTCCTAATCCAAATCTTCTTAACAAATTTATAGTTTCGTGGTATAAAAATAATGGTCTTACTGATTTTGCTTCCGAAATTATTGATCCGTCATTAAACCGGGATAAATTTAAAGATGCAGTTCCGGATACACTTTCACCTTATTTATTAGGATTTAAACTCAACGCCGATTTTTCTTTTAGAAAATATTCTATTGATGATAAATTTACTTATCTGTGGAAAGATAATACATTTGAGGCCGGTGCCGGGATGGATAATATGCAGACTATTGTTGATTTTAGATTTCAGCTTGATCCCGAACTTGCTGCAATTATTGCATCCAACCCGCAATTTAGAGCCGTCTTAAGCGATATAAAAGATGTGAAAAATTATAATCGTTACCGTGCTTATATTCAGAATAATTTCCATTTAACAGATAAATTATATTTTCAATCCGGTTTCAGATTTGACTATTATAATATTCTCGATAAGGCTTACATTGCTCCAAGGATTTCGCTCTCGTATGCTATCGATAAGTTGACAACCTTCCGGGCGAACTGGGGTATTTATTATCAATCGCCAGGATATGAGAAATTGCTGGACACGGGTATCCTTTATGATTTAAGTAAAAAATATACAAGCCAATTGGATGCAGAAAAAGCTATTCATTATATTTTAGGAATCGATAGATGGCTGACTAATGAATGGAATTTAAAGATTGAAGGATATTATAAAGATTTTTCCAATTTGATAGTGCAAAAAGTAGTTCAGGGATCTAATTATTATACTGAACAAATTCCCGGCCGAGATCCCCGTTTTACATCCGGCTGGACAAGACCAATTACCAATTTAGGTGATTCTTTAACCCAGATCCCCGTCAATGGTTCTTATGGTGAAGCTTATGGTTTTGAGTTTTTTTTATCTAAAAAAAATATAATGAATGATAATAGATTTTCCGGCTGGGTTTCATATTCATTGGCATATGCAAATACTTTTGAAGAGGGTAAAGAATATCCTTTTAGGTTTGATCAAAGACATACAGTTAATATAGTTTTAAACTACCAGCTAAATAGCTGGCTTGATATAGGTGTAAGGTGGCAATATGGCTCGGGATTTCCAATCAGCCAGCCGGTTGGAATTAAACCAAGAATAATTTTGCGGGATAATAATTTAGATGGAATTCCCGAAACTCCTGTTATTGCAACAAGGAAAAGCAGTTCTAATTCTAATGCTTCTCCCGAAGTAATTTATGATATTAATTATGCCGGTAATAAATTAAATGCACGCAAACCACCTTACCACCGGTTTGATGTTCGTTTAACTGCACTTGCAGATTATTGGGGACTGAATTGGTCTTTTTACCTGGATGTTATAAATGTTTATAACAGAAAAAATGTAATTGCTTATGATTATTTTGTAACTGATGATTTAAAATTAGGACGTACACCTAATAATATGTTTCCTATAATTCCAACACTAGGTTTCAGTGTAAAATTTTAAAGCCGATGAAGGATAAAGAAAAAAATTATATCGACCTGGGAAAAAGAGGGAAATTTAATATCAATAATAAATTAAATAACCTTACCGGTAAAGAATGGATTAAATTTACTAAATCATGGTTCATACATCGTCCGCCTCAAAGAAAAAAAAGTGAAATTTTACACCCAGCAAAATTTCCTGAAACACTAGTAGAAGAATTTATATCTTTCTTTACAAAAGAAGAAAGCTGGATACTTGATCCTTTTATGGGAACGGGAAGTACTCTGGTTGCTGCCGGGAATTTAAAAAGAAATTGTGTCGGTATTGAATTATCAAAAAAATATTTTTTAACTGCGAAAGAAAGAATTAAAAAATATTCTTCCTGCAAAATTATTCCAATAAACGGAACTTCGGAAAATTTAGTAAGATTACTGAATAGCAACGGAATTAAAAACCTATTTGATTACGTTATTACATCTCCTCCTTACTGGAACCAGCTTGAGAGAAATTCATTAAGACAAAAATTGAGAAGTCAAAAAGGTCTTGCTACAAAATATTCAAATGATGAAAATGATATTGGAAATATTAAAGACTATTGTGAGTTTATAGAAAAGCAGGCAAAAATATTTGATGAAGCTTATGAGGTTACAAAACCTAACGGTTATTTGACAATAATAACTAACAATATTTATTACGAAGGTAAGTTATTCCCGTTGGCTTATGATACTGCAATATCTTTAACAAAAAGAAAGAATAAGAGCTGGGTTTTAAAGGATGAAAAAATCTGGCTGCAGGATGACAAACCTTTAATTGCTCTTGGAGTTAATAATGCATGGGTTTCAAACCGGCATCATCAGTATTGCCTTATTTTTAGAAAAGAAGGAAAGCAAGTAAAAAGTATAAAGTCTAAAGTGTAAAGTATAAAAAATTAAAATAAATAAATTAGAATTAAAAAATCGGAGGGGTAAAATGTATAAAAATGATTTAAACGATAGATTATTTAAATTTGCAGTTGATACAATATTATTTCTTCAAAAAATCTCTAATAATCCGGAAAGTAGAATTATTAAATTTCAATTAGCAAAATCATCAACTTTTAGTGGTGCGAATTATGAAGAATCTCAAGCTGCGTCTTCAAAAGCAGATTTTTCCAATAAAATAAATATATCTTTAAGAGAGATGAGAGAATCAAATTATTTTTTTCGAATATTAAGTGAAATAAGACTTGGTGATCAAATGTAATGTAAAAAATTCTTTAATGAATCTTATCAATTAAAAAAAATATTAGGCTCAATATCCAGCAAATTAAGAAGAAAATAATTTAAAAGTACTTTATACTTTTTACTTTATCCTTTATACTTGTAAAATGATTTTAACGGTTTCGGAATTAACACAGGAAATTAAGCTTTCACTTGAAGAAGGATTTTCTCAAGTTTCTGTTTTAGGGGAAATATCGGGATTTAAACCTCATGTTTCAGGGCATTGGTATTTCAATTTAAAAGATTCAGATGCGGTAATTTCGTGTACAATGTGGAGAGGATTTAATAATTACGTTTTCTTTACTCCTCAGGATGGAATGAAAGTAATTGTCAACGGTAAGGTTACGGTTTATCCGCCAAGAGGAAATTACCAGATTGATGTAAGATCGATGAAACCTGCAGGTGTTGGCGAACTTCAAGCAGCTTTTGAAGCTTTAAAACAAAAGCTTGCCGCAGAAGGTCTCTTCGATGAAGAATTGAAAAAAGAGATACCCCTTATTCCCCAAAAAATCGGGATAGTTACAGCAATTGACGGTGCAGCATTAAGAGATATGATTAGTGTTGCTAAAAGAAGATTCCCTCTTGTTGAACTTATAATTTCTCCCGCCAGAGTCCAGGGAACCGGGGCATCCAGAGAAATAGTTGAATGTATTAAACAGCTTAATGAACAAGAGGATATTGATGTAATAATTTTGGCAAGAGGCGGTGGCTCAATAGAAGATCTCTGGGCATTCAATGAAGAAATTGTAGCAAGAGAAATTTTCAATTCAAAGATTCCTATAGTTACCGGAATTGGTCATGAAGTGGATTTTACTATTGCTGATTTTGTTGCTGATTTAAGAGCACCTACACCCTCTGCAGCAATGGAAATAACAACTCCAAGTAAAGAAGATTTTTCAGCTTTTATTAATGAATTTATGGATAGCTCTTATAAGGGCATTGATGATATTATTGAAAAATTTCGTGCAAATGTTTATACTAGTTTAAATTCATATGGATTTCGAATGCCGATGGATTTAGTAAGAAGAAAATCCCAGCAGGTGGATAATTTAATTTATAAGCTTCTAAAAAATATTGAACAGAAAATTTTAGTAAATAAAGGCAGGCTTTCAATTTTATCTAAAACAATAGAATCTCACGATGTAAACCTTCAGCTAAAAAAAGGTTTTGTGCTGGTAAAACAGGATTCTCAATATGTTACAAGGAAAGCTAATTTCAATAAAGAAAAAGATACTATTTTAAAATTTTATGACGACGAAATTTTGCTTAAAAAAGGAAATTAATTTTTTCCGAAAAAGCCTTATTTTTTATATTTTAATAGATTAGATTAAATTATTTATGGCTAGTAGAAAAAATATCAATTCTTTTGAAAAGAATATTTCGAGACTGGAGGAAATATCCGCTTTATTAGAAAAGGAAGATATAAGTCTTGATGAAGCCATGATTCTTTTTGAAGAAGGGGTAACGCTTTCTAAAAATTGTTTAACTACCTTAAATAGTGCTGAATTAAAGATTACTGAATTGAAAAAGAAGATTAATGACATAGCGATGAATAGTGATGATTTATTTGAAAATAACTCGTAAGCTTAAAAGGATAGGAGCTCTTTTATATAATGGCTGAAGAAGAAAAATATAAAGTGTTGTCAAAAGTTAATTATCCGGAAGATATAAAAAACCTGGATGTTCCTCAGTTGAAAATTCTATGCTCGGATATTAGGGAATATTTAATTGATACGATCTCAGAAATAGGAGGACATTTTGGCGGTGGTCTTGGTGCTGTCGAATTAACTGTAGCAATTCATAAAGTGTTTGATACCCCCAAAGATCTTGTCGTATGGGATACCGGTCATCAGGCTTATCCTCATAAAATTTTAACTGGCAGAAAGGAAGCTTTAAAAAGAATAAGAAAGCTAAATGGAATTAGCGGGTTCTTAAAAAGATCCGAAAGTGAATATGATACTTTTGGTGCGGGGCATGCATCTACTTCCATTTCTGCTGCACTGGGAATGGCTTTTGCAAGAGATATTCGAAAAAATGATAAAAAAATAATTGCTGTAATTGGTGACGGTGCAATGACCGGAGGTATGGCATACGAAGCGATGAATAATTCCGGTATATTAAAATCGAATTTAATTGTTGTATTAAACGATAATAATATGTCGATCGCTCCAAATGTCTGGCAGATTTCTAATTATTTTACTGAAATGATCGCCCATCCCGATTATAATAAATTCAAAGGCCAAATATGGGATTTGACGGGAAAACTTGATCATTTTGGCGATAGGTTAAGAAAGATTGCAATCCGTTTGGAAAGCGGTATTAAAGCAGTTGTCACGCCTGGTATGTTGTTTGAAGCTTTAGGATTTAGATATTTTGGTCCTGTGAATGGTCATAATCTTCATCAATTAATAAAAATATTTGAGCAGGTTAAAAACCTTAACGGACCTATTCTTGTGCATGCAATAACACAAAAAGGGAAAGGTTATGAACCTGCCGAAGGAGATGAACAAAAACTTCATGCATCAAATCCTTTTGATAAATTAACCGGCAAAGTCTATAAAAAAGCAGATGGACCTCCCTCATATACAAAAATTTTTGGAAATGCATTAAAAGAAATTGTCCGGGAGAATCCTTCTGTTGTTGGTATAACCGGTGCAATGCCGGATGGAACAGGTTTGGATATTCTTCAGAAAAGTTTCCCGGGAAATTATATTGATGTTGGAATAGCTGAGGAGCATGCAATTACTTTTGCCGCAGGCTTAGCTACTCAAGGTGTAATCCCGGTTGTTGCTATTTATTCCACTTTTCTCCAAAGAGGTTTTGATCAAATCATACATGATGTTGGTATTCAAAAACTTCATGTTGTGTTTGTTCTTGACAGAGCCGGTCTTGTCGGTGCCGACGGACCAACACATCATGGCACATTTGATTTAACATACCTTAGACTTGTTCCTGGAATGGTAATTATGGCGCCAAAGGATGAATCTGAGTTGAGAGATATGCTGTATACTGCAATAAATTATAAAGAAGGACCAATAGCTCTTAGATATCCACGCGGTTCGGCATTGGGTGTTAAATTAAAAGAAGGTTTTGATGAAATAGAAATCGGTAAATCGGAATGTATTCAAAACGGGAATGATGTTGCCCTTTTGGCTGTCGGTTCTATGGTAGATTATTCAATTAAGGCTTCAGAATTGCTTTTAGAAGAGGGAATTCATCCTGAAATTATAAATATGCGTTTTATAAAACCCTTGGATACAAAAATGCTCGATGATATTTCGAACAGGCATAATAAAATTGTTACTCTTGAAGAGAGTACATTAGTCGGTGGTTTCGGAAGCGGTATTCTTGAATATTTTAACGAAAAAAATTATAAGAATGATATATTGAGAATCGGTTTACCCGATAGATTTATTAATCACGGTAGCCAGAGTGAACTTCATCATCAGCTTGAAATTGATCCGGAAGGGATTGCAAAAAGAGTAAAAGCATTTTGTAAAAACCAGAACATTAAACAGAAAGTTGCCGTTTAATGGAAAAAACCAAAATTGGAATTATCGGACTCGGTACAATCGCACAGCTAGTGCACCTTCCAAATTTTTCAAAGATTAATAATGCAGTTGTAACAGCAGTTGCGGAAATTAGGAAAAGCCGGCTCGATACAATTGCCAATAAGTTTAATATAAAAGAAAAATATTTAGATTATCATGAGCTGCTTGAAAAAAGCGATACCGATGCTATTATAATAGCTACTCCGACAAACACTCATAAGGAAATTGCAATTGATTGTCTTAAAGCAAAGAAAGATGTTTTAGTTGAAAAACCTCTTGCGCGAACTTTTAATGAAACCAAACAGGTTGTTAGTGCGGCTAAAAAGTATAAAAAGAAATTAATGGTCGGAATGAATTTACGCTTTCGCCCGGATGCAATGATTTTAAAAAGTATTTTATCGTCCGGTGAGATTGGTGAACCATTTTATATAAAATGCGGATGGATTAGAAGGCCGAGCAGCAGTGAAAAATGGTTTACCAAAAAAGAAGATTCAGGCGGTGGGGTTATAATTGATCTGGGTATATTGCTGCTTGATTTATCACTCTGGCTTTTAGATTTTCCCGCAATTGAATCGGTTACAACTCAAAATTTTAATCAGTATACAAAAAATGTGGAAGACACATCTATAAGTCTTTTAAGATGTAAAAATTCATCATTAATCAGTCTCGAATCAAGCTGGTCTTTACCTGTTGAGAAAGATACATTTTATGTAAATATTCACGGGAAAAAAGGTTTTGCTTCAATTAATCCGTTTAAGGTTTTCAAAAAAAATGGAGAGCAAATAATTGATCTCACTCCTTCACAAAAAGAAAATGCACTAAGTTTATTTAGAAAATCCTATGAGAATGAGTTAAAAAGTTTTCTTGGAGCCGTAAGGGGTTTAAATCCCGTTTTCTCTTCAGGTGATGAAGCTCTTTTAAGAATGAAAATTATGGAAAATATGTATAATTCTTCAAATCAAAAAGTTAAGAAATAATATATTTTAAATGAAAACAAAAATTTTGCTTGTTGATGATGAACCTGATATAGTTGAGTTTTTGGAATACAATTTAACTCAAGAAGGATTTGAAGTAATCAAAGCTTATGATGGAATTGAAGCTTTAAAAAAGATTACTGAAAAACCGGATCTGATTTTATTAGACATAATGATGCCTAAAATGGATGGATACGAAGTCTGTAAAAAAATTAGAAGTACGAAAGATTATGAAAAAATCCCTGTTGTATTTTTAACTGCAAAATCAGGCGAAGTCGATGAAATAAAAGGACTTGAACTTGGAGCTAATGACTATATTCAAAAACCTATTTCACCCAAAAAACTTGTTGCGCGTGTTAAATCGAATTTACGAAAAGGTTTCGCGGGCGATAATGCAAATCAACAGCCAATTAAAGTTTCAATTGGTCCTTTAACGATTGACCGCGAAAAGTATGTCGTTTACATAGATGGAAATGAAAAAGTATTTCCTAAAAAAGAATTTGAAGTTTTGTTCTATCTTGCCAATAACCCGGGTAGAGTATTCAGCCGCGAAATTCTATTGAAAGATGTCTGGGGAAACGATGTTTATGTAGTCGATAGAACTATTGATGTTCATATAAGAAAAATTAGAGAAAAACTTGAACAGCATTCCGACCTTATAGAAACAGTTAAAGGTGTGGGGTACAGGTTTAAAAGTGTGGAATGAACTTAAATCAAATTTTTCATCAGCCAGTGTTTATCTAAAAGAATTTTTTCTCTTCGGCATTTCTATTATCCTTCTTGCTTATATAATTTTTGGAAGATCAGGTTATTTCACTCTTTTCATTATCTTATCAGTTCTGATCGGTGTTTTATCTCTATTCTTTTTGGGAAAAAGAAGACTTAGAGAGTTAAATAATATAAGACAGGTAATTTTTAATATCAGGAAAAATTATTTAAATAAATCGGAAGAAATAAAATTACCTGCAAACCTTCATGGAGTTGAAGAAGAAATTCAGAAAATGTTCGAGAAGATGAAAAATGATATAAATTATTTAACACGCCTTGAAAAGATGAGAACTGAATTTTTGGCAAATGTATCCCATGAACTCAGAACTCCGATATTTGCAATCCAGGGGTATGTTGAAACTCTTTTAGACGGGGCAATAAATGATGAAAAAGTTAATAAATATTTTTTAGAAAAAGCAAATCAGCATACAATAAACCTGAGTAATTTATTAAATGATCTTATTGATATTTCAATGATCGAATCGGGTGAAATGAGAATGAGTTTTAGATATTTTAATATAAATGAGTATCTAAGCTCCATGGTTAAAGAATTTGAACCAATGGCCAAAGGGAAAAACCTGGAGTTAATTTACCACCCGGTCAGAGAAAATCTTCAATTATTAGGAGATAAAAATAAACTTCGGCAGGTTTTTATAAATATACTGACGAACGCAATTAAGTATACTGAAGAGGGAAAAATAGAAATTTTTGTTGAAGAAGAGCAAAAGTCCGGCAAAATAATTATTAAAGATACCGGGATTGGAATTCCTGAAACAGATATCGCAAGAATATTTGAAAGATTTTATAGGGTAGATAAAGCAAGATCAAGGGCGGTTGGAGGAACCGGCTTAGGTCTGGCTATTGTAAAGCATATTGCAGAGGCACATGGTTCTGCAATTGAAGTGAAAAGTGAAGTAGGGAAGGGGAGTGAATTTTCTTTCAGATTAAAGAAATAATTGTGTTTTTCAACGAAAATTTATTTTTTTAATAATTGACACGAAATGTTCAAATACTTAAATTTGTTGTTCATTTTAGAAATTAGAGGTAAAAATGTTTGCAGTCATCGATATAAATGGGCAGCAATTTAAAGTAACGGAAAATCAGAAGTATTATGTTCCCAAATTAGATAAGAAACCAAATTCAAAAATTTCTTTTGATAAGGTAATTTTATTTGGTGATGATAAAGAAACTAAAATCGGAAATCCATCTGTTGATGGTTTAAAAGTAGCTGCAAAAGTTTTGGAGCATGTAAAAGATGATAAAGTTGTAGTCTTCAAAAAGAAAAGAAGAAAAGGTTATGAAAAGAAGAACGGGCATAGACAGCAATTAACAAGAATTGAAATTACTAAAATAGGATAGGAGTTTAAAAATGGCTCATAAAAAAGGACAGGGTTCTTCAAGAAACGGCAGGGATAGTAACGCACAAAGATTGGGTGTTAAAAGATTCGGTGGTGAAAGTGTGATTGCCGGTAACATTCTAGTGAGACAGAGAGGCACTAAATTTCATCCTGGCAGTAATGTAAAGATTGGCGGGGATGATACTCTATTTGCAGTTGCCGATGGTGTTGTAAAATTTGAAACCCGGAGAGGTAACAGGAAATTCGTTAGCGTCAATCCTGCCTAAAACAATTCATATTAAATTATAAAGTCCAAGTTCAAGTAAAATAAAAAATTTTTTCTTGAACTTGAACTTACTCCTGAACTTAAAACCCCAGCTTCTCCATATTAGCAACTAAGCTTTTTACTGCATTAATCGAATTATCAAACGAAGCTTGTTCAACTTCATCAAGATCAAAATCTATAACTCTTTCAACACCGTTTGAACCCAAAACCGCGGGTACGCCAACATAATAACCGTTAACTCCAAATTCTCCATTCAGATGTGCACAAACAGGGAAAATTCTTTTTTCATCTCTTAATATTGATTCAGCCATTGCAGTTGCAGACGATGCAGGCGAATAAAATGCAGAACCGGTTTTTAGCAGTTTAACAACTTCACCTCCAGCCATTTTTGTCCGTTCAACCATTTTATTCATTACTTCTTTGGCTTTGTTTTTATCTTTATATTTTTTCTCCAGTAATTCCATTACAGGTATACCGTTTACATTTGCATACCTTACAATCGGAACCATTGTGTCTCCATGACCGCCTAATACCATTGCATTCACATCTTTAACCGAAACATCCAACTCCCATGCGATGAATGTTGAAAAACGTGAAGAATCTAAGACACCTGCCTGACCAAGCACCCTGTTAGCCGGAAACCCGGATACTTTTTTAAATAAAGTTACCATTGCATCTAATGGATTTGAAATTATTATTACCACAGCATTAGGGGCATTATCTCTTACTCCTTCAGCAACAGATTTCATAATTTTTGCATTAGTAGTTAAAAGATCGTCACGACTCATGCCGGGTTTTCGCGGAAGTCCTGCTGTAATTATTACAAGATCGGCATTGCTTATATCTTTGTAAGAATTTGTACCTGTTACATTAACGTCAAAACCATCTACCCTAGATGCTTCAGCAATATCAAGGGATTTACCTTGCGGCATATCTTCAACCACGTCAAATAAAACTACGTCTCCTAGTTTTCTTGTCGCAATTAGTTGTGCCAAAACTCCCCCTATTTGCCCACCACCTATTAAAGCAATTTTTTTTCTGGACATTTTTAACTCCTTTAAGATTAGAATAACAAATTATAACTTTAAAATAATGATGTGTTTTTCCATTTGCAAAGTTTAGATATTATTATTGGGCCAAAGTACTGAAGGAAATCTACCATATAATATACATTGCTAATTCTTTACTATTTTAATAATTTTCATTTTTAATTCAATAAGAAGGAAAGTAATGAAAACCATTTTTATACTTTTAATCACAATTTTTATATTCAATGGCTGCAGCAGTAAAACCGACAAAGAATATTTGCAAACAGCTGAAAAAAACGTTAAAAGTGATAATATTTCAGAAGCTATTACGTCTTACCAGACTTTGGTGGATAAGTATCCTCAAAGTGATTTAGCTCCTGAAGCTCTTTATGAAATGGCTGCACTATATCAAAATAACCTTGTGAAGAACCTTTCAAAAAAAGAATCACTTCAAAAATCGGTTCAAATTTACAGAAGCGTTTATGATAAATATCCCAAAAGTAAAAAGGCACCGATGGCTCTGTTTATGTCCGGCTTTATCTTGGCGAATGAATTAAATAACTATGACGAAGCGAGTAAAACTTATAATCTTTTTTTGGAAAAATACCCCAATCATGAACTATCTACCTCGGCAAAAGAAGAATTAAAGCATTTGGGGTTATCCCCCGACGAAATTTTAAAACAAAAAACAGCTACTAAAATTTAATGGCCGAAGTACAGGATTACAGAAAATATTTAAACCCGGCAATAATATCAAAACTAAATTCATTAGAACTAAAAGCCCGTCTTGTGGTTGAAGGCTTTATGGTAGGTCTGCATAAAAGTCCTTACCACGGTTTCAGCGTTGAGTTTACAGAGCACCGTCCGTATATGCAGGGAGATAATTTAAAAGATGTGGATTGGAAAGTCTACGGGAAAACCGAACGATATTTTATAAAGCAGTATGAAGAGGAAACAAATTTAAAAAGCTATATTCTGCTCGATACAAGCAAATCAATGGATTACTCATCAGGGGAGAATATAACAAAGTTAAATTATTCGGTTATACTTGTTGCTGCTTTAAGTTATTTGATGATAAAACAGCAGGATGCAGTCGGTTTATCCCTTTATTCGGAAAAGATAAATAAATATTTTCCACCTAAATCTACAAGAGCATATCTCCAGGAAATATTAAAAAATCTAAGCACAGTTGAGGCATCAAGTAAAACGAATACGGCGACCTCGTTAAACTCTATTGCGGAAAAAATTAAGAGAAGGGGATTGGTAATTATTATATCCGATTTTTTTGATGATGTAAATTCTATACTAACAGCATTAAAACATTTTAGATATAAAAATAATGAAGTAATTGTTTTTCAAGTTCTAGATCCTATTGAAAGAAGCTTTTCTTTTGGAAGAGATGCAATTTTTAAGGATCTCGAAACCGGTGCTGAAATTACAACCCAGCCTTATCAAATCCAGAAAGCTTATAGAGATGCTATGTCCCATTTTATCAATAAAATAAAATCCGAATGTCTCAACTCAAGCATAGAATATAATTTAATTGAAACTTCTACTCCCTTCGATAAAGCCCTTTTCAATTACATCCAGAAACGAAGTAAACTGTACTAATTGCAGATTGCGAATTTTGGATTTCGGATTGCAAAATTTTAAATTTGATAAAAATATAAATATTTTTTTACCACAAAGTTAACAGAGAAAAAAGAGGCGAGGTATTCTCTCTGTTATCTCTGTTGCTTCTCAGATATCTCTGTGGTTAATCTTAATTTAAAATAACTTATACCGGTAACAAAAATGAAAAATTTATTTTTAGTAATATTTCTTTCCTTTATTATTAAACCAAGTTATTCATATCACCTTAATAAAGATCCCTTTCAATGCAAATCCGTTGAAGCGCATCAATTTGATTTTTGGATAGGAGAGTGGAATATAGAACAAAGAATCCTCCAAAAAGATGGAACATGGTTAGAAACAAAAGCACATACTTCTGTTTTTCCGATTCTTGATGGTTGTGCATTAGAAGAACATTGGAGCGGAAATGTAAAATTTTTCTGGCAGGGAATGGAAGATGTAAAACCAATGAAAGGTTTTAGCATTAGATATTATAATCCTGAAGAAAAAGCCTGGTACATACATTGGATGGATAATTTTGGAATGAAGCTTGGGCCGGGTGCGGCCGGAAATTTTAAAGACGGAAAAGGCGAGTTTTTTCTCGAAAGAGATACTCCTAAAGGTAAACAAATTTCAAGAATTACTTTCTCCGATATTGAAGAAAATTCTGTTCATTGGGATTTGTCAATCTCTAATGATAATAGAAAAAGCTGGACTACAATCTGGATTATGGAAATGAAACGGCAGAAGAAGTAACGAATTTCGGATTTTATATTGCGTATTTCGAAATGCAGTTCTTTTATTTTTACCACAGAGTTAACAGAGAA
>CAYUVK010000015.1:25563-60997 GCA_964448105.1 uncultured Ignavibacteriaceae bacterium
GGTGGTTAATTCTTTCAATTCGCAATCCGAAATCCGCAATTCGAAATTATAACAGGTCTTTTATTTCATCGAAATACTTTTGAGAAAGTTCATCTGCCTTCTTTTTATCTTTTGCTTCAACAATACTTCTTATTATCGGCTCTGTATTTGATTTCCTAAAGTGTACCCAATGATCCGGAAAGTCAATTCGCAATCCATCATCAGTATTTATATTTTCATTTTTATATTTGGCTTTTAATGAATCAACTACTTTATCAGGATTTGCATTTCCGAGCTCAATTTTTTTCTTTGCAATAGAATATGAAGGTAATGATCTCTTTAATTCTGCAATTGTTCCCCCAAATTCCAATAAATGCTGAAGCGTTAAAGCAATTCCGACAAGAGCATCCCTTCCATAATGTAAAGCCGGATAAATAACTCCGCCGCTCCCTTCACCGCCGATTACAGCACCAACTTCTTTCATCTTTTTTACAACATTAGCTTCACCAACAGGTGATCGATAAACTGTTGAATTATATCCTTTCGCAACATCATCAACTGCACGTGTAGTTGACAGATTAACTACTACATTTCCTTCTTCTTTTAATAGAATGAATTTTACACAGCTCGTAATTGTATTCTCCTCGCTGAATGGTTCACCTTCATTCGTAATCAAAACCAATCGATCGACATCCGGATCAACAACTACTCCCAGATCTGCTTTTGAATTTTTAACAGCTTTCATTGTTTCGGTTAAATTTTCAGGAAGAGGTTCGGGCAGTCTTGGGAAAATACCCGTTTTCTCACAATTCATTTCCACTACTTCACATCCGAATTCTCTTAAAAGATGAGGAATAACGTAAACTCCTGCTCCGTTAACACAATCTGCTAATACTTTAAATTTTCTTTTTTTGATTTGTTCTTTATCTACATATTTTAAATTCAATACATCTTTAACATGTTTTTGTAAACCTTCGTTTGATGATGTTAAAGTTCCTAAGCTTTTCCAATCTTTAAATTTATTTTGGTTGGTATTATTTAAAATTTTGAGGAGCTCGGTATTTTGTTCGGGAGTCATAAACTGCCCGGTATTATTTAATAATTTTAATGCATTCCATTCATTCGGATTATGGCTTGCAGAAATTGCAATACCGCCATTTGCATATAAGTTTTTTACTGTATATTGAACTGTGGGAGTCGGACAAATTCCAATATCAATTACATCCAAACCTTTTGCTAAAAGAGTCCCGGTAACAATTGACCTAACCATTTCACCGGAAATTCTTGCATCTCTTCCAATGACAACTTTTCCCTTGCCGATAAAATCTGCATATGCCGAACAAAATTTTACAAGCACCTCCGGATCCAAACCATCTCCGACAATTCCTCTTATCCCGGAGATACTAACCATAAGTGTAGACATTAATCCTCCCTTAACTGCTTAATTTTATTAAAGTACAAAGTTATAGATTTTTGAAGAAAGAAGATAAAATTTTTGTGAATCTAAAAAATAATTTCGAAGAATAAAGATGATATCTTTCTGGGGTAACTTATTAAAAGATGCCATCTTTAGAAATGTTGTTTTATTTTTAATTATTTCTCTTTTCTATAATTGGATTTATTTATAATTTGCTTTAATCCTATAAGAGAATATCACCGAAAGATGATATCAAAAAATTTATTTGTAAGAATAGTGTTGAGTGGGAGGGAGAAAATGAGGGGGTAAGAAATGATCAAAAAAATAATAACAATAAAGAACCTTGGTAAACTTAAAAACTTTTCACCCCCAGGAGATTGTGAGTTTAATAAATCTAATCTTATTTTTGGTGAAAATGCATCCGGAAAAACTACTATAGCCTCAATATTCCGTTCCATTCAAGATAATAATTCTAAAATATTAATTGGAAGAAAAAGTTTAGGTAGTTCCATTCCAATTGAAATTGAAATTAGATGTGAATCTGGAAATAAAAAATTTATAAACAATAAGTGGGATTCTGTTATTCCGGAAATAGAAATATATGATTCAAAATTTATTTCGGATAATGTTTTTTCTGGAATTTATGTTGATTTAATTAATAGAAGAAATTTACAGATTTATGCAATAGGTGAAGAAAGTGTAATACTTTCAAAAGAAATTTTTAATTTAGATCATCAGAGCAGAGAAATACAAAGAGAAAAAGGTGAACTCGAGTCTCAAATAAAAAAGAAATTTTGAGCACATATTCTGTTGATAAGTTTATAAGCTTAATATCTGACGAAAATATTGATAGAAAAATAAAAGAAAAGTCAGAGTTAATATCTATACTTAGGGAATCGAAAAGAATATTAAACAGGTCGACTCTTAAAAAATTAAGTTATCCTACTTTTGAAATATCAGAATTAGGGGAAATTCTAAATCTTTCAATTGATAGCATTTCAAAAGAAGCAGAAAAAAAAGTAAAAGAACATCTTAGTAAATATTTTACACAGGATGCAGAAAATTGGTTAAAAAAAGGTTATGATAATATTGTTGATAATACTTGTCCTTTTTGTGAACAGAAATTGGATGGAATTCAATTAATTGAACTTTATAAACAATATTTTTCTTTAGAATATAATGATCATAAAAAAAATATTAGTTCTAAAATTGATGAATATTATTTAAAATTTAATGAGCAGAAATTAAATAATATCTCTGCCTCCAAAGAAATAAATATTGAATTGCTAAATGAATGGAAACAATTAATACCAAATCAATTAGACTTACCAAATATTGATTACGACTTTATCAAAAAGAAATTTGATGCTTTATTTGAAAAAATTATTGAACTACTAGACAAAAAAAATAATAACTCTTTAGATATTATTCCAATTCCGAATTCATTAACTGAATTAGCAAAAGATTATAAAAATATTTTTAAGAATATTGATGATTATAACATTACGGTTGATAGTATAAATCAAATAATTATGAAAAAGAAAGAAACCGTAACTGGGGGTGACTTACAGATAGAAGAAAAAAGCATATTAGAATTAAAAGATCAAAAGAGTAGATACAAAGATGAAATTATCGGATTGGTTAACTCTTATCTTAAAATAAAAAAGCAATACAAAAATCAACCAGAATTAAAAAATACTAAAAAAGAAAAACTTAATGATGTTAATAAAATCTATATTTCAAAGTATCGGTCTTCCATTAACAAATATTTAGAAAAGTTTAATACTGATTTTAGAATTGTTGATCAAAGGATAGAATATCCTGGTGGTCGTCCAAGTATAAATTATAAAATTGAAATCGATTCATTTTCAGTTAATCTTGGTAAACAAGATACTCCTGATGATTTTCCTTCATTTAAAAACACTTTAAGTGAAGGGGATAAATATTCTCTAGCATTTGCTTTCTTTCTGGCAAAACTTGAAAACGATACAAAAACAGAGGAAAAAATAGTTATCATTGATGATCCCGTAAATAGTTTTGATGCAAATAGAAGAAATGTAACCTCTAGTATAATTAATAAACTTTCGCAAAAAGTTAAGCAACTAATTATCCTTACTCATGAACCAGCATTTTCAACTAATTTAAAAGATATTATGAAATCCAATATTAAATGTTTCAGATTAAATAAAGGAAATGGTAAAATGTTGTTTAAATTATTTAACCCTTTAAAAGAATTTAGAGGAGATTATTTAAATAAGTATTTTAGTATGGCTGAATATGTTAAAAATGGAAATGGAAATCCATTGCTCATTGCAAAATCAATAAGACCATTGTTGGAGGGAAATCTGAAATTTAGATTTCCGCATATTTTTGATAAAGAGAATTTTTGGTTAGGAGACATAATAAAAACTTTTAGGGAATGCGATACATATTCAGAACTGATATACTTAAAAACAAATTGCTTAGAAGAATTAACAGAAATAAATGATTATGCCAGTAAATTTCATCATGAAAATCCTAATGCTCTTTCAGAAGTTATAAACCCAAGAGAATTGAATGGTTTCGTTAAAAGAGCATTAAAATTGTGTAGTATGTAATTTATTATAAATTTTGTATATGACGAAAATAATTAGAGCACCAATTAACCCGGCAATTTTGGAATGGGCACTTAAAGATTTGAATTTAAGTGTGGAAAGGTTTGCTAAAAAAATAAAGAGCAATGTAAAGCCGGAAAAGGTTACTGAATGGATCTTAGGTACTTCACAGCCAACATACAAACAGCTGGAAGATATTGCTTATAAAATATTAAAGCTTCCTCTTGCAGCTTTCTTTTTAGCGGAACCACCGGAGAACCTAACAATAAAAAGAAAATTTAGGATTCTCCCTGAATACCGTCTTAATCTAACAAGTTATAAAACAAGAATCGCAATTAAGCAGGCAGATTTTTATAAATCAGCTTTATATGAATTGTTTAGAAGCAATCCCTCACTAGAACCAATCTTTAGGACAATAAGATTATCTGTAAATCAAAATCCGTCTGAGGCTATTCGGCAATTGCGTAATGATTTCGGGATAAATATAGAGCTTCAAAAGAAATTCCGGAACGGATACGAAGCATTCAACTATTACAGGGAGACTTTAGAAATAAAAGGAATTTATCTCTTTCAATTGCAGCTTGAAGGCGACAGAGGTTTTTGCCTGCTGGATGATGAATTTCCAATAATTGTTGTAAACAGCAGCGATTCAATTAATTCAAAAATCTTTACTTTGTTTCATGAGTTAGTACATATACTTACCGAATCAGATGATATATATAAAGAGTTTGAACCATCACCATATCTTGAAAGCAGCATTGAAATATTCTGCAACCGTACTGCTTCAGAAATACTTGTTCCATTAACTGAATTAGCTGAAAGATACGGAAGCAGCTTTATGTATTGGGATGAAGACCAAATTTCAACTATTGCTAAAGAATATACCGTAAGTAAAGAAGTAATATTATTAAAAATTATTTCTATGGGATTGGCTAATCAATCAGATTACAGAAGACTAAAAGAAAAGTGGGATGAAGAATATAAGGAGAGCAAAAAAAGGAGAGAAGGGGGGAGCTACTATGTTAATAAAATTAGTGCACTTGGCAGGCAGTATATCAATACTGTTATAGATTCATACAAACAAGGAACAATTAATGATGTTCAGGTTTCAAATTATCTCGGTATGAAATTTACTAACCTTTCGAAGATTGAAGCAGAGGTATATGCTTAATGAAATATGTCTTTGACTCCGGTCCATTCATTGACTGCAGATATTATTACCCAAATATTTTCAAATCTTATTGGAATAAATTAAATCAACTTACAGACAGCAGAGATATAATTTCAGTTAGAGAAGTTTATAATGAAATACTTAAAGGGAGCGATATAATTTCCGAATGGGCTAATAAAAATGCTGAAATTTTTGAAAGACCATCAATTGAAGAGTTTGAGATTATTAAGGATATAATGTCGAGACATAAAGAATTTATAAGACTGCTTAATTTTTCCGGTGGGACTCCCGTTGCTGATCCTTTTGTAATTGCCAAAGCTAAAGTTAATAGTTTAATAGTTGTTACTCAGGAAGTATTCAGAGAAAATGCTCATAAAATACCTAACATTTGTATCGAACATAATGAAGAATATATGACACTTGAAGAATTCATGGTGAATGAAGGTTGGGAATTTTAACCAAAACTTTCTATTAAATATTCCAATCTATCTTTACTAATCAAAAATTTTACTAACAATGAAAAGAAAAATCAAAACGATCAACAAAAAATTAATAGAAAGATTTGGCTTACCTGAAAGGAATAAAAAAAATCCTGACCCCGTTGATATGTTAATTGCGACAATCCTTTCTCAAAATACAAATGATAAAAATTCATACCGCGCATTTAAAAACTTAAAAGAAAAATTTAACAGCTGGGAAGAAACTGCAGAACAGCCAAGAACAAAAATAGAAAAATTGGTTAAAATTGCCGGACTCGGAAAACAGAAATCAACTGCAATAAAAAAATTTTTATCTTCAATAAAGAAAGAAAAAGGAAAAGTATCTCTAAATTATTTAAAAGATTTTTCAAATGATGAAATACTCTCCGCGCTGACAAAATATGACGGAGTAGGAATTAAAACAGCAAGCTGTGTACTGTTGTTTTCTTTGAAAAGAAATATTTGTCCGGTTGATACTCATGTTCACAGAACATTAAATAGAATCGGCTTGGTAGATACAAAAACTCCCTATAAGACTTTTCTTGCAATTAAAGATAATATTCCTGAAGGAATCGCTCATCCCTTTCATACAAATTTAATAAGATTAGGTAGAGAAATTTGTAAACCTGCAAAGCCTAATTGTTTTGTCTGCCCTTTGCTGAAGGTTTGCAAATATGAATATAAAAATCTAAATGTTGCAATAAAATCTAAAGAAAATAGTTTTATGCTTCTAGATAATGTTTAATTATGTTTTTAAATTTTGTCATTGTATCGAGAAATTCAAGGAGGAGATTTCTTCCTCACTATTCCCTTAATAAGCTGGTCGGTCGAAATGACATTAGTTATTTTTAGCTTATAAATTTTTCTAATACTTGAACATGAACTTACACTAGCTATGTGGGTAATCTTTGCAATACTTAACCCTGTATTTGATTCGTTAAAAGGCGTATTCAGCAAAAAGGCATCTAAAAGAGTTGACCCGCTTCTTGTTTCATGGTTTAATAATTTAATACCTTTAATATTATTTTCTCCTTTCCTGTTTTTTATCAATTTAAAATTTAATTATCAATTCTTTGAAGCATTATTTATTTCCGGTATAATAAATGTAATTTCAGCAGTATTATATCACAGGGCATTGTTCAAAGGGGATATTTCGATAGTTATTCCGATACTGAGCTTTACGCCGTTGTTTTTGCTTTTTTTATCACCACTTATAGTAGGAGAGTTCCCGGATCTCTGGGGATTATTTGGAACCATATTAATTGTTTTCGGTTCTTATTTATTAAATATAAATCTTAAAAGACAGAATATTTTTTTGCCTATAAAATCTTTGATTACGGACAAAGGTACACGCTATATGCTTATCGTCGCCTGCATATGGGCAATCTCCGCTAATTATGATAAAAGAGGAATAAATGCATCGTCGATTTATCAGTATATTATTTTTCTCAATCTCTTCGCCACAATAGGGACGACAATATTTGTATTTTCGAAAAGAAAGATTTCTCTTCAAGCGTTAAAGCTCGAATATAAAAATTTATCTATTGTAGGTCTTTTAACAAGTGCAGGCTACTTTGTTCACATGACTGCAATTACTTTAACACTTGTTGTTTATGTTGTTTCCTTAAAAAGAACCGGCGGTATGATTTCTGTTTTGCTGGGATATTTTATCTTTAAAGAAAAAAATATTAGACAGCGGTTTTTAGGTTGTGCAATAATGTTTATCGGAGTTTTATTTATAATCCTATTTTAAAGGATTTATTCTCAAACCATCAATCTTTTAATCTTTCAATTTTCAATCTTGTAATCATTTAACCATTTGTGATATAAAAAGTTATAAGATCAGCTTCTCTTTACTCTCAACATAATTTCTTTTAATTTAGGTAAAAATTTTATAATAAAAATATTACTAATATACCTGCGGTAGTATAAAATTATTTTCAAAAGAAATAATTGAGGAGAATAAAATGCCTTATTATGTAAAAGTAGGAAAAATCCCTCCTAAAAGACATACAACTTTTTACAAACCGGATGGGAAATCATTATATAGGGAAGAGCTTTTTAGTACAAAAGGTTTTAATGGAGTCTATTCTAATAAATACCATATATATATGCCCCCGCAAGTTGAGACAATAAAAGAATATACAAAGGATGCTTCTAATGAATGGAATGATGCACCGCTGCAATATTATCATTTCTTTACTGATGATAAGAAGACAAAAGGTGATTTTCTTACTGCAAGAAATGAATTTTTAAAAAATGAACATTGTATAATTTCAACTGCGTATGTAACCGAGGATACCGAAATTTTTTACCGCAACAGCTACAAGCATGAAATTGTTTTTGTGCATCATGGAGAAGGGGAGTTTTTATCTGAATACGGAAAACTTCCATTTGAACCATGGGATTATATTGTAATTCCTAAAGGCACAACCTATCAAATGAAATTTAAAGATTTCAAGAATGTTAAATTATTTATTATTGAATCGGATACTCCTTTTGAAATACCGAAGCATTTTAGAAATGAGTATGGTCAGTTAAAGGAAGATGCTCCTTATTATGAAAGGGATTTTCGTCCGCCTCAATTTATAGAACCTGTAGATCAAATCGGGGAATTTAAATTGATACTAAAAGTATCGAATAGAACTTTTGAATATAAACTTCCGCATCATCCGTTTGATGTTGTCGGATGGGACGGATTTCTATATCCGTATACTTTTAATATTAAAGAGTACGCACCAAAAGTCGGAAAAATTCATTTGCCTCCGCCGATTCATTTATTATTTACAACTGAGCATTTTGTAGTCTGCAATTTTGTACCGAGACTTTTCGATTTTCATCCTAATTCAATTCCGGCTCCATATTATCATTCGAATGTAGATAGTGATGAAGTAATCTATTATGTTTACGGTGACTTTATGTCGAGAACCGGCGTGAAGGAAGGTTCAATAACTTTGCATCCTATGGGAATTCCGCATGGACCTCAGCCGGGTAAAACAGAAGCTTCAATTGGAAAAAAAGAAACAGAGGAATATGCTATAATGATTGATACTTTTATACCATTAAGAGTAACGAATAATGTGAGAGAAACAATGGTTGAAGATTATCATCATTCATGGCTGGAAAAATGATTAAAATTCCCAAGCACATCCAGCAGTTAAAACCATATAAAGCCGGGAAGCCTATTGAAGAATTAATGCGGGAAAAGAATATTCAAAAGGTTGTTAAGCTGGCATCAAATGAAAATCCTTTAGGACCATCTCCCAAAGCGGTAGAAGCAATCAAGAATCATTTAAAAGATTTACATCGATATCCAAATCCTTCAAGCTATAAACTTGTTAATGCTATTGCTGAAAAGTATAACAAAAAACCTGAGCAAATAATCTGTTCCGATGGTTCCGATTCGTTAATACAGTATATAATTGCTGCTTTCAGCAGTGAAGGGGATGAGCTATTATCTTCCGAAGGAACTTTTATCGGCTGGTATGTAAATGTGAATAAGTTCGGAAGAAGATCAAAAGTAATTCCTTTAAAAGAATATCATTATGACTTAAATGGAATTTTAAATAATGTTACTGAAAAAACAAAGATTATTTATTTGGCAAATCCTAATAACCCAACCGGAACCATATTTACTAAAAAGGAATTCAAATATTTTATTAATAAAATACCTAAAAATATCCTTGTAATTTTAGATGAAGCATATACGATATATTCACAATCCAACCCGGATTATCCTAATGGATTTGAATATGAATTTGAAAATCTTATCGTGCTGAGGACTCTCTCAAAATCTTTTGGACTAGCCGGTTTAAGAATCGGTTTTGCAGTAGGTCATGTTGAATTAATTAAAGAATTATATAAGATCAGATTACCATTTGAACCAAACAGATTAGCACAAGAAGCAGCAATTGCTTCTTTAAGTGATGATGATTTTATTTGTAAAACCATTGAGACTAATAAAGAATCATTAAATATGATGGAAAAGAAGTTCAAAGAATTAAAAATTAATTATATTTCAACATCAGCTAATTTTTATCTCTTACTATTTCCCAGTGATAAATATGCAAAAGCATTTAACATAGAATGTTTGAATAGAGGACTAATTTTAAGATATTTAGATTCATTCGGAATAGAAAATGGAATTAGGATTAATTCGGGAACTAAAGAGGAAACTATTTTTGCCTTAAATGTTATATCGGAAGTTCAAAATACATTAACGAAGAAGGCTTAAACTTATTAACATATTTTTTGAATATTCACATTTTATTAACATAAATTATAACATTAGACAAATAACCTAAATATATATAAAACAACCAAATAACCAGATTATTTTATGAAATTATTAACTTATAAACAGAATACTGATCCACGTGTGGGAATCTACTATAACAATTTAATTTATGATGTTAGGAATTGTGCGGAATACCTAAAAATGGAAACGCCCTCGTTTATTGAACAAATAATCAACGAATGGGAGCATTGGTTGAGTGAATTAAATATTATTTTTGATGAAATAAAAAAAGGGAAAATAACTACCCTGATACAACGGGAGCATGTTGAAATTCTTGCTCCTTTACCTCATCCTACTTCTTGCAGGGATGCTTATGCATTTAGACAGCATGTTGTTACTGCCAGGAGAAATAGAGGCGCTGAAATGATTCCTGAATTCGATCAATTTCCCGTATTTTATTTCACTAATCATAATGCAATTTTCGGCGAAGGAGAAATTGTTGTTGAAGAAGATCATCTGCAGAAATTAGATTTTGAACTTGAAGCGGCAATAGTAATCGGTAAAAGATGTAAAAATATTTCCTCCAAGGATGCCGATTCATATATTGCCGGCTATACAATTATGAATGATCTCTCTGCAAGAAAGCTTCAAATGGAAGAGATGAAGATGAACTTAGGCCCGGCTAAAGGAAAAGATTTTGCTACTTTAATTGGTCCTTACCTGGTTACGGTAGATGAACTGGAAAAAAACAAAATTGAAACTCCATCAGGAAATAAATATGATTTAAAGATGACAGCTAAACATAATGGTAAATTAATTTCCCAAGGAAATTTAAAGGATATGAATTGGACATTTGCAGAAATTATTGAAAGAGCATCATATGGAGTTGAATTATATCCGGGAGATGTTATTGGATCGGGAACTGTCGGTACTGGTTGCTATCTCGAATTGAATGGAACCCTGGCTTTGGAAGCTAAAGAGAAAGGAGAAGAATTTATTCCAACCTGGCTTAAAGAAGGAGATACAATTGAACTTGAAATAGATGGACTTGGTATTCTTAAAAATAAAATTGTTAAAGCAAAAAATAGTTATTCTATTTTAGCAAAGAAAAAAAAGATATAATGTTTCATTACGTACCAAAAGATTTAAGCGTTAGAGAAGTTCACAGATTATTAATAGGAGGGGTAGGGCCGCGTCCAATAGCACTCGTTTCCACTTTATCTGAAGAAGGGATCCCAAATTTAACTCCGTTTTCTTTTTTTAATGCATTTGGGGCAAACCCGCCGGTAATTGCTTTTTCACCTTCACGAAGAGGAAGAGATGCATCTTTTAAAGACACTTATTATAATCTAATTAGAATGAAAGAATGCGTAATTCAAGTAGTTACATATTCTATAGTTGAACAGGTTAATTTAGCATCAACGGAATATCCTTCCGAAATAAATGAATTTATAAAAAGCGGGTTGACCCCAATTGATTCCGATATTGTTATGCCTAAAAGAGTAAAAGAATCTCCTTTCCAGATGGAATGCAAGCTGCTCAAAATGGAAAGCTTTGGAGAAGGGGGAAGTTCGGCTAATATAGCAATTTGTGAAGTTTTAAAATTTCATATTGCCGAAGATATTTTTAAAGACGGAATTATTCATCCCGAGCTTATCGATTTAGTTGGCAGAATGTCGGCAAATTTCTATACAAGAGCTAAAGGTTCAATATTTGAAACCGAACAGCCAAGGCAAAGGAAATGTATTGGTTATGATTCTTTACCTGAAATTATAAAAAACTCGTTTATTTATTCCGGAAATAATTTGGGAAAGTTTGCCGCCGCCGATAAAATTCCGGCTGATAATGAAGTCCTTCTTTTTATTGAAGAAATAAAAAAGGAATCCATAAAAGATTTTGAATCAACCGAAGAAGCTTTTTACAGATATAAACAGCAGAATAATTACAAAAATATGCTGAAGGCTGCGTTAAACCTAATTGAAGAAAATCATCCTAAAAGTAAAATGTTTCTTGAACTTTCTGCAAAATTTGCTATTGAAAATGATGATAACGATTTTGCATGGAAGACTGCTTTATATGTAAATAAAATCTAATAGTAATTTATAACTAAAGTATACAAAAGTATACGAAAGTATTTTATATGGGTGACCTAAAATTCAAAATGTCATTTCGACCAAAGGGAGAAATCTCCATTTAGAATAGATTTCTCGGTCGAAGAATCCCTCGAAATGATACACCCTTACTTTTTTGATCGTCTTAGTATGTGAGATTAAATGCTATTAAGATTACTATCTCTAATTTGTATAAAGTAATAAAGTAATTTAAAAAATGAAAAAACCAATATGGATTCCACCTGCTGAACGGGTGCACCATTCCAATATGTCTGCTTTTATGAGATATGTGGAGCAGATATTGAAAAAGCCTATTGGTAACTATGATGAGTTATATAATTGGTCAGTTACGGATGTCGAAGAATTCTGGAAATCTATCTGGGTTATTGCCGGGGTAATACATTCGAAAAAATATAATAGAATTCTTTCCGAAAGAAAAATGCCCGGTGCAAAATGGTTTGAAGGTGCCGAATTAAATTTTGCTGAAAATTTACTAAAATTCCGGGATCTCCATACTGCATTAATAAGCTCAAGGGAAGATAAACCAACAATAAGAATAAATTATTCGGAATTATACGGTTATGTTGCATCTTGTGCTGACGGATTAAAGAGATTAGGAGTAAAAAAAGGGGACAGGATAGCAGGTTTTATTACGAATATACCGGAAGCAGTTATCGGTATGTTAGCTGCAACAAGTATTGGGGCAATCTGGTCTTCTGCTTCACCGGATTTCGGTTTACAGGGGATTCTAGACCGGTTCAGCCAGATCAAACCAAAAATTTTATTTGCTGTTGAAGCTTATCAATATAATGGTAAAATAATAGACTGCAGGGAAAAAATAGAAAAGATCGCAGCAAATATTCCCGAAATAGAAAAAATTATACTTGTTTCACATTTCTTTGATTTTAATTCTACAGAAAAAAAAGAAACTATAATAAAAAATTCTGTTCGCTTTTCCGATTTAATTTCTAATCATGTTAATGGAATTGAATTCGAACAGGTTCCATTCGAACATCCGGCATTTATTATGTATTCTTCGGGTACAACTGGAATCCCCAAATGTATTGTCCATAGTGTGGGCGGTACATTGCTTCAGCATTTTAAAGAGCTTTCGCTCCATACAAACTTAACACGTCACGACATTATTACATATTACACAACCTGCGGATGGATGATGTGGAACTGGTTAATTAGTTCATTAAATATTGGAGCGACAATTTTTTTATATGACGGGAGCCCAGCATATCCGAATTTGAATTTTCTTTGGGAAAAGATAGAAGAAGAAAAAATTACAATTTTTGGTACCAGTCCAAAGTTTTTAAGTATCTGCCAAAAATCGAATCTAGTTCCTAAAGAAAAATTCGATTTATCTAAATTAAAGACTATATTATCTACTGGTTCCCCTTTATCCGAAGAAAATTTTAATTATGTATATGCGAACATTAAAAATGATATCCAGTTATCTTCCATTTCCGGCGGAACAGATATAATATCCTGTTTTATGCTTGGAAATCCGGTTCTGCCTGTTTATTCAGGTGAAATTCAAGGCAGGGGATTAGGAATGAAAGTGCAGGCTTTTAATGAAAAAGGTGAACCTGTAATTGAGGAAAAAGGAGAGCTGGTTTGCACCGAACCTTTCCCTTCAATGCCCGTTT
The DNA here is from genome assembly GCA_964448105.1 of uncultured Ignavibacteriaceae bacterium. Lineage (GTDB taxonomy): Bacteria > Bacteroidota > Ignavibacteria > Ignavibacteriales > Ignavibacteriaceae > CAVQBP01. The sequence continues at coordinate 39,207 of CAYUVK010000015.1, forward strand.
ATTTCTGGAATGATCCGGATAAAGGAAAATATAAATCTGCTTACTTTGAATATTATCCCGGGGTATGGCGACATGGCGATTTTATAAAAATTACTGAAAACGGGGGAGTTATTATTTACGGTAGATCTGATGCAACTTTAAACCCGGGCGGAGTAAGGATTGGGACCGCTGAAATATATAGGATAGTCGAAGCAATGGATGAAGTTACTGAAAGTATTGTTGTCGGACAAAATTATAAAAATGATGTAAGGATTATTCTTTTTGTTGTTTTAAAAGAGGGCTTAACTTTATCAAAAGATTTAACTGATAAAATAAAATTAAATATTCGGACATCTACTACTCACCGGCACGTTCCAGCAAAAGTTATTCAGATACAAGAAGTACCAAGAACAATAAGCGGAAAAAAGGTCGAAATTGCCGTGACAAGGATAATTCATGGTGAGAAGATTAAAAACAAAGATGCGTTGATAAATCCTGGTTCTATAAAACAGTTTATAGGATTAAAGGAATTGGAAAACTGAAAGTCAAAATTCAATAGCAATTGGCTTTATCTTTTATATTCCTCAATACTAAAGAAAACTCTCTGTAGCTCCGTTTCTTTTTTAGAGTTTTCTTTGGTTAACTACTTTTCATTGAAAATCTAATTAAAAAAATCAGATTTCATTTTGTCTAATTAACAAATTTTTCTATTTTATCTTTTCATTTTTTAGTTTATAACGGAGGAGTATGATTTCGAATTTTTCAAAGGAAATCCATAAAGATATTATAGTTGAAATTGTTGAATTATCCAGGGCTACCGTAAAAGAATCACAGGAGTTTAAAAACATTTTAATAGAGGATATTGGAAATAATTTTTTAAAATTTGTTGTCGATTTTGAAGATTGTGAATTCATTGATTCAACTTTTTTAAGTACTCTTGTAACAACATTAAAACTATTAATTAAAAAAGGCGGTAATTTAAAATTATCATCAATAAATCCTGAAGTTCAATCATTACTTGAATTAACAGGAACCCACAGGGTATTTGAAATTTTTAAAACTAAAAAAGAAGCTATACAAAGCTACGTAGATAACAACAGTTAATAATATTTTTTCCTTTAAAGGGGCAAAATGAATTTTAGTTCTGAAGTAAAGGGTGACATTTTAATTGAAAAATTGAATTTGAAGAGACCAAGCACTAAAGAAGCGGGGGAATTAAAAACACTGCTTTTGGATAAAATAAATAACGGTGCTAAAAAAGTTTTAATAGACTTAAGCAGCTGTGAATACATGAATTCATCTTTTTTAGGTACTATTATTTTTATATATAAAACACTATCGGAATCCGGTGGTCAATTGAAACTTGTAACATCCCAAACAGATATTAAAATATTATTGGAAATAACAGGTGTGGAAAAATTTATCGAAGCTTATGAAACTAAAAAAAAGGCATTGAACAGCTTTAAAAAATAGTTTTATTCAATTAGTTGGTATCAATAAACTAAAGAAATTATAAAAAATATATTAGTTCTCGCTATATCCTTGTACCTTTATTTCCAATATTCTTCTATGAAATCATAAATATTTGGGTACTGAAAAGCTAATGATGAAACTCTTACTTGTTCCTAACACTTATAAAGAAGTCGCTGACTCACTTCAAGTTGCTAATCTTTTTTTTAAATACTTAAAAAAAGATAATAGAATAAAAATTATTAAAAAACCAATCTCTGACGGGGGAGATGCATTTTTAAATATATGTAAAAATAATTTTAGGTTAAAAAGTATATCTTATGAAATAACAAGAGGTTATAACAATGAACTAATGCCAGTTGAAATAGCATATGATGAAAAAAAATCAACTGTTTATGTTGAATCGGCAGAAATTTTAGGATTAAAAGTAATACCCCAAAATGAGAGAAATCCATCAGTCATCAATTCAAAAGGTTTGGGTGATTTATTACAGATTCTTAAGAAAGAAGCAGAAGCAAAAAAATTAAATATTAACAAAATATATGTCGGAATTGGCGGTACGGGAACTAATGATTTAGCTTTGGGAGCATGTTCCCGTTTCGGTTTAAGAATTTTTAATGATTATAATGAATTAGAAATACAACCTATCAATTATCATAAAGTGAAAAGAATTGAGTGGCATGAACAAAATTTTCCATTCAGGATTATAACTATAATAGATGTTAATAATAAACTACTAGGCAAAACCGGGGCGACTCTAATCTTTGGAAAGCAAAAAGGTGCTAACAATGAAGAATTAAAAATAATAGAAAAAGGTTTTGAAAACATTATTAGCATTCTTATAAAAATGGGAATTATTGATTCTGCAGATAATTTCTCAGGTGCAGGAGGTGGGTTGGCTGCCGGTTTATCAATATTTTTTAATGCTGAATATAAGAAAGCTAAAGATTTTATTTTGGAAGATCTTGGAATCGGCAAATTTAAAAATGAAGTTGATTATGTTGTGACAGGAGAAGGTTCTTTTGATACACAAAGTCTAATGGAAAAAGGGAGCGGAATTATAATTGACGTTTTTCAAAATTCAGCAAAAAAAATATTTCTTGTTTGCGGTAAAATTGATTCGGAAGTAAAAGAAAAGCTGAATGAAAAAATATGTTGCATTGAATTATCTAAATATTTTAATTCAACCAAGGAATCAATTGAAAATTTTGAAAAGGGGATTGAGCTTGCTTGCAGAGAAATAATGAAAAATTTATAACCAAGATTGATGATTCATAATTAAAATCTGCTCAAAAATTTATTATTTTATCCAGCCTTAAAATTTATTAAATTAAACATAATTACAATCAATTTATTTTGAATTAAAAAAGGATTTAAATGAAACAGTATTTAGATCTTGTACGGCTGGTTATGGATGAGGGTGTAAGAAAACCTTCGCGAACCGGGATTGATACAATTTCATATTTTGGGGCTTTTTATAGAGTTGATCTTTCAAAAGGATTTCCTCTTCTTACAACAAAAAAGATGGAATGGAAATCATTACTTTATGAAGTATTGTGGTATCTGTCGGGAGAAAATCATATTAGGAATTTACAGAAACATACAAAAATTTGGAATGCATGGGCAGATGAGAATGGTAATCTTGAAACAGCATATGGCTATTATTGGCGGCATTTCCCGAGTGCTCAAAAAGATGAAAATGGGAATTGGAATGTAACGGAAGTCGACCAGATACAATATGTAACAGATGAATTGAAAAGAAAACCTTACAGCAGAAGGCTGGTTGTAACTGCCTGGGAACCGGGTAATGCAACAAAGAGCAAGCTGCCTCCATGTCATTACAGTTTTGCTTTTAATGTAAATGATGGTAAACTAAATTGTCATTTAACCCAGCGTTCCGGCGATATTGCTTTGGGGATTCCCTTTAATCTTGCTGCTTATTCAATTTTAACCCAGATAATTGCTCAGGAAGTCGGATTGGATTTAGGATTTTTTGCTCATACTATAATTGATGCACACATTTATGTCGGAGATGAAGGAACTCCCAACGAAAAATATGATCATCTTGAAGGATTGAAAGAACAATTAAAACGCAAACCGCTGCCATTGCCGACTCTAAAGATTGCTAAGAAACCTATTGATGAATTGGAATTTGAAGACTTTGAACTTATAAATTATCAATATTATGATAAGATAAAGTTCGAGGTTGCTGTTTGAAAAAAATTATAATTTCGGCTGTCGCAAAAAACGGAGTTATCGGAAGATCCAACGGTGAAATGCCCTGGCACGTTAAAGAGGAATTCCAGCACTTTAAAAAAACCACACTCGGTTTTCCAATTATTATGGGAAGAAAATCTTTTGACGCATTGGGTAATCCTCTTAAAGATAGATTAAATGTTGTAATTACAAATAATCTGAAATTGAATTTACCCTTTGATGGGGTAAAGATATTTCATAGTTTAAAGAAAGCAGTTGATTTTTTTCAATCTGAAAAATTGGACAAAATTTTTATTATTGGCGGCGGTGAAATTTTTAAGCAAGCAATAAATTTTGCCGATGAAATGATAATTTCAATTATGGACTTTGAAGCCGAAGGAGATGTGGTTTTTCCAGAAATAGATAAAAAAGTTTGGAAAGTCACTTCAAGAGATAAAAAAGAGCAGTTTGAAATAATATATTATGTAAGAAAGTAGCTGATGACTAAAATCAAAATACTCCCTGAAAACATTTCCAGTAAAATAGCGGCAGGTGAAGTTGTGCAGCGACCTGAATCTGTTGTAAAGGAATTAATGGAAAATTCCATTGATGCCGGGGCAGATACAGTTGAATTAATTGTGAAAAGAGCCGGCAAGTCTCTTATTCAGGTTGTTGATAACGGTATTGGAATGAATGAAGATGATGCTCTTCTTTGTATTCAAAAACATGCTACGAGTAAAATTTTTAGTTATGAAGATCTTGAAGCTATTTCTACTCTTGGATTTAGAGGAGAGGCATTAAGCTCTATTTTAGCTGTAAGCCAGGTGGAAATAAAAACCGAAACGAGGGAAGAAGAATTAGGAATTCTAATTAGAAATGAAGAAGCAGGAAATATAATAAAAGAAAAAGGTTCTTTCCCCAAAGGTACATCTGTTTCAGTGAAAAATCTTTTTTATAATACTCCAGCTAGAAGAAATTTTTTAAAGACAGATGCTACGGAATTAAAACATATAATTGATACATTTAACAAAATTTCTTTAAGTCATCCTGATCTTAATTTTAAATTCTATAACAACGACGATTTAATATTTAATTATAATGCAGGAGATATTGAAAAAAGAATAAGCCAGGTTTTTGCAGATAACATGCTTGATGCCTTAATTCCGGTTGAAGAAAAAACCGATTTTATATCTTTGTATGGATATATCGGCAAACCCGCATTTTTAAAGAAAAGTAAAGGTGAGCAATATTTGTTTTTAAATTCAAGATTTGTTTTAAGCAGGCAGATAAACCATGCTGTTTTTACTGCTTATGAAAATATTCTTGAAAAAGGAGATTATCCGTTCTTTATTCTATTTATGGATATTGATCCAAAGAGAATTGATGTAAATGTTCATCCTTCAAAATTAGAAGTGAGATTTGAGGATGAAAAAGATGTTTACAATTTTGTCTTGGCAGTTATCAAAAAAAGTCTCGGTACTCATGATCTTGTACCTTCCGTATCTTTTACTTCTGTAACTGATGAAACTGAAAAGTTAAAAGTCCATAGTTTTAATAAAACAGAAAAAGGCGACTTCTCCGACAGACCAAAATTCGCTGAGAAGAAATCTTATGCTAAAACAAATTTTTCCGATAAAGAAATAGATTTAATTTTTAGTACAATCCCTGATGAAGTTATAAAACCGGATCGTGCAGAAGTAAAGCATCCTTTTGAAAATATTGAGAATAAAGAAGCACTTCAGCAAAACATAAGATATTCAAAAGAAGTAAAAACAGAAGACGAAACTACTTTTATAATTCAGCTTCATAATAAATACATATTATCGCAGATTAAGACCGGTTTGATGATAATTGATCAGCATGTTGCACACGAAAGAATTCTATATGAAAAAGCATTAAAAAGATTTGAGGCAAATTTACCTTTTTCACAGCAGCTTTTGTTTCCCAAAACTTTAGAACTTGATCCGGGTACTTTTGAAGTGCTGAAAGAAATAAATCCTTATTTAATTAAATTAGGTTTTGAATTAAAATTTTTCAGTAAAAATACAGTTGTTATTGAAGGTGTTCCCGATGATGTAAAAAGCGGTTCCGAAGAGAAAATCCTCATTGAATTGATTGAAGAATATACTTCAAACCAGAGAGAAAAGAAATTAGAGGAGAGAGATAATATCGCGAAATCTTATTCATGTAAAACTGCAATTAAAGCCGGTGATAAGTTAACTGATAGTGAAATGCGGTTGTTAATCGATCAATTGTTTGCTACTTCAATGCCGTATGTTTGTCCTCACGGCAGACCGATAGTGGTTAAAATATCTCTGAATGAATTTGATAGAAGGTTTGGAAGAACTTGAGGGATGGAAAATGTTAAATGGAAAATGTAAAACCTGGTTATCGAAGCTTTTGCATAGATAGATAGAATTTAGAAAATGTAAAATACAACAGAATAAAATAAATTCTGTAAAGTTTTAGATATTTATTATAATTTTATAAAGCCCAAAAGGCAGATTTAATAATTGGTTCCAAAAGAACTAAACAATGAGAGGTTAATTATGATTTTCAAGGAGTATGAAAGAAGGAAAGAGAAATATTTATCACAAGCAAATAATTCAAAAAATACAGGAATGAAATTCACTACCGTCAGCGGAGAGCAGGTAAAGGTATTATACGGACCTGACGACATTGAAAATATAAATTATTTGAGCGATATAGGCTTTCCGGGTGAGTATCCATATACAAGGGGAATTCATGAGAATGGATATAGAGGTAAAATTTGGACAATGCGTCAATTTGCTGGATTCGGATCCCCTGAAGATACAAACCAGCGTTTTCATTATTTATTAAGTAAAGGACAAACAGGACTTTCTGTCGCATTCGATCTTCCTACTTTAATGGGATGGGATGCCGATGCTGATTTAAGTGAAGGTGAAGTTGGAATTTGCGGAGTTTCTGTCTCTTCTTTAAAAGATATGGAAGTTCTATTTGACAAAATCCCATTGAAAAAAGTATCAACTTCTATGACAATAAATTCTCCTGCTGCAATGATATTTGCTTTTTATCTCGCGGTTGCTCAAAAGCAGAGGGTTGATTTTAAAGATTTAAGAGGAACTCTTCAGAATGATATTTTAAAAGAATATATTGCACAAAAGGAATATATCTACCCTCCGAATCCCTCAATGCGAATCATTGTAGATATGATTGAATATTGTCAAAAAGAAGTTCCGCTCTGGAACCCGGTTTCTGTAAGCGGATACCATATCCGTGAAGCCGGTTCAACGGCTGTGCAGGAATTGGCTTATACTTTGGCAGATGGTTTTGCTTACATAGAAGCTTGTTTAGAAAGAGGAATGGACATAGACAGTTTTGCTCCAAGGATATCATTTTTCTTTAATTCTCATCTCGATTTCTTTGAAGAAATCGCAAAGTATAGAGCGGCAAGAAAAATATATGCAAAAAGAATGAAAGAAAAATACGGAGCAAAAAATCCGCGGTCTTGGTGGCTCCGATTTCATACTCAAACAGCAGGCTGCACCTTAACTGCACAACAGCCTGAAAACAATATTATCCGGACCGCATTCCAGGCATTGGCCGGAGTGTTGGGCGGAACGCAATCACTTCATACAAATTCAATGGATGAAACATTGGCATTGCCTAGTGAAAAAGCAGTAAAAATTGCTCTAAGAACTCAGCAAATAATTGCTCATGAAACAGGTGTGATAAATACAGTCGATCCTCTAGGCGGGAGCTATTTTGTCGAATCTTTAACAAATAAAATGGAAAAAGATGCAAATGAAATCTTTGAGCAAATCGATTCCTTTGGCGGAGTAATCCCTGCAATTGAAGCTGGGTATTTCCAAAAAGAAATTGCCGATTCGGCTTACCGGTATCAAAAAGAAGTTGAGAGAAAAGATAAATTTATTGTAGGTGTAAATGAATTTGTAGAGAAGGATGAAAAAATCGATATTCCAATTTTACTTATTTCACCTGAAGTTGAAATAAAACAAAAAAAGCGGCTGGCAGATTTAAAGCAAAGCCGGAATGAAAATTCGGTGAAGGAAAGTCTGAATGATATAAAAAACGCTTCTATAAATGGAAATAATTTAATGCCGGTATTTATAAAAGCTGCTCAAAATTATGTTACTCTTGGTGAAATGGTAAATGAAATGAAAGAAATTTTCGGAACATACGAAGAGGCTGCTGTATTTTAATGATTAAGGAATATTTAAAATTATTCCGTCTTCATCAGTGGATTAAAAATATTTTTATTTTTGTTCCATTAGTATTTTCTAAAAACCTATTTGATTCCGAATTATTTCTAATAGTTATTGGCGGTTTCTTCGAGTTTTGTATTGCTTCCAGTTTAGTTTATGTATTGAATGATATTATCGATATTGAAGCCGACAGAAACCATCCGGTAAAAAAAGAGAGACCATTAGCTTCCGGTAAAATTTCCAAAAAATCGGCGATCTATTCAGTTATTATTTTATCATTAATAGTAATAGTATTTCTTCCTTTTTTTAATATTCTTTTCGATACCCTGCTCATAACTTTTGTTATTCTGAATATCTTTTATTCAATAGAGCTTAAAAATATTGTAATAATCGATATATTCAGTATAGCTGCAGGATTTATGATAAGAATAATATCCGGTGCAGTTGTAATAAATGTGGAAATATCAAACTGGCTTATTTTAACTACAATGTTTATATCATTGTTTTTGGGAGTAATGAAAAGACGTTCCGAGCTTGCATTAGTGGAAAATGTATCAACAAGAAAAGTGCTGGCAGAATATTCAATTACTTTTTCCGATCAAATGGCTACAATTGCAGCAGCAGGAGTTATTATTTGTTATGCATTATATTCGGTCTCTTCAAGAACCGTTTCTATTTTTGAAACTGAAAAATTAATTTTCACAACTCCTTTTGTTGTCTTCGGAATTTTTAGATATATGTACCTTGTTTATATGAATTCCAAAGGTGAAAATACATCTAAAATTCTTGTGAGTGATCTTCCGATGATTATAAATATTTTGTTGTATATTTTATTTAGTGTGTTAATTATCTATAAGATTATTTAGAATATAAAAAACTAAACCAATGATTTTTAAAGTATGTTTGACACTTCTCCTTGATAAGGAGAGAGGTAATTATGTTCTCTGATTTTTTAATTCTAATATTGCTGATAATTATAAGTGGTTTCTTTGCCGGTTCCGAGATGGCTTATGTTGTTGCCAATAAAATTAAAATTGAAATACGGGCAAGAAAAAATGAACTTGGAGCTAAAAGTGCCTACTTCTTTTCAAATAACCCACAGGAATTCTTTTCAGCCATATTATTGGGTAATAATATAGTCAATATTGCATTTGCCTCAATCAGCACAATAATATTAACTGCTGCATTCGGATTAAACGAATTTTCGATTTTATTCCTCTCAACTTTTTTCTTACTAATTTTCGGTGAGCTTTTTCCTAAGTATTTTGCTAGGGAACTTGCAGATAGAGTAATTTTGGTTTCAGCGTTTCCTTTAAGAATCATCTATTTTGTTCTGTATCCTTTTATAAAAATAACTTCATCCCTCTCATCATTTTTAACACAATCTTCCAATGTTCGAGAAGAAAATATCAAATATCTATTTAGTAAAGAAGATATTGAATCACTTGTAAAAGAGAGCCATGCTGCCGGCGTTGTAAACAAGAGCGAAAGCGATATTATTAGTAAGGTTTTTGCTTTGGGCGAGCAAAGGGTATATGAAGCAATGAAACCTAGAACCGATATTACCGGAATTGAAATCGGACAAGATATAAATCAAGTGCTTAATACTTTTATTGAATCCGGGTATTCAAAACTTCCGGTGTATGAAGATAATCTTGACAATATAAAAGGTGTAGTCTATGCTTATGATATTTTTAAATATCCCAAAAATATAGAAAACATTATGAGGGAAGTGATTTTTGTTCCCGAAACAAAAAAAAGCTTCGAAATGCTGAATGAATTTTTGAATAAAAGAGTTTCTATTGCGGTAGTTGTAGATGAATTTGGCGGAACAGCCGGAATTGTTACAATGGAGGATATTATTGAAGAACTTTTTGGTGAAATTGAAGACGAATATGACGTAGAAGAAGATATTTGTAAAAGCATTTCTCCAAATGAATATATCATAAGCGGAAAAGTGGAAATAGATTATATAAATGAAAAATACAATATTGGAATCCCTCTTGGGGATTATGAGACATTAGGCGGGTATATCACTTACAAGTTAGGTAGAATTCCTATACAGGGTGAAAACATTGTTCTTGATAACATCAGCATTCTTGTTGCGAGGGCTGCTCAAACAAAAATTGATATTGTCCGGTTAACGGTTAATCCCGAACCTATTTTGCCTTCCAAGTAAACTTTGAATGAATTCATTGCTTTTTGTAATGGGAGTTTAAGAAAATTTACCTTAAATTTGTAGTTTAGATTACTATATATTTTGAAAATTTAAATAGGTGAATTTGTTTAATTTTGTTGTTGAAGGTAAAGATTCAAATAGTAAAGCTAGAGCCGGATACTTTAAAACTGATCATGGAATAGTAAAAACACCTATTTTTTTGCCTGTTGGCACTCAGGGAACAGTAAAAGCAGTAAAAAAAGACTCTTTAGAAAACGATATAAAAGCAGAAATTGTTCTTTCTAATACTTATCATCTTTATTTAAGACCCGGAACGAAAATTCTTGAAAAAGCCGGCGGTCTGCATAATTTTATGAATTGGAAAAAACCAATTTTAACAGACAGCGGCGGGTACCAGGTATTTAGCTTATCCGAATTGCGCAAGCTTAGAACAGATGGTGTGGAATTCAGTTCTCATTTGGATGGTTCCATGCACTTTTTTACTCCTGAAAAAGTAATGAAAATACAAAGAAGTATTGGTTCAGATATTATGATGGTTTTAGATGAATGTACTCCATATCCTTGCGATTATGAATATGCAAAAAATTCAACACAATTAACTTCCGATTGGGCATTATTAAATAAAGAAGCTTTTGAAAAATCAGAATCTCTTTATGGGCATTCTCAATATTTATTTGGAATAATCCAGGGAAGTGTCTATAAGGATTTACGGGAAAAATCTGCAAAGGATTTAGTCGGACTTAATTTTGATGGTTATGCAATTGGAGGATTAGCAGTAGGTGAACCGGTTGACACTATGTATGAAATGGTTGATTTTACAACTGATTTTATGCCGGATAAGAAACCAAGATATTTAATGGGTGTCGGAAGACCGGAAAATATTCTTGAAGCAGTAGAAAGAGGAATTGATATGTTTGACTGTGTTATGCCGACACGAAATGCACGCAATTCATACTTATTTACTTCTGAAGGCGTTCTTGCTATGAGGAATTCAAAGTATAAAGATGATTTTGATACTATTGACAAAAACTGTGAATGCTATACCTGTAAAAATTTTTCCCGTGCCTATTTAAGGCATTTGTTTATTACAAAAGAAATTCTTGCCCTAGAACTGGCAAGCATTCATAATCTCCATTTTTATTTGAATTTAGTGAAAGAAGCTCGAAAGAAAATAATTGACGGAACTTATTTGGATTGGAAATCTGAAATAATAAAAAAAATAATAATAGAAAGAAAAAACAACACGGAGGATTAATTGAATACAATTATTGCAATGGCCCCCTCAGGTAATGGTGGGGGAGGAAGTTTTATTAGCACAATTATAATGTTTGGTGCTATCTTCCTGATCTTTTATTTTATGATCATCAGGCCACAGCAGAAACGTGCCAAAGAAAGAGACAAAATGTTAAAAAATATTCAAAAAGGTGATAAAGTTGTTACCAGTGGCGGTTTGCATGGTGTAATTGCTGGTCTCGATGAAAAAACAGTTCTTCTCCAGGTTGGAGACAATATAAAATTAAAATACGAACGTTCCGCAATATCTTCGATAATTTCTAGCAAGGAAAGCTAAGCCATAGTTTTTAAGCTGAAATTGCACGGGATTTTGTTTATCTTTTTATAGTATATTTAGAAAAAAAATTGGGGTTAAATAATGTTTTGTTCAGTTGAAGAAGCTATTGAAGAAATAAAAAACGGTAGAATTATAATTGTAGTTGATGATGAAGATCGTGAAAACGAAGGGGATTTCGTTTGTGCTGCGGAATATGTTACTCCTGATATTGTAAATTTCATGATTACACATGGAAGGGGGATGGTTTGCGTTGCGGTTACCGGGAAAAAGCTAGATGATCTTGGCTTGCCGTTAATGGTTGATGCCAACTCTGCCTTACATGGTACTCAATTTACCGTAACAGTTGATGCAATTAAAGGAACAAGTACCGGTATATCTGCTGTCGATAGAGCACTTACAATTAAAAAGATAATTGATCCGAATTCCAGAGCAGAAGACTTTGCCAGACCGGGTCATATCTTTCCTTTACGTGCTTTTGATGAAGGTGTCTTAAGAAGAGCAGGTCATACGGAAGCTGCAGTTGATCTTTGTAAGTTGGCAAATTTAAAACCCGCCGGAGTTCTTTGTGAAATACTTCACGAGAATGGTGAAATGGCAAGAGTTCCGAATCTACTTAAAATTGCGAAGAAGTTCGGACTAAAGATTGTCACGGTACAGGCTATTATTAAGTCCAGGCTCCAAAAGGAAAAGTTAATTGAAAAAATTACAGATATTAATTTTCCGACAGCTCACGGAGAATTTAGATTAAAATTGTACAGAAGCCTGGTTGATAATAAAAAACAGATAGCTCTGGTAAAAGGAGAAATAAAACCGGATGTTCCTGTTTTAGTAAGAATGCATTCGGAATGCTTAACAGGAGATGTCTTTCATTCCTTAAGATGTGATTGTCATGATCAATTAAATGCTGCGCTGGATCAAATTGAAGAATGCGGTGCCGGTGTTCTCGTTTATATGAGGCAGGAAGGCCGGGGAATTGGATTAAAGAATAAGATATTAGCTTATAAGCTTCAGGACGAAGGAAAAGATACCGTTGAAGCAAATGAAGCTTTAGGTTTTAAAGCTGATTTAAGGGATTATGGAATTGGTGCACAGATTCTTCTCGATTTAGGTGTGAAAAAAATAAAACTTTTGACTAATAATCCAAAAAAAATTGTTGGATTAAAAGGATATGGTTTGGAAATTGTTGAGAGAATTCCGATTGAAATACAACCTAATGAAATCAATGCTAGATATCTTAAAACCAAGCGGGATAAGCTAGGGCATATAATTCTGCAGTGATAGCTAAAGTGTATAAGTGCCAGTCACCTCAAAGGTGACCGGCATTTAAGATTTCTTTTACAGATTCTTGAATACTTTTCTGTTTAACTCCATAAGATTGCAGTTTTTCAGTATTCATCGAAACATCTTCGACTTTCGGTAATCCAGGAATATCATCCATTGTTATTTTTTCAAGTAATCCTTTATCAAGATTTGAAGTATCACAAAGAATTTCACCAAGCTCATATCTTGAAACTCTCTCCAATCCGCCGAAATTAATAATTTCTCCTTTAACATCTAATTTTATTAATGATGAGATAATCTTTGATGCCTCAATAACTGAAAGCGGTGTCCTTAATTGATCCGTAAAAAGTTTAACTCTCTTCTTTTCTTTTAAGTTATTGTACATTTCATGAAAATGGCATTTTGAATGGTTTAAACCGAAACCGTAAAGTAAAGCAGTTCTAAGGATTATATAATTATCAAAAGTTTCCTGGATTTTTGTCTCTCCCATAAGCTTCGTTTCTGCATATAGAGAAATAGGAATTAATTTAGAACTTTCAAATAGCATTGCGCCGCGATAGCCTGCATATACTAAATCAGTTGAAGTATAAATTAATTTTGAATTATTCTTTTCACATTGTTCAGCAATAATTTTTGTTGCATTAACATTTGTCATATAAACTTCTTTTGTCGATAATTTTCCTGGAAGCTGCGGGGTCGAAATGGCTGCAGTATGAATAACAATATCCGGCAAAAATTCTTGAAATACTCTTTTTAATTCATCAAAATTTGTTATATCAATCTTGTGAGAATAAAATTTATTGCAATTGCCCGTATGCTGATTACATAAGGTTAAAATTTCATTTTCTTTTGAAAGTTCAATGTTCAAATATTGTCCGAGTAAGCCACTGCCGCCGGTAATTAAGACTTTCATAAATTTTAATCTCCTAATTTTATAGTATTCAATATAGTAAACTATTAATTGTTAATTTATAATTTCTAGTTACTGTTTTATTGCTGTATTGCTATATTGTTATTCACATAGGGGTTGTAAATAATTTAACAATAAAACAATCTGAATTCATTTTCAGAGCCGATTTATAATTTCAACTATACATTCTTAAAAAACAAAATAATTATTATTGAGTTATTACCTTTGCTTTTTCTAAGCACTTTGGTAAATTTATAACTTCATAAAAAAATAAAAATATGAAGAAACTTTTAATATCAGTTATAATACTATGTGCGGTCCAAATTATTTCGGCTCAGGAAGCAAGATATTATGATGCTCCATTTGGCGGAGGCGGCGGTTTTACTCCGGGATGGATTTTCCCGAAATTTGATGAATTAAATACACAATTAAAACAGTTTGGCATACCGGAATTTTCAAACAGCGGATTTTTTACAACCGGTGGTGCAGGATTTATTTATTTAGGTTTTATTAAAAATTTGAGAGTCGGCGGAATGGGATTTGGCGGATCAAAATCCATTTCAAGATCAAGCCCTTTGCCTGTTTTACTAGATAAATCTTTTAATCAGAATTCTTTTCAAGCGGTTCAGGACAATATAAATAAAGAAGTTGATTATTCTCTTGGCGGAGGAGGTCTTACGGTTGAATATACATTACCTTTCGTAAGAACCTTTGGTATTTCTTTAGGTGCGGTTATCGGTGGTGGAAGTATGCAAGTAGATATATATAAAAATACCGGTACTTTTTCTTGGGATAATGTTTGGACTGATCTTGCAAATCAATTTTCTACTTTAAATACTCATAGAACAATTAAAAATACATTCTGGTTTTTTACACCGACTGTCAATGTTGATATTCCTTTTCTTAGATTTATGATTTTTAGAATAGGTGGAGGTTATCAAGTAACTTTTGCAAATAGTTGGAAGATAGATAATGATCAAAGCTTATCTAATGTTCCATCCGGTTTAAATGGAAATAGTTTCTATATTCAAACAGGTATTTTTGTAGGATTTTTCTCATTATAGGATTTTAATGAAAAATATTTTAGTGACCGGGGGAGCCGGTTTTATCGGGAGCAATTATATAAATCAAACTTTAAATGAAAGAGATGATTATAATATTGTTAATCTCGATAAGCTGACATACGCCGGTAATCTTGAAAACCTAAAACAATCTGAAAAGAAAAAAAATTATCATTTTGAAAAGGGGGATATAACCGATAGTGAATTTGTTGCTGGTGTATTCCAAAAGTATAAAATTAAATACGTGATAAATTTTGCTGCCGAATCTCACGTTGATAGGAGTATTTTAGGTTCCGAAATATTTTTTAGAACGAATGTAATCGGAACAAATATTCTTTTAGAGACCGCAAGGAAATTCGAAGTAGAAAAATTTATTCAAGTATCAACTGATGAAGTATATGGGAGTCTTGGTGCTGATGGATATTTTACCGAACAAACACCGCTTTCACCAAATAGTCCTTATTCTTCAAGTAAAGCATCCGCTGACCTGATGGTTTTGGCTTTTTACCATACTTATGGTTTACCTGTTGCAATAACAAGGTGTTCAAACAATTATGGTCCGTATCAATTCCCCGAGAAACTTATTCCTTTAATGATAATAAATGCAATGAACAATAATAAATTACCTGTTTACGGCGATGGTTTATATGTAAGAGACTGGATTTTTGTTCATGATCATAATAAAGCTATTAATTTAGTTTTTGAAAAAGGGAAAGTCGGAGAGGTATATAATATTGGTGCAAGTAATGAAATGCCGAATATTCAAATAATAAAATTGATTTTGGAATATCTCGGCAAACCGGAAGATCTTATTGAGTATGTAAAAGACAGGCCCGGTCATGATCGCCGTTATGCGATAGATTCAAGTAAAATAAAAAAGGAATTAAACTGGAAACCTGACTTTTTATTTCAGGAAGCCATTAAGCAGACAATTGATTGGTACACCCAAAATAAAGATTGGTGGCAAAGGATAATTTCGGGAGAATACCAGGATTATTATAAAATTCAATATCAACAATAATTATATTTTTTTGAAAAAATGGAAAAATATTATAGTATCATCATAATTCTTTTATGTACTGCATTAATAAATGCGCAGGATTTAAATACCAATAAAATTAACCAAAATACCCTGATGAATATGGGCACAATAAGTGTTACAATCGGAGGAAATTTCATTATTACAGGTACATTCCCTGCATCCATTACTGAAAGAGTAGATCAATTTGTTACAAGGATGTTTAACGAAGCAAAACTTAGAGCTAAAGGGAATATCCTCGACGCTGGGACTTTACAGAATATAGAAAAAAATTTTAATAAATATTCTCTCCGCAATATTACTTTAAAAAGAGCTGACGGTGAAGTAATTAAACTTGACCTTATAAAGTTTAGAATAACTGGAGATTTTTCCAATAATCCTTATCTAAAAAATGATGATGTATTGATTTTTAGCCCTACTGATTTAGACAGAGATTTTTTCACTGTTTCTGGTGCAGTAAATAATCCGAATAAATTCAATTTTGTTGATGGTGACAAACTTCCCAACGCTTTGGAGTTGGCCGAAGGTATTAATAAAGCCTATGAAAATGTTGATTCGGTAGAAATTGACCGGTTAAGCTATAATGGTGAAACATTAAATAAGTTTAAAGTCGGAATTACTAGTGACATATCTTTGCAGAGGGGAGATAGGATTATAGTTCTTGCTGATGAAACTCAAAGAAAAGACTATAAAGTTTTAGTTCTGGGAGAAGTAAAACGACCTGGGGAAATTCCTATAACAAAAAATAATACTCCAATTAAAGAAGTCATAAAAGCTGCAGGAGGTTTTACAGAAGAAGCATCGCTTAAAAGAGCAAAGTTGATAAGGGGAACTAATATTAGATATATTTTAGAGAAAGAGTTCGGGCTTAACCTAGAGGATCGATCTGATTTTTTTAGAGATTGGCCAAATCCAGTTCTTTTTCAGTTTGAACGTGATAAAATGTTAAGGATGTCCAATCTTACTGAAGAAGATACAGCATTCTTCTTTGTTGATGATGCAATCAGACAAACGTTAAATGAGGCAACTTTGGATTTTGATAGTGTTTTAGATAATGATTCAAGAGTTGGTAATTTAAAGTTGCGGGACGGAGATGTTATTATTATTCCTCAAAAAATAAATACTGTATATGTATTTGGTCAGGTAAAATCACCGGGTAATATTAGGTACGTAAAAGGTAGAGATTATAAATATTATATAGATAGAGCCGGGGGATTAGGTGAGCTAGCCAATGAGGGAAAAATTTCGGTTATAAAAGCTGAAACAAGAGAATGGATATCGGTCGATGAAAAAAATGTCTCTATAGAAAACGGTGATTTTATTTATGTTCCCAAAAATCCGGTTCGGTCATTTAACTATTATGTTGGTATCGTTGGTAGATATTTAAGTATTGTCGGCAGTGTAGCAACGGTTATTCTACTTTTATATCAATTCAAAAAATAATTCTTGAGCTGATTTTGTGCTTATGCAAAGCAGTTATTATTGGCTTTGATGACTTTTTGATTTTAATTATAATTGAATAAATAATTCTAAAAATTTTATGGTTTTATGAAGAAATTATTATTTCTAATTGTTCTATCTCTTTATTTAGCAGGATGTTCGTCTTCAGTGAATACAGCAAATATGACCCCTGATGAACGACTTACTTATGCCAAAGGCTTATATAATGATGAAGATTATCTTGAGGCTCTTAATGAATTTCAATCACTAATTCTTCAATACCCCGGCAATGCAATTATAGATGATGCCCAATATTATCTGGCTATGACCAGGTTTAAAAGAAAAGAATATATAATGGCAGCTTATGAGTTCAGTAAATTGGTTAGAAATATGCCAGCCAGTGAATATTTACAGGATGCTCAATATATGCTAGCGGAATGTTATTATCAGCTTTCACCCGATTATTCTCTTGATCAAAAATACACTAAAAAAGCTATTGAAGAGTTTCAAGCATTTATTGATTTTTTCCCTACTAATCCGAAAGTTCCCGATGCGGAAAAAAAGATCTCCGAAATGAACAACAAATTAGCTCATAAAGAATATAACAGCGCCGGTATATATGAAAAAATGGATGACTATACTGCATCATTAATTTATTATTCCGATTTAATAGAAACTTATCATGATACAAAGTATGCCCCCATGGCAATGTATGATAAAATAAAAATCTTGTTGGATAGAAATATGAATGATGAAGCATTAAGCGAAATGTCCAAATTTATTGAAAAATATCCCGATGACTCGAATATAAATAAAATTAAGAAACTAAAAGCTTCCCTCGAGAATAAACTCTCTGCTTCAAAATAATGATTCAAGGTAAAAAAATAAGTGAATCAGTTATAACTATGACTGAGCTCGTTTTACCAAACCATACAAATCAGTTAGGTAAATTATTGGGGGGGCACCTTATGTATTGGATAGATATTTGTGCTGCTTTATGTGCCTCAAAACATAATCATAGAATTTGTGTTACAGCGTCGGTTGATAGAATAGATTTTCATCATCCGATTAGCCTGGGAGACGCTGTTACCCTTACTGCTTCGGTTAACCGTGTATTTAATACTTCAATGGAAATCGGGGTTAAAGTTTATGCTGAGTCTTTTAATGAAGGTTCCAGAACTCATACTAATACTGCTTATTTAACTTTTGTTTGTGTGGATGAAAAAGGTAAACCTTTAAAAGCAATTGAAGCAATTCCTGAAAAAGAAGATGAAAAAAGAAGATATGAAGAAGCTCTTCAAAGGAGGGAAAATAGACTTAAAAATAGAATTTCTGCTAAAGGTTAACTCTGATCTGCTGAAAAAAAAATTTAACATTTTTTTGCTTGTTGTTTTTTTGTCCAATTCCAGTTTTATTTTTTCACAAAATCTGTTTAATAATACTCAAGTTCCAGTAAACGGTTTTTGTAAATTTAAAAATATTGCAACAGGTCAAAATTATTCTTCCATTTTTTCTTTTAATTATAATAATGATTCATACTCAGATATTCTTTTATATTCTCCGCTAAAAAAGAAAATTAATATATTAACCGGGAATGAAAACGGAGAATTTTCCCGGCAGGACAGCATTAAAGTACCTTTCCAGTTTTCAAGCATTCAGACAATTTTCAATAAGAAAAAGGAAGTTGAAGGCTATGCATTTGCTTCAAGGAGAGATAGAACTGCCGGCATCTTTCAAATCTCCAAATATAGAAGGTTTTCAATACAATCTACTATCAAATTTAATTCTTATCCGGAAAATATTTCGTTGGCAGATGTTAACGGAAACGGCAAAAAAGAAATATTAATTTCAGGGAGTGCATTCGATGGGCTCTCATTATTATATCTGTCAGGTAGAAAATTAGAGGAAAAGAAGATAGAAGAAAGAACAATTTATACGGATGCTACCTTCATTGATCTGAATAATGATGATATTCCGGATATTGCAGGATTTAATCTTATTACAAATTCCCTTGAATTCTTTTATAATTACGGGGACGGTAATTTTAGAAAAGTACGTTCTATTCCTATTAATGGAAGGGTTAGATCACTTCAGTCTTTTGATATGAATTCGGATAATTATGAAGATTTGATATTTGTAAAAGATAATTCAATTATGATTTTTTATGGCGATTTTAGAAGCTCTTTTGAAAACAGTGTAACAATTAACCCATTGTTTTTCCCTGACAAAATTATAGTTGGCGATTTTAATAAAGATGGTAAAATCGATATAGCATATATTAATTATGCCGAAGGAATTTTATCCGTAATATTTGCAAAAAGTGAAACACAGTTTTACCCGGAAATTGCATACCTAAAAAAAAATGATCTAAAAGATATAATTCCTTTTTACAGTAAATTTATAAGCGGAATAGCCGGATTAAACACCACGGGTAATTTGTTTACCATAACCAGGCTGTCTTCATTTTCCGAAAATGTGGAAATGGTTTTAGGCGCTGAACCTGGCGCTATAACTTTTTTTGATAATGATGATGATGGCATAACCGATTTTTGTTTTTTGGATGAATTAAGTAATTCATTAATAACGGTTATCAGAAATAGTGCAGGTATTCCTAAACTGTATTATTCATTTTCACTTTTTCAAAATCATTCCGAAATAACGGCATTTAATATTTCCTCAAATATTAAAGGCTTTTATTGCTATTCATTTGATAGAAAGCTTATAGAAGCAATTGTTGTAGATTTTGATAATAATAAAATCGAAAGAAAATCAATCTACGCTCACGGTGATCTTATGGATCTAAAAGTGATCAAGGATAGTGAGAGTAAAGTAGACATCTTTGCTGCCTATAGAAATAATGATAAATTGGGTATTGATATTTTCAAATATTCCGAGCACAACTATTCAAATGAAAACTATGAAATAACAATCAAAGACTTAGCCTCCAACATAACCTTCGGTTCTGCAGGAGTGGTATATTTCTGGCAAAAAACTGGAAACAATTTAAGATTTCTTAGAAAAGATTTTAGCAAGCCTCAAAGCGCACCGGAAGAAAAATTTTCATTATCTTTGCAAACATATTTTAAAGTGACTGCATTTACCGGTGATCTTCTAAACAAAGACAAAGATGTATCAATAAGTTTCTTAAATTCCGAAGAAAAAAATCTTGCTGTAATTTTCACTGATAAATTTTCTTCGTTAGTAAAAGAAGATGAACAGACCGGAACATTAAATGTTGAAAATAAAGCTCAGCTGTTTTTAGGTGAGATGAGATTTAACGGTTTAAAAAAGTTATTTGTGTATTATCCTAAAAACAAAATTGTTGATAGGTTTGATTTCCTTAAAGAGGGGAAAGAATTGATTGCCGTAAAAATTGCTTCGGCAGAAAACTTAAATCGTTATTTTATTAAGAATATGAACGTAAAAAATTATCATATCGTTTTTACTCAAAGAAATGAAAGTCCAATTTCAATTATTAAAGTTACTCAATGAAAATATTTTATTTTTTAACAATAATCTTATTTACTGTTAACCTTGTTTATTCACAGAATTTAACAAAGCAGGAACTTGATTCACTTTATAATAAATTAATTTTTGTAAATTCAAAAGAATTTAAGATTAAATCAATTCAATCAGTTTCCGGTGAAATAAAATATGAAAAATGCGGATTCGGATTAGTCAGTTCTATAGTGACTAATATTAACAGGTTTACGCTACAGCAGCAAATGGACATTAAAAAAATTCTTCAAAGACCTGTTCTTCAGGATAGTCTGATAACTCCCGATGGATTTTTTAAGGTGCATTATGATCCTTCCGGCATAAATAAGCCCTCATATGATAATATGAGTTTAAACGATTGTTTAACTTTAATTTCCCAAGCTTTAGATTCCGTTTACAATTTTGAAATAAAAAAGTTGGGTTATCTTTTTCCTAACCGTGATAATTCTCCTTATGATATTTATATTAGTAATTCAACTGCAGGAAGCTATGGCTATACACAACCGGAAAATTCTAACGGTAATGGTACATATTCTTCATACATTGTAATTCACAATAATTATCAAAGTTTCCCAACAAAAGGAATCAATGGGGTACGGGTTACCTTAGCTCATGAATTCCATCATGCCGAACAAATAGGAAGATATATTTATAGGTATGATTTAGATGGTTTTTTCTATGAGTTGTCAGCCACGGCAATGGAAGAATTTGTCTATAGCAGCATTAATGATTATTACAATTATTTACCTTTTTATTTTAACAATACCGAAAATGCATTTTCTTGTTCAGACTGCGGAGGTGGGGAACAGGAATATGCCCTTGCGATATGGAATATTTTCTTGAAAGACAGGTTTGGTTTTAATATTCTTAGAAGGCAGTGGGAACTTATGCCGCAGATGAGGGCACTGGATGCAATAAACAACAGTATACTTGAATATGGGTCATCATACCGAAAAGAAT